>JBLHQF010000043.1:0-14894 GCA_047624885.1 Cryomorphaceae bacterium | reverse complement strand
ATCTATTAGCTATCAAAGTTTATTAGGCCCAAATTTCTTTAAAATCGAATTGCATCGTGGGAGACATAACTGACTTAATTACAACAAAAAGTTGGCTTAGCAGTCTAATAAACATCATGCGTATCTGACGGAGAGCCAAAATAATGAAGCAACCAAAGCGAAGCTAGATCAAATGATACCGATGATCTAACTCCACAGAGCTTCCACCGTCCTGCTAGACGCACCTTGATGTGTTTCTAGGACTTTGAGCGCTGCCTGCGCTTGAGCAGCTCCTGTTAGTGAATCCCCATCGAGCAACTCTCTCACAGAATCTAGCATCTCCTGCTCATTACTGAACATTCTTATTCCCCCAGCTTCTCTGAGCTGAGTCACAAGAGGCTCAAAGTTTCTCATATCGCCACCAGTGAGCACAGGGACTGAGACGGACATAGCCTCGGTTGGGTTTTGTCCGCCCTTGCCTAGAATTGATTTCCCTACGATCACTACGTCCGCATGCGCGGTCCAGTCTCGTAGCTCGCCGGTGCTATCAATCACAAAGCAAGCTCCCGGCTTAGCCTCATAATCGCTCCGCAGCACCACATCGTAGCCCTCGCTCTCTATATCGCTGACCACCTCAGCCCTGCGCTCAGCATGACGCGGGACGATGACTAAGCAGATCTCATCGGCTAGATCCTTCAGCCCCGCTGCGATCCACGCCTCCTCACCCGCATGGGTACTGATTGCAACAATGATTTTTTTACCCCCAGAAACTCCATCTAACATCTGTCCAAATTCTGCACGTTGCTGTGGTTTACCTGCGCCCGATTGATCAAACTTGACACTTCCCGTGACTGTGATTCTCTCAGCGGGAACACCAACAGACTCCCAGCGTGATTTATCGCCTGAGTCTTGCGCGCAGAGCTTGCCTAACATTTCTAAAAGTGGCCGTAAGATGAAGCCTAGCTTGAGGTAACGTTTCTCTGAGCGTGGTGATAACCTAGCATTGGCTATGTTGACTGGAATCGATAATTTCTGCGCCACATGCAGCATGTTCGGCCAGATTTCTGACTCCATAAGGATGATCTGCTTGGGTGCGAATCTGCGAAAAACACGCCTAAGAATGAACCCAAAATCTAGCGGACTGTAGATGACCCTGACTCCCTGCGGTGCGTGTTCCTTAGCTACAGCATGGCCGGTCGCGGTGGTAGGCACAAGTAAGATCCTTTCCAGTGGATGCTGGAGCAGCCATTCGTTGATCAACTTAATGGCAACCAACACCTCCCCCACGCTAACGGCATGGATATAGATGACTCCTTGTTCTTCTAACAACTCGTCTTCTTTAAATAGGCCAAATCTCTCTAACAGACCCGAGCCTATCCCGCCGCGTTTCGCCATCTTCAACAGCCAAGCCGGGAAGGCCATGATGAAGAAAACAGGCAGCAGTATATTATAGACCGTGAGGACGAAAAACTTGCCCATGCTACTCAACTACTCCTTTCTTCTGGAAGAAAAAGATCGCACAGCCGCCGTATTTACGTCTATCGATCTGCTCCCACATCTCACCGCAGTCGATCTCTGCCCTCTCATCCGCCTCGATAACCAGCATGCCGTCATCTGCAAGGATATTAGCGAACCCCTCTATCTCAAACATCTCTCGTACGAAATCTCTATCGCCCACGTTTTTCCAATAAGGAGGATCAGCGAAAATAACATCATACTGCGTCAGCGTCACTCTACTGAGCATTTTGATGACATCATTCTGCACCACCTTACCGCCTTTCAAGCGTAAAGTAGCCAGATTCAGCTTCACTGTATTCACACACTCGCGGCTCTCATCGACAAACACACAGCTCTCTGCCCCACGGCTAAGACTTTCCAAGCCCAGAGCACCAGAGCCAGCGAATAGGTCCAGCACCTTGGAACCAGGAATCACATGCGCAAGCATCGAGAACATCGCCTCACGCGTCCTATCCGTAGTCGGCCTTACATCTGCCTTCGGCACTCTAAAATTTCGTCTCCCCGCTGTCCCCGCAATAATCCGCATGGGTGAAATTTAATGAGTGGAGAGCAAGATGCAAGATACTTAATAACTAATATTATAATTTTTGTCCTTATCTAAAGACCTTTCTTTATGCCTAACCCACTCTTTCTCCCACTACTTTCCTTATCTAATATTTTGCCATTCGCAGTGAGTTTCACAACGTATTTTACATTAACATTACTCCAAGTATGTGAGTATTTCACGTTTGCTTTGACCTGATACTCTCTATAGGAACTCCTATAATCGTTCAGATAAAGCGTAGCATCTACGTTTGATATTGCTATCACCTCAATAGTTTTACCCCCCTTAGTAGAACCAATTGTTCTCACTGACAATTTACCTCTCGGCTTAATTAATTTTTTCTCAACAGGTCTTTGAACTTTGATTGGTGCCCTGTAACTCGGTTTACTCTTACTTGCATAATTATCTTGATTAGATGTCTCTAAAATTTCTGAGGGTCTAGGAGCTAGCCTCTTTCTCTTTGCTCTTTTATCTTCTTCTAGCTTAAGATTTTCTAGCTCGAGAGCTTCTAGTTCTTCATTATATTTACAGGTTAGGCGTATCTCTTTTGGCAAGTTAGAATATTCTACACGTGCTACCCCGCTTTTGTGCACGAACGTTACTTTCATAGGGGTAGCACGTGTCACTTGGGCAGATTTTAAAACCCTCCCGTCTAATAAGACTAATTCGGCGTACTTTGTATTTACATATTTATCACATGCCAATTTTTGATTATCCTGTCTTCTTAAAATATCTTGTTGTCGTAGACTCTCTTTCTCGTCAGCTAGTTTTTGTTCCGCCTCTCTGTTCTCTATTATCAATTGTTCTTTTAAAAATTTGGCCTTTGCTGCATCTTCCTCAGCTTTTATATTTGCTAATTTAAGGTTTTGCTCTTTTTCAAGAAGTAACTCACGTTTTTCCTGCTTCTTTATCTCTAACCTAGCTAGTGCTTCTCTTTGCTCTTTTTTGAGTTGAGCATCATCCTCCTTCTCTGAACATGAAACCACTAGAAAGGGAAATGCACCACAGAGTAATAAAATATTACACACTTTGTTAAAATTATAGATCATATACTATATGTGAATTTATAAATTATATTGTCAATGATAAATTATTTCACGACTCAACTAGACAACATAGGTCTAAGTTAATAAGTAATAGTAATATTTCCTAAATCGTTTTAAAAACTTCTTTTCCCTCAAAAACAACGCGATAGGTGTCTCTGATCACATTTTTTTCAGTTAGGCAGAGAGATAACATTGCCAACAAAACAAAGCTCAACGAGATCATCATGCGCCTTCCTGACTTACCATAAAATGAACCCGCGTAGACCAATGAGATGATAGCAATCGTGATATAGTAACCGTAACTTCCGTAATGAGGACATGGCCCAGAGGGATCATTCACCAGCAACTGAAACACCAGAGAAAGAATCGTTATGATAAAAGCATAAATCACAGCAGAACTATAATCCACTATTCGATAAGCAGCTACTAGAGAAAATAGCACTATCAGCATCAGGTAGAATCTCCACGCCTCAAACACATCAGCTCCGGAAATCCCTGAGGCAACTGTTTGGTAGAGTAACTGAGACATCTTCGGCTCTTACTTTTCCTCAGGAATCTCGTCAGCAGTCGGGAGCTTATCCACTTCTTCTAACAGATTCACAATACCAACTCCACGCTCAGTGGATGTGTCTCCTCTGAACATCAACACTGGAGTACAGCGTAGGGTGATGCGTTTGTTCACCTGGGACTGAATACTGCCCTTGTTAGAGGTAAGTTTTGCTAACACTTTATCCATGTACCCGCCTAGGACACTGACGAAGACTTTCGCCTCGCGCAGGTCCTGGGTGACTTCAACATCACTGATGGTGACGAGAGCATCTTTGAACTCAAAGTCCTTCTGGACGATGGAGCTGACCTCTCGCTTCATGAGCTCGTTGATTCTATCTAGGCGTTGCGACATTGTGATTGGTTGGTAATAGCTAAATGGTGATTACAGAGTTTGCTTAACCTTTTCTAGGTTATAACACTCGATGATGTCGTCTTCTTCGTAGTCGTTGAAGCTACCGAGACGGATACCACACTCGATGCCTGTTTTGACTTCTTCCACTTCGTCATTGAAACGGCGAAGTGTGGACATTTTACCATCAAATACTGGGATACCACCGCGGAGAACACGGGCGTGAGCCTTTCTGCTGACCTTACCATCCTGGATGATACAACCAGCTGCCATTCCTTTGTTAACCTTGAAGACTTGCTTACAGAGAGCGTGACCCATGATAGACTCACGGAGCTCTGGCTCTAGGAGACCTAGCATGCTTTCCGTAACCGTATCGATAAGTTCGTAAACGATGGAATAGAGCTTGATCTGCACTCCCTCGCGCTTCGCTGCGGTTACTGCTTTGCCTTCTACCTTGGTATTGAATCCTAGGATAACAGCATTTGATGAACTAGCGAGCATGACGTCTGACTCGGTAATGGCACCGGCTGCTGCGTGGAGGAATTTTGACTCAACTTTTTCTGAGACAATTTCTTCAATAGCTCCTTCAATAGCACCTACTGAACCTTGAACATCTGTCTTGAGAATAAGCTGGAGACAGGCTTTCTTGTTCCCATCTCTCGCAAAGGCGAGAATGTCTTCCATGCGGCTCATCTTCCTGCCGCCTAGACGTGTCTGTCTGCGCTCAGTCTGTCTTTCTTCTGAGAGCTTCTTCGCTGCGCGCTCGGATTCCATTTCTACCACTTCATCACCCACATGTGGGAGTTCAGCGAAACCTATAACTTCTACCGGCGTAGCTGGACCTGCCTCAGTGACTCGCTGACCGTGGTCATCGAACATCGACTTGATCTTACCTGCAAATGGTCCGCAGATAAATGGCTGGCCTATTTTGAGTGTTCCGTTCTGCACGATGACAGATGCGGTAGGTCCCTTGCCTGACTGAATGCTAGCCTCGATGACTACCGCACGAGCATTCGCTGATGGATTAGCCTTCAGCTCTAACACTTCTGCCTGGAGAGCCATTAGCTCTAACAGATCATCCATTCCCTGGCCAGTAACGGCGGAAACTTGGAGACATTCAGTGTCGCCACCGAAGTCCACTGGCGTGAGTCCATGCTCCATGAGCTGGGACATCGCCTTCATTGGATCTGCGCCGTCTTTGTCGCACTTGTTAATGGCTACAATGATCGTCTTACCAGCTGCTTTAGCGTGGCTGATCGCTTCCTTGGTCTGTGGCATGATGCCATCGTCAGCTGCGATTACTAGCACCACGATGTCTGTAATGTCAGCACCACGTGCTCTCATTTTAGAGAAAATAGCGTGACCTGGAGTGTCTAGGAAAGTGATCGGTCTGCCCTCAGAATCCGTCACTGCATAGGCGCCGATGTGCTGAGTGATGCCACCCGCTTCACCTGCTGCTACGCGTGACTTGCGCACGTAGTCGAGGAGTGATGTCTTGCCGTGATCCACGTGCCCCATGAAGGTGATGATGGGAGCGCGGAGCTTCATCAAATCTTCTGGCTCGTCCGCTTCCTTTTCAGGTTCTACAAATTTTTCTTCTACCTTGTGAACGCCTGCACCCTTCTCGCGCTTTTCACGATCAGATTTAAATCCATGCGTTTCACAGAGCTGCTCCGCGATTTCTGGCTCGATGGCCTGGTTAGGAGCCACGAAGACTTCTAGCGCGATAAGATCTGCCATCAGTTGGAAAGGCTTGAGCCCCATGCTTTCAGCGAGATCACTCACGATGATCGGTGGCTTGAGTAGGATAACCTGCTCTTCTCCATCCTCACTCGTGCTGATTTCAGCTGATGTCAATTTAGGAGCCTCAGCACCTGCGTCATCTGGGTTCGACTTACTATCAGCCTTAGATTTCACAAAATCAACATCCTTGCTCTCACCTATCTTAGAAATACTAGGAAGAATCTCCTTCTTACCAGCAGCAGCCTTCTTCACCTGAGAAATTTTCTTTTTACCATCCTCTGAAAAGATGTCTAACGCCTCGCGCTTGTGGTCATCCACTGTCTTCACCTTGGAGGCCGTAGCGTCCTCTCTCTGGCGTTGACGACGTGAGGGCTTAGGCTTGTCTGAAACTAAGTCTAAGGTGTCCTTCTTTTTGTTGTTATTATCTTTCTGATCAGCCATGGAGCTGTGAATTGGTTATGCTTGATTTGATGTAATCTCCGCTGGGGAGATCGCATTTGAATATTATGAATCTACGCTTCTGGGGCGTTATCTTTATTGTCTTTTACAGTCTGTAAAATCACAGCCGCTTCTTCTTCTGAAATTTCTAGTGCTTGAGAAACATACTCCGCATCCATCTGGAGAATCATCTCTGCGTTGATACCACCTGCACGGAATAGCTTGTCAGATGTTTCATCATCTAGACCAGTCTGCTCGGCGAGTGAATGTGATGCGTTAGAGACCCTGGCCTCGAACTGCTCATGCTGTGTCTCATCCTTGCTAACCTGAACATCCCAGCCCATCAGTCTAGAAGTGAGTCTAGCGTTCTGTCCACGGCGGCCGATCGCCTTACTGAGCTCTTCCTCAGCCACAGTGACATGAGCTATTTTCTTCACTTCGTCTAACTTGATAGAAGTAAGGATTGCCGGCTTGAGTGCCTCATGGAGGAACTCTATAGGATCTTCGCTCCAGCGGATGATGTCCACTTTCTCGTTGTTGAGTTCTCTGACGATGTTCTTCACGCGAGCTCCTCTGAGACCTACGCAGGCTCCTACTGGATCCACGTTATCATCAGCACTCCAGACGGCCACCTTCGTGCGGTAGCCAGCCTCGCGAGCCACGCCTTTGATGTCCACCGTCCGATCAGCGATTTCACTTACCTCTGCCTCGAACAATCTGCGGACGAAATTAGGATGACTACGGGACAAGATGATCTCCGGTCCACGAGTCTCATTTTCAACAGCCACTACGTAAGCACGGATGCGGTCACCCACATTATACTCTTCAGTATTCACGCGCTCACGTGAGCTCATCTTGCCTTCAAATTTACCTAAATCCACCCAGACGTCAGATTTCTCAAATCGTCTAACAGTTCCACTCACGATATCGCCTGCGCGATCCTTGAATTCATCATAGATCATCTCCTTCTCCGCTTGGCGGAGACGCTGCATCATGGTCTGCTTAGCAGTCTGTACCGCGATGCGGCCGAAGTTCTTGGGAGTAACATTGAACTCCATCGGGTCACCCACCTGAGCTTCCGGCTTGCTCTTACGAGCGAGAGAGAGAGGGACTTGATTCCACTTATCAGCATAGTCTTCATCTTCCACAGCTTTCACAGTAGCGTAGATTGTGATATCGCCTTTACGTGTGTCCACAGCTGCACGCATCTCCTCGATGTCGTCTGAGCCAGCCACCATTTTGCGGTAGGCAGACAGAAACGCATACTGAAGAGCCTCCAGTACTTTTTCGCGGTCGATCCCCTTTTCCTTCTCGTAATATTCGATGAGTGCAACAATGTCGTTAGTCATGATTCTTGTTTCTCTTGTTCTGTATTGATAAATATTCCTCTCTAGAGACACAAAAGAGTGGGTTATAAAAACCCACCCCTCGCCTGTATCTAGAGTTGTGTGGCAGTTGTATGGCTTATGAATTTAGAAATAGCAAGTATTAAACGGGGGTCTTTTTATCTGATATTTTTACCGTAGCAGCTACAGCACATCGCTATGAGCCATCACTGCAAAGACAAGACAAACCATAAAATATCGTTTCTACTTATCTGAGAGTAGGCGTCAGATAAAAAAACATCCGCAATAAACTATTTTACCTGGTCAAAAAAAAAGCCAGCAGATAGTCAGAACTATTTCTATTTCCGACACTTTCCATGATCAAAAATCTCCCACGAAAAACAAAAATGAAAATAAATGAAAAACTGTCTTGCCAAACGCGCCATTCCTCCCTATTTCTCTGCGGCGCTCGAAAGGGTGCTAAACAAACAGTAAATCCAACACAAAACGCGCAGATAGCTCAGTTGGTAGAGCAGTTGGCTTTTAACCAATTGGTCCAGGGTTCGAGTCCCTGTCTGCGTACTTTTTATTAAGTCAAAAAATAGCCTGAGAGCTTCTAAAGCCTCAGGCTTTTTTTGTGCCCTTTAATCCTAGCAGATAGGGGCTCGAACCCTTCACAAGCCATGCAGAGCATGAGCGCAGAGCATCATTAACGAGAAAACCAACGTGAAAATTTGAGACGGACCACTAAATTAGTAGAAGAGCTATAAATCCAAATAGCTTAAGCAGTATAAACGAGGCCTAATTAAAAATTTTGGAGATACGCGAAGATGGTTATAGCCACTTATTATAAGAAGACACGCGCATAGAAAAAATTAAATTTTACAAGCATAGTTACAAATTCAGAAACCTGCCCGTATAAATAATTTTGTTTAGGAGCGATTTCGGCTCCGATGAGAAAGAGACGTGGTATACGGTATTGACTACTCCGACCGGGCGATGAAGCTCGTCGAACAAGGAATCGCGGATTTTAAGTTGTAAAATTTTCGTTTAGAAAAGGGCAAATTCTCTGGCTCAGTCGAGAATAATGATACTGGTGACATTTTGGGTGTTTCGGGAAAAGCTCCAGACTTAAACAATCGGAAACTTTATGAGCAATACTGGAGTGAGTGGGAGTTTATCAGGTCAGGAACTAACCGTAGGACAATAGCTCAAAAAGCCGATCAGGACGCATACCGTGAAGCAAACAACATAAAGCGTCCAGAAGAGTCTTAAACTACCTACCCAATATTATTCTAACAGACATAGATTACTCTCTACTAGCCCTGCGCCTCCTCATGAATGGTCGGCTCTCCGCCTTTCATCAGATTGGCCTGTTTGCTGGCCATGGCGTCGCGGGTGATCATGGAGCATACTCCTTTTTTCTTGATCGTGCCTAAAGAGTAGATCGGAGGACTGGAACAGGCTTTAGAACGTTCTCCCCTGCTCCATACTTGAGGATCACAGGTGTTGCCTTCTTTTTCGCCGGAGCGGAATGAACCTGCACCTTGATGGTCTTGGATTTGAAATCAAAACCTGAGGATTGCAACGTTATAGTTTCCGGCCCAATCGTTATCACCTGCTTTTTCTTATAATCAAGCCTGACGGGCTTCACGCCAAAACTGGTTACAAGATCCAGAAGAATCCTTGCACCCAGCTCCGGATCAGGATGAAAGCGGGAAATCTCTGCGGATGATGGTCTCAACGCAATAAAATGCCCCTCTTCACCATCAAGCTTAAAAAGCTTTCCAGACAAACCGCCATGCAAGATCTTCATCTTGAATTCCTTATCAAGCTTTTTCAGACCTATGGTGGGTGATGGCTTTTCCGACGAGAGCACCGTCAAATTACAGCTCTCGACAACCGTGATGATCATATCTGACTGCCTCAACTCTCCGAATACAAACTTGGGTTGATCACGAAAGGTATACTGATGTTTGCCCGCCTGAACCACTGTTCCAGGAACAATGATGAATGATGATTCACCTACTGTCATCTGAGCTGTACCTGTAAATCCACGGCGACCTTTGGATATGGATCTACTGAGAAGAGTGATTTTAGACTTTCCGTCATGTAAAGTAAAAGGCTGGGTAGGAGTCACGGACAATTCAAGCGTTTCCGCTGCCTGTCCGATTTCCGCTCCCGCCAGCTGGGGCAGAGTGAAGGTGATCGCGACTAACAATAGGTTTCTCATAATGTAATAGTTGTTTATTCTAATTCTTTTAAAAACAGGTCAGATCGACAATTCTTTTATTTCTTATCCAGAATTTCTTGAGCTTCCTCGTGGATGGTGGGCTTACCTCCCTTATGCAAGTTAGCCAGTTTTCTGGCCATGGCGTCGCCCAAGAGATACACGAATTTGGCGCTTCCGAAATAATGGGTTCCATCCTTGCTGACGGCTCGCGATTTGATGGTCCTGGCCATTTCCGCCTCCTTGCTTTCCTTGTCGAAGATCTTTTCGGCAGACCATGTGAGACCGAGTTCTACGGGCATGTAAGGAAGGGAATTGACGATGTCGACCGTTCCCTTCAGATCAGGGTGCTGTGCAGCGTAGAGCATCCCTTTATTGGGGTCTGTGCCGAAGGTGGTCTGCTTCCAGGCGCCATGCCCCATTAGACCCGTGATTACAGGAAGCTCGGGGGCGTTGACTTCCTTCCGGAAGTCTTTGATGAAATGGACAAACTGTTCGCCGTAGGCCTTGTTGCCACTATCGTTCCAGCCCTGAAACCAGACCAGGCCAGCCAGTTCGACACCGGCTTTGGGGTCGTAGTCAGGGTGAAATTTTCCTGGGTCGGCTAGGACTTCTTTGATGTGAGCCATAGCCTGTTCCCAAAGAGGACCGAGTTTTATATTTTTCTCTTTGCCTGCCGCTTCCCGCGCAGCTTTTTCAATGGGGGTCTCGGCATTGGCCAGGGAGGTCGGACGCCAGTTGCCATTCAGACTAGTCCCACCGACGGCGCACTTCACGATCAGCACCGGTCCATCGACCATGCGCTCGAAACTGATGCCGAAGGGATACTCGGGGCCAGACACCCCTTTGTTCTGCCCAAAACCTACCGTCAGAACACCATTGACTCGCTTACTGTCCTTGCCTTCGGGCACGAGGTCATCCCTCAGTTCTCCAGAGGCGGTGATGTAAGTCCTCTCGGCGATGGGATGGTTGATGTTTTTCTTGAGGAACTCGGCATACTCCAAACGGTCCTTAAAGGGGTTGCTTGTCCTCTTCTGCTTGTTCTTTTTCAGTTCGGCATTTACCTGGGTCAGAAGTTCTTCTCTCGCTTTTGCCATCTTGTCAAAGTCCTCGGCCTTTGTTCCATTGAGAAAGATCTCACGCACCCGCTTGAGGTCTTCGGCGATGTAGCCATCTCGCTTGGGGATCTCAGCGATGGCAAAACCGGGGTGAAACTTGTTCTCCGGGGACTCGATGTACTCCTCCATGCGTTTATAGAGTCCTGCTTCTTCAGCCTTCTCGTGCAGCCAGATCTTCATAAAATTCCTCATACCCATTTCCTTGAAACGCTCGAGCTTATGAGGCGGCTCTCCCCATTCCTTATAATTCCATTTATCTCCATTCTTCGCTGCTCTGCTGAAATTAGCATAATAGCGCGAACGCCAGAGACCACGTATCTCCTCGCGTTCCTTCAAGAGCGCTTCGCCCTTGGCGTTGTATTCCTCGGAGTCCCCGCTCGCATAGCGCACGCCCGACCAGTAGTGGTCCCAGTTGAATACTTTGGAAGTCTTCTTTCCCACTTCGGCAGGGGGAACGTAGGCTGGTTGGGTCAAATACCACGCCGTTCGGGGGGCGGCGTAGCCCACCATGTTGGACTGCCCCATCATGAAGACGATCTTGAGCGGCTTCTTTTTCTCGTCAGCCGCCAGTGGTGCGACAAGAGCGATAAGTGAGAGAGAAATGAGGCCTCTTTTTAGAAGCATCCTGACCGATGAGCTGATTTGTTGTTGCATAATATCTATAATACCCCGCGTCCTTAAATTCCCCAATACTTTACCCCCTCTCGTCTTGTATCTTTTCGATCAAGTTGCATCGCCCCACTTGGAGGCTTCGAGCTGCGACGATCGGCTGTTAGGAACGGCGGAGCAACAACAACAACAACAAGCCACTTACAGCCACCAGCAAAGCTCAAGAAGGCTCGGACACAGGAATAATACCACTCTGTGAAAAAAAAGAGACGATAGGCAGAGCGAATCTTCATTAAATCAAGGCGTGATGAGGGAATGATGACTGACCACGCCTTCGGATACGGCCCTGACTACCCCGAGAGACTCTGATCTGAAAGGGAATGGAAAGTTACTTCGTGAACTTCTCCCAACGGGCCTGTAACTCAGCCTCATCCTCGGGCAGCGTGCCGGTGCTGATGTAAAAGCCGAAGCGGTAACTCTTCGTCTCTCCTTTGGGAATCGTATCGACCCAATAGACTCCAAAGCGACCATAATCCCGATATGCACTGTATATGGTGCCTTTGGGCAGATTGGGATCGCTCAGATGCTGGATCAGGTAATCTTGGCCGTTGAACTTGAAGGTCGAGGCCACCCAGGGAAGGTCCTTCTGGCCCTTGCTGCCCACCGCAGCTTTGCCAGCGGCCAGGTATTTGGCAGATTTGTTGCCGCTTACGTCGTTGGAGGGGCGGAACTGGCAGCCCGCGTGCTCGGGATCGCCCTTCAACGTCGTGTCACCGGCTACCGCGGTCAGATGAGAAGTTTTCTCAATCAGGAACGAGCCCTTGTCATCCGGCTTGTGGAAGAGGAATTCGCGTTTTTCAGAGATACAGATGATGTCGCCCTTCACCCAGTTGACCCCAACGACCAGTTTCAGGCTGTCCTCGCTTGCCACCTGTTCGATGATTTTGGTGTAGGCCTGGCGTTCATCTTTGCGGCAATGCCACCAGTCACCGCTATGCTCGCCGACTTTCATCTTGCTGAAACCGATGTAGATACCGCGGTGATGGGTGAACTTGCCTCCTGGCCCCTTGGTGAGGTAGCGCTCTCCCTTCTCGTCGAGCGGGTCGATGACATGCAGGTAGGTCTTGTAGGTGTCATGTGTGCGCTCGGGAGTGCTGTCATCCCTGGCCGTCATGAAACGTGCGATGTTGCGACCCTTGTATTGGATGTCGATGTGTTCACCAGCGGTTTCCTTAACCGAAAAGTCAGCGGCAGTGAGATGGCCGGAACAGAGAAGAAGTCCGAAGAGAGCGATGAGAGTTTTTTTCATGGGCATAATTTGTGAAGGTAAGCACTTGAGATACGTTGCCAAGAACATGCTTCTATCATCATCCGCGAGCATAGCTTCCGGCTTGAATCCGGAAGGCAAAGCCCATCATTGGGAGATGGTAAGCACCGCAGGTTCGTTCGAGAGAGGCAGTTTCCCGATCGTCAGCAGGCCGTTGGCATCAAGGCTGACCTTTCCAGATTTCAGGGTTTTTCCTCCAGCCTTAAGCGTCCACGTTCCTTTTTTGGAGCCCAGTTTGAAGTTTTGCAAGCGGCGGAGGCTGACCTCGGCGGTGGCATCGGCGGGCACTTCTAACTTTCTCTTCTTGTTCTTCCCCAAAACCTCCTCCTTGGTCACCATCCTCAACTCCATCTGGAATTCCTGAGCGGTGTCTTTGAGATTCTTCCAGCGAAACAAGGCACCAATCTGACCCTGGATGTATTTACCTCTGAGCGAATTTCCAAATTGCCAACCTCCTGGTTCACCTTCTTTAGGGAAGATAAAGCCAGGATACTTATCGTCCGTGCTTGCGTTGGTGAAGACGGCGTATGCTTCGTCCTTGCGGATGCTGCGCCAGGGGAAGGCAGTGGCGGCCGGATGGTAGCCGCCGGCCTCACCACTGTGGCCGTTAGTGCCATGGGCAAAGACCAGGTGATAGCGCTTCTTTTCACACTCGGTCAACAGCTCTTCCTGCCCCTTTGACCAGGGGTCTCCTATGCTGGTGAAGTTGATCAATACCGGCGGTTCCGGGACTGTGCGACCGAAGAATCTGGTCCGGACATGATCCACTCCCGCAGGAACCGTCACGTTAACCGCTGCAAAGATATCGCCACGACACAGGCCGATGCCCAGACTGCCGCTTCCGCCCATGGAGACGCCGCTCAGGTAAATGCGGTTGCGATCGATTTGGTATTTCTCGATGACCCACTCGATGGTGGTGAGAATGCGCTTCTCAGCCGGCGTGTAGATGTCCTTGTAAGTATCCTTGAGGTCGTTCTTCGCCCCCCACCACCAGTCACTCTTATTCTTACGGCAGTCCAAATAGAGGACATACTGGTCCTCGAGACCAACGTTGTGGAACCAGCCCGGCTTCTGAAAGCTCTGCTTCAGCACCGCTTCGCCACTGTGGCCGGCGGAGTGGAGGACCACCTGGAGCGGCCGACCTTTAAGCTCGCCTTTAGGTGGCAGGACAAAAAAGTAGTCGGACTGAGGCTTTTCATAGCCCCACTCAGGAACGCTCTCGTGCTCGTAGCGAAGGATGGTTTTACCCTTCTGCTCAGTCGTCTCGGTGAGCTTCATCTCGGGCTTACCGAAACTCTTTTCTTGGGCAGCTAGGGAGGAGGCAAGGCCGAGTGCAATGATTAATGGATAGATGTATTTCATTGTGTGAGGTGGAATGGTTGGATGTTAGAGTTAGTATTAGCCATAAATAGGCTAACGTATGAATGATTTAGAACTAAAGGAGAATATTAGATCCAACTTGCATCATTTAGATCAAGATTGTATTCATTCGGCAACGCGCGGATTCATCAACTACTTAGCTGCACCGATCACCGATTCAAAGGTCGGTCCCACACGGATCTCATCCAATGGAGTTCCGGCTCCGCCCTGCAAGACCAAGCGACTCAGCTTGCTTTGATCGATGTTAATGGGGTCCTTGAAGGTGCGGCCATGCTTCTCGGGTAACCTCAGGTCATCCTTCACGAAATAAGGGATCCACTGGTCGGGTTGCCCGTCCTTGCCCCAGATCATCTTCGCGGCGAACAGATAGGTCGTGTCCGGCAGCATGCCTTTGACAAAAAGGTTCTTTTTCTCTTTTCCACCATGAAGAATGAACGTGTCACTTGAACGACTATACAGGAAGCCAATCCCCTCCTTACCATCGGCCGACTGCAGGGAAACCCGAATTCCGCCTCCCCCTTTTTGAGTGTGGAAGAGGAAGCTGATCCACATCTCCGCGCCATCCTTCAAGAGACCAGCCTTCGCGAGGCTGCCGTCGAGTTCAATGGCACAGCCCTTGCTCCATCCGTGGCCTTGGTATGAGTTGCCTGACACCGGCACAGCTCCATGGCTCAGCCCGCCTGCCACGATCGTGGGCAAATGCTTGGCCTTTTCATCCATGGTGACGTAGGCGCCAATG
>JBLHQF010000042.1:0-15269 GCA_047624885.1 Cryomorphaceae bacterium | reverse complement strand
ATTTTGAGATTGGTCTGTGATCTGGAGTGAGCCAGATGAGAAGTTGATTTGTTTCTGGTAGCGGATCTAAGTAGTCTGAGCAAGTGGAATGTGTGGCTTTGTTTGGTCTGGCTTGTGGCCTATATGCGGTATAAACTTCATATTCCCTCACCTTTCATTGCTGGCACAGGGACAAGCGCTGGAGGAATAGGTAATTTCGGTAGGGCAACGGCTTTTCTTATGACGTCTCCGGCTCCATTTGATTCAGATGTGGTGCCAATGAAATTTTCGATGATTGCAGCAGGATCAATGAAGAATCCCGCTTCACCATTTCCATTAGAGACAGTGATGCCACAGCTAAGCTTAGTTCCCCTGCCCTGCACAACGATTCCTGAGAGCTGATTACTGGCAGAGAAAACACGCTCTAGTTTAGCCTGCGCTTGAGAATTAATAACGATCCCACATTGGCTATTCCGCTCGGTTTTCACCTGGACGAGATGCACCTTGGCTCCCTTACCCATGATAAGGACACCGCTACCGCTATTCTCATTTGCAGTGACATTAGTGAGCTTCCCGCTCGCACCGTTCCAAAAATCCACGCCATGATCGTAGTTGCCAGAAACATCACAGTCGCTAATCTCGGCATAGCTGTTAGAGCCCATGATGCTGACACCATCCCAGGCATTTTCTGTGAGTTTGCATTTTTCCATCTTCAGCCGCCCTGAAATGACTGCAACTCCATGACCAGATCCATTTTTCACCGTCACATTTCTCATCGTCAGGTTAACAGCGAGCATGATCAGTGGGAATCGCTTAGCTGCGTCATCCTCGTAGTTTGTTCCCTCCACGGTGAGATCTGAGATCAAGTAGAACTGATCAGTCCCAGTGAGCGTGAACGCCGAAGTCACGGTAGTATCACATTCAATAAAGGTAAGTTTTTCTCCCTGCCCCTTGATCTTGATCCCCTTATCCAGCATTGTCGGGAACTTGTGTATTCCCTTGCTGAGTATCGCTGTATCGCCCGCCCGGAGCATATCCACAGCGTCATTGAGCGTCGCCACTTCCTCCGGCACTCTTAGCGAGTAAGGGTAGCCATTGATCTTCTTTCGCAGCGCTATGGATGATGGATGAATGGGATCAATAAGTAATGCCTTATCTAACAGATCAATCGCTACTGGTGAGTATTTCCCCGTATCTAGTTTCTGTGCCGCTTCTAGAATTTTTCGCACATCTAACATCTCCACTCGCTCTTTGAGCTTAGCCTTTTCGATTGAGTCGTTAAATTCCGCAACTGCCTGAACCGAGTATGAGTCATCCAGCAAGAGACCTATGTGAGCTCCTGCTAGTTTCCATTGCTTGGCGTCTATTGCTCTTCCTGTAGCTCTTAGATTTGTTGCTATGCGTAGCTTTCGTAGCTGTATCCGTTCAGCCTTTTTCTTCTCCGCCAGCATGCGGTCTTTCACTGCTTTCCGCCTATCCAGCTCCTGCTGTATTTGTAATTCCTCCTCAGGTGTCAGCTCTGGCGGCTTCTCGACCACTACTAACTCTCCCCCAGTGCTAAGTTCTTCTTGCACGGTTTCCGTCACATCATTTTTAGGCGTTTTGAAAACAAGATGCTGCAATAACAGCCAGCAAACAAATCCCACCACACAAGCTGCGCAAATAAAGGCCAACACATTTGGCAATGTCCCACCTCTCCTTTTAAAAATACTAATACGGGGATCTATGGGAGAGTGGTCCAACTTGGATAGATATTAAATAAGAATCAACGCGGATCTTCAATATCACTGATCGCTTTCATAACGATGTCAGCGATCTTCTGATAGCCTTCTTTACCTCGATAATCCTTGAGATTTTCCTTATCGAAGTAGATCGGATCACCGACTACTACTGAGATCTGAGCCATCTTCATTTTTCCAGAGCCACGTGGCAGAGCCTCTCTAGCACCGAAGATCCGCATCGGCTGAACCGTGGTCTGTGACTTAGCTATAATCAGCCCTACACCAGGAAGAGCTAAGCCTAGTTTTCCATCTAATGTTCGCTCACCTTCGGGAAACAACACCACTTTTTTACCTGTCCTTAGTGCTTTGATGATCTTCTTCACACCCGTCATGTCTGGGTTATCTTGATCCACTGGGATCGCATCCCAGTTCGTGTAGAGCCATTTCGTCATCCCGGTAAATAATGTCTTACGCGCGAGATACGTCACATTTTCAGGATGAGAAATACCAATCAGTGGCGGATCCAAAAAACTCTCATGGTTCGCAGCCATCATCACTCCACCTTCTCTCACAAGCTTCTCCTCGTTGACGAGGTTTAGGTTATAAAATGCTTTTCCCATGCTTCTAAAAAATGTGTATCCTACCCAATAAACTGTTTTCATCTCTTTATTTTAAATGTTAATCTTTTCAACGTATTATCCCAACCTAATTCCCCAACATCTCTGCCGGCGCGCCGCGCTCTCGAAGAACCTCGATAGCAGCTGCGACAACTTCATTAATGCTCATTTCGCTAGAGTCGATGACTACCGCGCCGTCTGCCACCATCAGTGGTGACACCTTCCTCTTACTGTCCTCCGCATCGCGCTTAGCAACCGCATCATCCAGCCCTTCAGCCGATCTCCTCGCCAGCCTCACCTCTTCAGAGGCATCTATGTAAATTTTAAATGGAGTATCCGGAAACACCACACTGCCGATATCTCTGCCCTCCATCACCACACTACCAAGATCGAGATAATCCCGCTGCTTCGCCACCAGAAGCTCTCTCACCTCGGGGATCGCAGCCACTCTTGAAACACGTTGATTCACCGCGTCCTGCCTAAGCTCATCACCAGGATAGAAACCATCCACTAAGATAGTAGAAACACCCTCTTCAATGCCACAACTAAAGTCCACTTTACCTAACATTTCGATCACCGCAGAGGCATCATCAGGATCTACAGAGTCGCGCAATGTCGCCCATGCCACTGCACGATACATCGCACCAGTGTTCACCATGATCAGCCCCATCCTCTTCGCCAATGTCTTCGCAACAGTACTTTTTCCAGAGGCCGCTGGTCCATCGATCGCAACTGCTATATTAGTAGCTATATTATTGTCCCCGCTCATGCCCAGACCGTAGCTTATTCTTAAGGAATGAAAAGTATTATCCTGTGCAAATACTAGCGAATTTCTCAAAATAATCAGGGAATGTCTTCGCCGTGCAACCAGGGTCGTTAATGATCACCGCCGTTTCACTCAGTGCCACCAGCGAGAAGCACATCGCTATCCTGTGATCATCATAGGTATCTATCTCAGCGAGCTTCAGCTCCGATACTTGAATCGGTGTGATCTCGATAAAATCTTCACCCTCCACCACCGCTACACCGAGCTTACGCAGCTCCGTAGCCATTGCAAATAGGCGGTCCGTCTCTTTCACCCGCCAGTTATAAATATTTCTAATCGTCGTCTTCCCCTCCGCGAAGAGGGCCGTCGTAGCAATAGTCATCGCCGCATCCGGTATGTGATTCATGTCCTGATCCACTCCGGTCAGTTTACCAGATTTCACAGAAATGTAGTCATCTCCCCACTCCACCTCAGCACCCATATCTTCGAGAACATTGGCAAACTGCACATCGCCCTGGACGCTAGACTTACCTATCCCTGTGACCTTCACCTCTCCACCTTTGATCGCTGCGGCGGCCATGAAGTATGATGCCGAAGAAGCATCTCCCTCCACCATAAACACACCTGGTGATCGATAAGTCTGTCCACCTTTAATTCTGAATACCGTGAAATCATCGTGCTCCACCTTGATCCCAAATTTATCCATAATATCCAGAGTGATCAAAATATACGGCTTAGAAACTAGCTCACCAACAATCGTGATTTCACTATCCTCCTGCGCCATCGGAGCCGCCATCAGAAGAGCTGTCAGAAACTGGCTTGAAATAGAACCATCGATATTCACCTTACCACCTCGCATTCCAGAGGCTGAAATCTTCACCGGTGGGTAGCCTTCATTCTTCAGACACTCCACATCACATCCAGCCTCGCGAAGAGCATCTATAAGAGCATCGATAGGACGCTCCCCCATCCTAGGCTCACCTGTTAGAGTGTATTCACCCTTACCTAGGCAAAGCGCAGCACACAGTGGCCGCATCGCAGTTCCTGCATTACCTAGGAACAGCTCAAGAGATTGATCATTTTCGAATGCCCCACCATTTCCCGTCACCTTACAGACGGTCTTCCCCTCAGACAACTCATAGCTAACCCCTATTTTAGTGAGAGCATTCAACATGTGCCGAATATCATCACTATTTAAAAGGTTGCGAATTTCTGTCACCCCGTCAGCCAAGGCAGCTAGCAGCAACGCCCTGTTAGACAAGCTCTTTGATCCTGGTAAATTGATCACCCCGTCGACCTTAGTGATCGGTTCTAGTCTTAATGAATCCATGGTTTATAAAAATATGATCGTTCAAATTAAATCTCTGCGGCGTTTCGCCTCGGTGAGATACGCTAGCATCTCCACCTCATTATTGGTTTTTAGTATTTCCTGGAATTTATCCAGCTCTGCAATACTTTCCGTTAGAGACCGCTGTAAGGCATCTCTGTTTTCTAACATAATCTCAGTCCACAGCTCAGGATCACCCGCCGCCACCCGCGTCGTATCCCTCAGGCCACCACCCGCTAGCTCACCAATATCATCAAAGGACAATCCCACCATCGCCACCATGCTCGCCATAGCATGCGGGAAATGACTAATCCTCGCCACTGCGTAATCATGATCCTCAGGGCTAAGCTTTCTGATTCGGCATCCTAGCCCTGTCCAGAAATGTTCCAACAAATTCAAACTGGAAACATTTCCAGCCATATCTGCACTCGTCAGAATACAAGCCGCACCATTTAATAAATCACCATGCGCCGCACTAAATCCTTTCTTCTCAGATCCAGCCATCGGATGACTTCCCACATAACTCACTCGCGTGCCATCAAGCAATGGCTCTATCTGTTCATGAGTAAGGCGCTTCACGCTTCCCACATCTGTTATCAAAAACTCTTCATCACCACGCAGTCCTAACAGCTCTTTAACAAGACCTGACATCGTCCCTACAGGAGTGGCCAATATCACCAAATCAGCACCGCGCACTGCCTCAGAAAATTCTGACGACGCAAGCGTTATCCCCATTTCACGAGCATTCTGAGCAACATCTGGATTCCTCGCCCACAAAGCCACCTCCACATTAGGGAAATTCTTCTTGGCCGATATTGCCACCGAGCCACCTAACAGCCCCGCTCCTAATATTGCTACTCGCTTGATCATTCGGTCAGAAAACTAATACACCGAGGCCTGACTAGCAAGACTCGGTGTAAAAAAAATCGGGGTAATTATAAATGATTTATTAAGGAACTTTGAAAATGTGAGCAGGGTTAGAGTCATGCGGGTCACGCACCTTGGTCCCACTAGGAATCCCTCTCACGTCCACCTGATTACTAGTGTATGGATTGTAAACAAAGCCGAGTTTCCCCTTAACTGGAGCAGCGAACTTCACCACACCAGGCTTTACCACTGGCGGTAAAGAACTCACTGGCGGAACAGCTTCATTCACCCCGTTTCTAGCTGTATCTCTGTAACCAAGGGCTTCCCTTCTCTCAGCTTCAAGTCTTTCTCTTTCCTCTCTCTCTAATCTCTCTTTACTAAGCTCTAGAGCCGTCGCAGGGTCAGCAGCAGCTCTCTCCCTAGCAGCAGCATCCAGCTCCGCAGGTGTCAATAGCCCAGAAGGTCTATACTCTTGAGTATTGGGATTCATTGGAGCCACTGGGTAGCAGGATACTAGGCCACTCAGACACGTTATTGATAATAGTGTGTTTTTCAGTTTTGGACGTTTCATTATTGTATTAGATAAAATTTAGACAGTAAGCTCACTAAGAACTCAAAATCTGGAAGTTGTTACAGTATTTCCTTATGCATCTACGTTGTATACAATACGTCAATTGTCAAGTCAGTCTGTCTTATTATATGAGAATAAATCACCAAATTTTGTGCATTCACCCATCACCGCATTAACCTTTTCTTTATTTTCCGTTGTTAAAGTAATGCTGAATCCAAAACGAAGAATAAGTTGATATCAACTGCTTCCTTCTTTACTTTAGGGCTTAAGAATTTATGTAGTCATCATCATAAAAAACTGTGAGCCTTATTCTCAGAATACTCACGTCACCTTCGATAAAGCATGTCATTCAAAGACTCACATAAAAAAATCACGACCCTCATCCATACCTTCGCCGAGCCTGGAACTAATTTCACGAGCCCAGCGACCCACCAGTTATTCCTCGACCTTTACCATCATCAATACCGGCAAAACCTCGCTTACAGAAAATACTGTGATTTAGTGGTAATCAAAGGCGTCTTTGAAATCCATGATATCCCCACCCTTCCCACAGATGCTTTTAAACACGACCCAAACCCCACATCCCTGAATGCAGCAGACATCACTACGACATTCCTAACCTCCGGCACCACTGCTGACACGAAAGGCCGACACCATTTCTCCTCCACCACAACCTATGATGCCTCCATCATTGCTGGCTGGAAATACTACCAGCTTCCAAAACTCCATCAAACTCTAATACTCACCCCTTCAGCAAGCGAAGCACCGCATTCATCCCTCAGCCATATGATGGAGACCATCAAGCGCGAACTCGCCCCAACTGCCAAATTTATGCTCAGCGAAGGTAAGCTAGATCACCAAGCCATCATCGACTGCGCTAAAAACGGCACCCCTCTCACCCTCCTAGGAACCGCCCTGGCCTTCCTCCAGCTATTCGACACCTTAGAGACACTCCCACCCATCCAGCTCCCTGCAGCTAGCTGGGCTCTAGAAACTGGAGGCTACAAAGGCACCAGCAGATCACTCACTAAGGAAAAACTCTACCAAAAATTTCACACCCACCTCGGTATCCCAGCAGATCAGATCTGGAATGAATACTCCATGACCGAACTCAGCAGCCAGTTTTACACCCGTGGGTTAGGAAACCCACACACCGCCCCACCCTGGACCAGCATCAAAGTCATCCATCCAGAGACTAATCTCCCCGTGAAACCTGGCGAAATCGGCTACCTCGTCATTTATGACCTAGCAAACATCGACTCTGTAATGGCCATCCGCACTCAAGATCTCGCCATTTTTCATGACTCTCAGTGCTTCACACTCATCGGCAGAGACCCCTCAGCGCTCCCTCGTGGCTGCTCTAGATCGTTGTAAATCAGGCTTATTGAGACGAGGGAACAACAAACTTAGAATAATTCTAAATAAGACTTGATTCGTTCATAGGCATGGCTACCTTGCGCCAACATGAAAGTACATGACCACCAACTCCAAGTCCCAGGACTACGCATGACAAAGCAGCGCACGGAAGTCTACCGCACGCTAATGGAGAACCAAGACCACCCCTCTGCCAGCGAGATCTTTGAGGAAATGCAGGACACCGAGTCTCCAATGTCACTCGCCACGGTCTATAATTGCCTCGAAGCACTCGTTGAGCACGGAGCAGTCAAGCAAGTCAACGTTGATCGCGAGCCTACCAGATACTGCCAGAATTCCGTTCCCCACGGCCACTTTCACGATCAAGCCACCGGCACCATCCAAGATATCAATTTCAAACAAGGAGCCAAACTCACCGACCTCCTCGATCTCCCACCAGGAACAGAAGTTTCAAATCTAGAAATCACCATCAAAGGAACCATTCCACCAGAAGCATCTGCCGAAGACACAAACCCTCTCAAATAACAAATTACTAATCTCAAATAACAATAATAATATCATGTCCATCATCATAAAAGACCTCCACGCAAAAATCGGCGACACAGTAATCCTCAAAGGCGTAAACCTAGAAATCCCAAAAGGCCAAGTCCACGCCATCATGGGAACCAACGGTTCAGGTAAATCCACACTCTCAAAAGTAATCTCAGGTCACGAAGACTACGTAGTCACCAGCGGCTCCATCGAAATGGACGGTCAAGACATCCTCGGACTGGGCGTCGATGAGCGTTCACGCCAAGGCATCTTCCTAGCATTCCAATATCCAATGGAAATCCCTGGAGTCTCTAATGCTAACTTCATCCGCGCCGCACTCAATGCACGCCTAGAAGACGGTGAAGAACTAGACGCCGTTGCCTACTACAAAAACCTCTACGCTAAGATGGACGCACTAGAAATAGACCGTGCATTCACCGCTCGTTCTGTAAACGAAGGCTACTCAGGCGGAGAAAAGAAGCGCAACGAGATCCTCCAGATGTCTATGCTAGAACCAAAATACTGCATACTTGATGAAACTGACTCAGGTCTCGACATCGATGCACTAAAAGTAGTCTCAAGAGGAGTCAACGCACTCCGCACAGAAGACCGCGGATTCCTCATCATCACCCACTACCAGCGCCTACTAGACTACATCAAGCCAGACGTAGTCCACGTCATGCACGACGGCCAAATCATCAAATCCGGCGGACCAGAACTCGCCCTAGAACTAGAAGAACAAGGCTACGAGCAATTCAAGCCAGTTCCTGCCTAACGTGACATCGACCACTCGGTCGACAAATCAAACCAACACCAACCTTAAATCACACACTATTATGGAAATCGAAGACATCTCAGCTACCGCAACCTCAGAACCACAAGAAATCGATCAGGAAACCCAAGACGCCATCGCCATCGATCGCGCTAAAGGAGACTTCCGTGTGCCAGAAAACCATAAATATGATGCTGGAATAGGCTTAAACGCCGACACCGTCGATTACATCTCAAGCGTCAAAAAAGAGAAAGACTGGATTCGCGAATTCCGTCACAAAGCACTTGCGGTATTCGAAAAGAAGCCAATGCCGACTAACTGGGCAACTGAAGACCTTAACAATATTAAATTTGATGAAATTCGTTATTACTTAGCGAACGGTCAAAAACCCACACGAAGCTGGGATGAAGTCCCGCCTGAAGTAATGGAAACCTTCGAGCGTCTCGGAATTCCTGAGCAAGAGCGAGGGTTCCTCGCTGGTGTAGAGGCTCAGTTCGACTCAGAAGCAGCATACTCTAACGTTAAAGAAGAACTCACTAAACAAGGTGTCATCTTCGTAAACTCTACAGAAGGTCTCCGTGAACATGAAGAAATTTTCCGTCCTTACTTCGGAAAAGTAATCCCTACTGGTGATAACAAATTCTCGGCTCTTAACTCAGCAGTATTCTCTGGTGGATCATTCATCTACATCCCGAAGGGTGTCAAACTAAAGCAACCACTCCAAGCATACTTCCGCATCAACTCGGAAAACTTCGGCCAGTTTGAGCGCACGCTCATCATCGCAGACGAAGGATCTGAGGTCATGTACATGGAAGGCTGCACCGCTCCTAAGTTTGAGACCACCACACTCCACTCAGCTGTCGTAGAACTAGTCGCCCTCAAAGGAGCTAAGATCCAATACATCACTGTTCAAAACTGGTCAGCAAACGTCTTCAACCTAGTGACCAAGCGCGGCATCGCACACGAAGACGCAGAGATCCGCTGGATTGACTGTAACATCGGCTCAAGACTCACCATGAAATACCCTGGTGTGGTCATGAAAGGCGAGCGAGCTCGCGGAGAAGTCATCTCCATCGCACTCGCTAATGATGGCCAGCACCAAGATACCGGAGCTAAAATGATCCATGCGGCTAACAACACCACATCAAACGTCGTTTCTAAATCTATCTCAGTAGGTAAAGGAACCTCTACATACCGTGGTCAAGTCCACATTCCTAAGCACCTAAAAGGCTGCAAAAATAACACCGAATGTGACGCACTCCTCATCAACTCCAACTCACAAACCGACACCTACCCAGCTATCACAGTGCGTGGCAACAAGCACGTCACCCAGCACGAGGCCAGCGTCTCCCAGGTCTCACAAGAAATGCTCTACTACATGCAACAGCGTGGACTAAACGAAGCTCAAGCCATGTCACTAGCGGTAAACGGATTCGTCAACGACCTCGTCTCAGAGTTCCCAATGGAATACTCCGCAGAGCTCAAACGCCTCATCGACCTAGAAATGGAAGGGAGTGTTGGTTAACACCAACAATTTGTGATTCTTTATTTGTAAATAGGTGATTAATAGTGAGCTTCGCCCAATTCAAAAAAATATGGTATATCAATCTTTTGAAGAAATCCCTGTTTGGCAAGATGCTATTCGTCTGGCTGAACAGGTTGATGACTTCCTGAGAGAAATTCCATTAAAAGGTATCTCTTACACCAAACGTGATCAAATAGATCGAGCATCACTATCCATATCAAACAACATCGCCGAAGGGCTCGATAGACGAACCAACAAAAAACTTATCCAATACCTCTACATTGCCCGTGGTTAGGCAAGCGAGACATGCTCCATTTCACTTTTTTTCAAACGCAGTCCCTACCTATCTCGATACTTAGCTCACATAACTGAATTCGAACAATTAGCCAGATCATGCTCAAAACAACTCAGAGCATGGATCAAACACCTAGATAACTCTGACTACCAATAATCAATTTTCTACCATGACAACGTCATCTACAATCACACAACCAGGCGAAGCCTGCACTCAATCACCAATAACCGATCACCATTTACCAATGCAGGACGACAGTCCTGAGTGGTTCAAAGAACTGCGGTCAATCGCCTGGCAGACATTTCAGGACACCCCGGCCCCAACTCGTAAAAACGAGACCTGGCGCTTCGGTGACCTCAAGCAACTCAAGCTCGAGAACTTCATCCCAGCAGCAACCATCGATGCTGGCGATATCGAACTAGAAATTGACGGGCTCGAAACAGCATCTGCTAAATTCATTTTCGCAAACGACGCCACCGTCCACGCTGAATCTGAACTTCCCGATGGCGTCATCTGTCTCCCATTAGAAGACGCTCTCCAGGAACACGGCGCGCTCATCCACCAGCACCTTCTTAAACAAGAGGTAAAGCTAGGCTCCGAGAAATACGCCGCACTCCATGCAGCCAACCTCTCTAACGGACTCTTCGTCTACGTGCCAAAAGGCATCGAAGTCGAAAAGCCAATCGAAGCCTACCACATCGTAGCCGGCGAAAACGCAGCCATTTTCCCCCACACCCTCATCATCACCGAGGCCAATGCAAAAGTCAGCGTAGTAGACTACTTCATCAGCGCCCCAAGCCAATCTGGCGAAACCAGCAATCAATCACCAATTCCAAACTTGGTAATAGCCATGAACGATTTAGTTGCCACCAATGGATCTCAACTAAACTATCTTGCTATTCAAAACCTAAGTTTGGACTCCAAGATGATTCAAATTGGCAGCACCACAGTCGATCGTGACGCACGTGCAAAATCATTCGTCCTCAACGTAGGCGCAGCCTGGGCACGTAATGAGTCCTACAGCACCCTCGCAGGAAAAGGTGCCCACTCGGACATGCTCTCGCTAAACATCCCCACCGGCGACCAGAAGTATGACCAGCGAACATTCCAGCACCACGCGTCCCCGCACACCTACTCAGATCTACTCTACAAGAACGCCCTCTACGGCAAGTCCAAGACCACCTTCTCCGGACTCATCACCGTGGACGAAGGCGCCCACTACACGGACGCCTACCAGACCTGCAGAAACCTCCTCATGGAAGACACCACCGAGACCAACTCCATGCCAGGCCTCCAGATCAATGCCGACCAGGTAAAATGCTCCCACGGCTCCACCGCCTCAGCCATCAGCGACGAAGAAATCTACTACCTCCAAGCGCGCGGCATCCACCCCAAGCAAGCCCGCCAGCTCATCGCCCGCGGCTTCTGCATCGCAGTCATCGACCGCCTAGAAAACGAGCAACTCCAAAACCTAGTCCTCAACTACCTAGACGAAAAATTCAAAACCGTCTCGTAGAAGAGGTTTCCAACCTCTTTCTCTCACCCAACCAAAGCTCTCCACCCTAACAGGTAGAGAGCTTTTTCTTTCCACCCCATCACCAGCAGGACGATCACCAGCAGGACGATCACCAGCAGGACGATCACCAGCAGGACGATCACCAGCAGGGCCATCACCAGCAGGGCCATCACCAGCAGGACGATCACCAGCCCTAAAGGGGCTAAATATCAAAGCCCAGGGTAAGCAGAGCGCAGCCCTGGGACAGGGAATCAAATATATACCAAGCCCTGAAAGGGCGACATAGATACCACCCCCTCAAAAATTAATACCCCAGAACCTAGACCTCAAATACCTCCTCAAATACCTCCTCAAATACCTCCTCAAATGCTTCGTCATCGTAGATCTCAAGACCACCAAGCTCAGCCACCAAGCTCAGCCACCAAGACATTGGGCAGATCGACATGTATGTCCGCATGTTCGATGACCTCAAGCGCGGCAACGATGACAACCCCACCATCAGCATCATCCTCTGTGCCGACAAAGACGAAACCATCGTCCAATACTCAGTCCTCAAAGAAAACGAACAACTCTTCGCCTCTAAATACCGCACCATCCTCCCCACCGAAGCCCAGCTCAGCGCCGAGATCCAACGCGAACGCCAAAAACTTGAAGACCGCTTCCCAGAGTAGACTCAAAATTAATTCCCGAACGGTAACATTACAGCCTTTGAGCGCGTGTAATTACCGTTTATTACCGCTCGGTAATAAATCACTCATTATCTCCTAGCCACAACACAAAATCCCACTAATCTTCGCCATACGTTAGAGATAGATGACAAAGGCGCCGCCATCACTCAGCCGGTTCTCTGGATCGGCTACTTTCAATGGCATCACAAAACCACCGGCTCAGCAGACACCAACGACCGCCCACTCCTAGAAAACGAGCACACCATCCAGAACCGAGACGCCGTGCTCGACTACGATGAAAAGATCCCCCCGCTACATCGCCACCGTTGAGACCAGTAAACATCGCCTTTTATACTTCCTTGATGAGTCTATTTTGCCAGATAATATGCTGGTTAATATTGCCGTGGATAACTCCGAATTTCTCAGTATTCTTTCTAGCCAAGTTCACACCTCTTGGACTGCTGCTCAAGGAGGAACACTTGGGGTGGTTCCACGTTACAACAAAACTCGTTGCTTCGAAACCTTCCCTTTCCCCGAAATCCAAAACCCAGACCTAAAAACCCGTCTCACCAACCTTGCCGAGCAAGTCGATGCGCACCGCAAAGCACGCCAAGCCGAGCATCCAGACCTCACGCTCACTGGCATGTATAACATCCTCGAAAAACTCCGCTCAGGCGAGCCACTCACCGACAAAGACAAAGTCATCCACGACCAAGGACTCGTCACCCTGCTCAAGCAACTCCACGACGACATCGACGTAGCAGTTCTAGAAACCTACCTTAGAGACGGTTTCCAACCGTTTCCCCCCATGCTGGAAAAGAGCTTGGAAAGCTCTTCTACGGATACAGCCAAACCACCACCCATCGCAGACCGCCTAGCGCACCCAAGAAGTCACCCACATCATCACCATGCTAGAATCCCTAGGCCAGATCAACCCGTAGAAACGACACCCTGTCGTTTCAAAAATCAAAAATCAAAAGTAAAAAATCAAAAATCAAAAATCAAAAATCAAAAATCCAGATTTAAATAAGCTCGTGGCGACAGAGTGTCACCACTACGCCAGGAAAATGCACCATGTCAGCACTATTAAAATTCACCTGTAATCACTGCTCCTTTTCGATCGAAAGTTGGTCTGACGGCAAGCCCTATATTCAACTCCCTAAACTGAAGCGTCAGTATTACTACCATCCTGCTGAGAGCGAGCTAAGGGAGCTCATCACCAGGGCTATCCCGCTACGAATAACATAATCTATTACCGCAGATTTTCACAGAGTGACGTAGATTTCCAGCACGATGAGGTCTCTTTTCCTGTGTTAAAGTCACCTATTCAGTAAAGCTTAAAGAAACTGCGCTTAAAACAGCAAAGAATCAAGTAATCTGCGATAATTAGCGCAAATATGCGGTAAAAAAAGAGTTATCTAATCTATCCTTAAAGCCCCCTCCGATGAGCAAGCACACAACATCAACATTTCTGAATCACTTACAAAGACTTAGAAATCCGCTACACAGTGTGTAGCGAGTTAAGCCAAAAACCACCATCGCCAAGCCCTAAAGGGGCGAAACATCAAAGCCCAGGGCAAGCAAAGCGCCGCCCTGGGACAGGGAATCAGAGACACACCAAGCCCTGAAAGGGCGACATAGATCTCTGAAAATTTAAGCCCGTCTCATAGGCACTAGAGGTAAGTTTTCGGAAGCTGAGAAAAGTAACGAAATAACAGTGAGGTGGACCCCGAGCTACTCGATATGCTTAATCTTGATGGAGCTGTCGTATCCATGGACGCTATGGGAACACAGACGAATAATGCCGAAATCATCACCATTGCAGCCCTTTACCCAGAATAACCCAGCCAAGCAAACGCCCTGAAACCGGGGCGCCTACACTAGGGGGAGAGAGAATTAACAAGATTCACAAAATCACTAGGTCAAATAATTGAGGGTTTTTTATTTAGATAAATTAAATTGCGATAGTTTTAATCAAATAGCTTCATCAGCAAGGTGAAATTCTGTTACATTTTGTTAATTCTGTCAGAGAAAGTAGTGATCAAAATGGTAAGTTTCCTTAGTGTACTGTCCCTGCCAGCCCCCCCCTCTTATTATGCACTGCTTGTCTCGGGAGAATGGTCGTCAGATGCTATTTTAGGATGAGTAGCAACAAACCACCTAGATCTTTCTGGAAGCTAAAACCACCTCACACTCCATGGTATTGCAGCTCACTGCTCTTAGAGACTCTCCACCAAACGATGGCAGCAATGACGCTGCCGGCGATGAGATCTAGCGACACATGCTGCCGGATAGCGATGGTGGACCAGAAGATCACCAACACCCAGAGCCAGACTAGCGGTTTACTCCATTTAGGGAATACGCTAGAGAACTGCACGGCGATGGCTGCTACTACAGAGAGCGATGCGTGGAGTGAGGGCATGGCATTTCTGGGTAGATCTACGCTGGCGAGTAATTGGTAAATGGGAGGGGCTGTCTGGAAGTCGATATCGGAGCGCATTACTCCGTTTGGCAAGAATAGGAATACCGCGTGAGAAACTGCCGTCACCCAGCCGATGGTGTAGAGGTATTGGATAAATAGTTTCTTCTCCACGGTGAGCCCTACTAGCCCTAACAGAAGATAAAATGAGTAGTAAAGCCAGATACTAGGGAAAAAAACAGCTACCGCTTTATCGATAGCGAGCGCAGGCATCCACAACACGGGGGAAATCTCTACGTGTTGTAAAATAGCATAGGGTGC
>JBLHQF010000041.1:0-15421 GCA_047624885.1 Cryomorphaceae bacterium | reverse complement strand
TCTTCTAGGCTGGTAACTGGTGGTTTACAGGTGACTCCTTCGCAGAGGTAGATGGTGGTTTCACCATCTACTTGTGGTAGATTTTTGGTGAATTTATCTACGTCTCCAGCGTTGCTCATGAGGGTGATGTTTGGGTGCCAGTGTGTGTTAAAATACTGGAGGTAAGTTTTTCGTTCCTCTGCATTATCCCCTACTATTACCACCCGTTGTTTTTCCGCGTAGTAATGATCGATTCCACTGAGCATGTAGCTTAGTGAGCTGGGATGTAGGGATAGTTCTTCCCCATGGGCTTTCATGGTCCCCTCAGCCACCGCTAAGAAATCCTTTCGTTGGGTGATCTCGTAGAGCCGGAGAAATTCTACCATACCGACAGAACTGGAGGTGGGCATGGCGCCGTCGTAGTCACCTTTGAGCCTGAGCAGGACATCGGCTCTGACTACTGATTCATAAAAACCACCGCGTTTCTCATCGTAGAAGAGTTCGCGGCTGGTCTCGGCTAGTTGGATTGCCATAGATAGCATTTCTGGATCGAGCGTCATCTCATAGAGTCTGCGGCATGCCTGGAGCATGAGAACGTAGCTTTGTGCTTGTTCGCTGATCACTGCTTTTACTGTTCCTGCGTGTTCTAGCTCAGTGCGATCATAATAACTGTGAGCGAGTCTATATTTCCCAGACTCATTTTTCTTCCACATGGTGGATTTTATGAAATCAATCGCGGCATTTGCGCTGGTGGTGTATTTAGGGTTTTCTAGGACGATTCCTGCGCGCGCCATACTACCGATCATCAAGCCATTCCATGATGCGAGGATCTTCTTATCAGTCGCAGGTGGTATACGCTTGGCTCTGGCTACTTTCATTTTAGAAATAGCGCTGGCTAGGTTTTTAGAGAGTTGTTGCTGACCAGAATTTGGCGAGAGTGATAGTATGTTTTGAAGCTTTAGGGCTTCGGGATCTGAATGATCATAGAAATTTCCTTTTTCTGTTAGATGGAAATATTTGATAGCCTCAGCGAGTTCGTCCTTATCCAAAAGATCACGAAGTTCCTTCATCGTCCAGCACCAATACTTGCCTTCTTTCCCCTCACTCTGGGCATCCTGAGCGCAATAGTAGCCGCCTTGTTCTGACTGCATTTCTGTCATAACATAGTTGGCTGTGCTGCTGGCAATGGCTTTGTATTTCTCTTCCTTGGTGATGACGTAGAGGTCGAGATAGAAATCTATCAACTGGGCTTGATCATAGAGCATTTTCTCGAAATGCGGAACCAGCCATTCGCCGTCGACTGTGTATCGGTGGAAGCCTCCGCCTAAGTGATCATGCATGCCGCCATTCGCCATCCTAGCTGCGGTGAGTTTTATGAATTTCAAGAGGTCATTGTTGCCAACCTTATTTTCATTTCGCTGCCATGATCTCAGTAAATAGGTGAGATGCGATGGTTGTGGGAACTTCGGTCCTTTAGCTCCCCCCCAGCCACCTCGTTCTTTATCGCCACTGCTCATCATGTTGGTAACGGCGAGTTCAAGGATATATTTATCAACCACTTCTGAGTTAGATTTCCTGGAATCCAGAGCTTTCTGCATATGTTTATTGAGCTCATTTGCAGAGGTGATGACGTCTCCATTTTTCTCAGTCCAGGCTACATTGAGTTGCTGAATAACCTTTTCGAAACCCACTCGTCCTGCCCTATCTCTCGGAGGAAAGTAGGTTCCCCCATAGAACATTTTTAGATCTGGCGTGAGGAACACATTGAGTGGCCAGCCACCGCTTTCGCCAGACATTACGTTGTAACTGGTCATGTAAATCTTATCGATATCTGGACGTTCTTCGCGGTCTAGCTTGATGGAGACGAAATGTTTATTAAGAAACGCGGCAATTTTCTCATCCTCAAACGACTCTCTCTCCATGACGTGACACCAGTGACAGGTGGAATAGCCGATGCTGAGAAGAATCGGTTTGTTTTCTTTCTTCGCCTTGGCAAATGCTTCTTCGCCCCACGGATACCAATCCACTGGATTCTTAGCGTGAAGCCGGAGATAGGGAGATGATTCCTTTGCTAGCCGGTTTAGTTTTACGGCTTGCTTATTAGCCGATTTTTCTTGGGCAAAAGAAAATGAAGAACTAAATAGAGTGAGAGCAACTAGTGAGATGAGCCATTTCATAATGATCAATCTACTCTGGCGGGGTGGGAGAGGAAAGGGAAAAGAAAAACCAACACGTACTCAAGGGTAATGCATTCGGGAGATGAGAAATCTAATACCACTCAAAGTAAGAGAACTAAGGAGTAGCAGCGAGGATAATGAAGCCGTAAGCCGTCCTGTCTTTGGTGTTCGATACGTGTAAGCTGATGCCAAAGTTTAGTGAAGCATACTGAGTTCCTAGACCGAATCTGTCGGACTCTGAAAATACTGGTTTCATTTGGCATTTAACTTTATTATCTCAATCCTAAAATAATTGAAATTTCTCTTGTCTCAGTGAGTTGACCCTCCAGTCTGTGCGGCAACAACTAACTGAAAAATCATTATGCCTACTAAGAAAAACCAACCAGTATGGGAGAAACCCATGCCTGAGAACCAATTTGAATGGATGAAAGAAATACTCGCAGCGCCTAGCCCTATCGGGTTGGAGGCCGCGATGACTTACGGTGTGATCAAGCCGTTCTTCGATAAAATCAAACCGAAATCATGGGCTGTTCATCAGTTCAAGGGCAATGCAGGAATCGTGCTAGACTCACATCCAGGTGAGGATCATCGCACTTCTGTGATGATCATTGGACACGCAGATAAGATTCGCCTTCAAGTGCGTAGTATCGGCAGTGATGGTAAAATCTGGGTGAATAGTGACTCATTTCTCCCATGCACACTGATCGGTCATGAGGTCAAACTTTTTTCACAAGATCCGAAGAAGCCTGGCAATTATCGTCTCATCGAGGGTGGAACGATCGAAGCTCTGGGAGCTATCCATTTCTCTGAGCCAGCTCAGCGCACCGGCGACAAGGGCATCAAACCTACCGAACTCTATCTAGAACTCCAGATGCATGGTGAAAAGTGTAAGGAAAAGATCGAGAATCTCGGCATCCGAGCTGGTGATCCGATCATTCTGGATAGACCTATTCGCAAGGGCTTCACTAAGGACACCTACTACGGAGCTTACCTCGATAACGGACTCGGCTGTTTCATGGTGGGTGAACTTGCGCGCATCTTCGCGAAGAAGCCGCTGAAGAATATCCGTGTACTTTACACCATTGCTACGCATGAAGAGATTGGCCGATTTGGAGCCACTGCTATTGCGGGAGAAATGAAGCCAGACATCCTGATCGCGGCTGATGTGAACCACGACTACGATGCTGCTCCGGGATTAGGAGCAAAGAAAATGAATGCACTGACCATGGGCAAAGGGTTTTCCATCACAGGCGGATCAGTGACTAGCGACTACTTATGCACGTTCATCGAGAAATCTTGCCAAGCAAAAGACATCCCGTATCAGATGGATATGTCAGGCAGAGACACTGGGACAGATGCGATGGCAGCTGCGCTTGCTGGATTTGATAGCGCGTCAATATCTGTTGGCTTCCCTATTCGAAACATGCACACCATTTCAGAAACTGGCCATACTAAAGACATCCTAGCTGCAATAGCTGGCATAGAAGCTACTTTCCGCGATCTCGATAAAATGAATCGTAATAAAGGAATCACCACAGATGATCTCAAGAACAATCATGCAAGACTCGATACCATTTCTTCGCTCTAACAACTAAATTAACTTTAAAACAGAATCGACTAAACATGCCGTTTTTTTTAAGAAAACATAGTTGTGTTTAGTCGTTTTTTTTTGGTAGCTTGTGCAGACACAAAGCATCACAAATTAACTATCAGCTGAATCAACATGCTGAATAGCCACCTACTACAACCTAGAATATGAGTAAGAAAGCCACTAAAGCAGTCCAGATCGATGAGAACACTGAGTTCAAACCCTCAAGAGAATTCTCTAAGCAAGCACACGTGAAAAGCATGGCTCAATATAAGCGCATGTATGCAGAGTCCATCGATAAACCAGATATTTTCTGGGCGAAAGAGGCTAATGAGCTCAAGTGGCAAAAGAAGTGGGACAAAGTGCTAGAGTGGAAGGCTCCCAATGCGAAGTGGTTTAGCGGAGCGAAGCTGAATGTCTGCGAAAACTGTGTGGATCGCCATGTGGAAGAAGGCAGAGGTAACAAGGCTGCTATCATCTGGGAAGGCGAGCCAGGAGACAAGCGCGTCATCACCTACCGCCAGTTGCTGCGTGATGTTTCAAAGTTTGCGAATGCTCTAACAACTGAAGGGGTCAGGTCTAAGGACAACGTGCTTATTTATATGCCAATGACACCAGAGGCAACAGTTGCGATGCTGGCATGTGCTAGAATCGGCGCTGTCCATTCTGTAGTCTTTGGCGGTTTCTCAGCAGAATCTATCAAGGATAGACTTGAAGACTCTAAAGCTGTCGCGGTCATCACCTGCGATGGTGGTTGGCGCAGAGGTGGCACCGTTGCTCTCAAGGAGAACGTGGACATCGCCCTAAAGGGTAATAAAACCGTCAAGACTGTGATCGTGCAGAGACGTATCGGTAATGAGGTGACGATGAAAAAAGGACGCGACAAGTGGTGGGATGACGCCATCGCGGGCATGTCTGCAAAACACAAGCCTAAGGGCTTTAATGCAGAGCATCCCCTATTCATTCTCTATACTTCTGGGTCAACCGGTAAGCCAAAAGGGATTCTCCACACTTCTGGCGGATACATGGTAGGTACTTATGCTACCTGTAAGTATATCTTCGATATGAAAGAGGATGACGTATACTGGTGCACTGCGGATGTGGGCTGGATCACGGGTCATTCCTACATCACTTACGGGCCACTCCTAAATGGTGTGACTCAAATCATGTATGAAGGGGCGCCCAACTTCCCGGACTGGGATCGGTTCTGGAGTATCATCGAGGAATACGGAGTCTCTATTTTCTACACCGCACCCACTGCTATCCGCGCCTTCATCAAGGCTGGCGACCAGCATGTGGACAAACATGACCTCTCATCACTCAGACTTCTCGGCACAGTCGGTGAGCCTATTAACCCAGCTGCTTGGCTGTGGTATCACGAGAAAATCGGTGGAGGAAGATGCCCTATCGTGGACACCTGGTGGCAGACAGAAACTGGTGCCATAATGATTTCCCCACTTCCTGGATGTACCCCTATTAAGCCAGGAACAGCCACACTACCATTCTTCGGCGTGGACGCTGCTATTTTAGATGAAGAAGGAAACGAGTGTAAACCCAATGTCCCAGGAAAACTTGTGATTAGAAAGCCTTGGCCGTCTATGTTGAGAAATATCTATGGTGACAAGAAACGCTACAAAGACACTTATTGGAGCGACTACAAGGGGATCTACACCGCTGGTGATGGTGCCCGCAAAGATAAGAAGGGTAATATCTATATCGTAGGTCGCCTCGATGATGTTCTCAATGTTTCAGGCCATAGACTTGGAACTGCTGAGGTGGAAAGTTCACTCGTGGCGCACAAGGCGGTAGCTGAGGCTGCTGTAGTAGGTAAACCACATGAGATTAAGGGCGAGTCCATCGTCTGCTTTGTCACCCTCAAGGGAAATGCCAAACCTACCGATGCTCTCAAGATTGAGCTTAGAAATCACGTTGGAAAAGTCATCGGAGCTATCGCTAAGCCAGATGCCATCCACTTCGCACCTTCCTTACCTAAGACTCGCTCAGGCAAGATCATGCGCAGACTTCTCAAGGAACTCGTCAAAACCGGAACGGTCACGGGTAATATCACGACACTAGAAGATAGCCGTGTGATTGACCAGTTACAGAAATCCATTCAAAGTTAATTCGTCATGACTAAACGCCAATTCATCATCGCCAATTTCTTCAAGAAAATAGGCTTCCTAAGAACACAGAAACGACTCCAAGATGTAGCAACTGAGGTTCAGCTGCTCAAAGAGTCTGAAGAAATCTTAGGCAGGAATGTTTGGACTAAAGTCAAAGAGCTGGATCAATACAAAGCAAACTACTGGGAGATCAATAAAATCCTCCAAGAGAGAAGTGAATTCAGTGATAAAATCCAAGAGATCAAAGACAAAATGGGAAATATCAAGCAAAACCAGGAGAGTAAATTCATAGAAGATAACAGCTCAGAACATAACATCGACGAGATGTATAAAAAGCAGCAGTCGGTAGTTGAAAAAATAAAATCTGAGCAAACAGACATCAGCGATGTGGCGGCTAATATCAAAAGAATTTTTGACCGAGCCGTGGCAAAATTACAAGCCATCACTACAGATGGTAATAATGGGGCTGAGATGATTACGGAGAAAGCTAAGATTGAACAACTGAAGAATAAGTTTTCACATCTGAAGGATAAAAAAGCATTCTCTGATAAAAAATTAGCAAAACAAACCGCTATTTTAATGAAGATCTCTGATTCACTCCAGAACTCGAAGATTACTTACAAAGACAATGCTATAGACAACTATGAGATCATGGGGAAAGCCAACCAAGCACTGTCTGCTTATCGTTCTAAAATAGGCCTTCTCGATAATAAGATCATTACTCAATACAACGAAATAGGACAGAATATCAGCAAAGATTGTTATTCTGATAATGCATGTAAAAAAGCAGTTAAAGGTAAGTTCAACCTCTGTAAGATAATGAAATCACTACGACAGTCCATCGATTTCAATCAAGCCCTTGCCGGTAGATAGACTAATAAATTAGTTCCAAACAAACACCTCCTTTCGTTCAAATAGTCTCGCACAGGGATTTATCACTAGCTGTTCACCCAACTAGAGCCAAGCTGACTCATTTTTCTGCTGATTTTTTCGTTTTACACTTCCCTAGTTGGCCAATTGGTATTTGACTGCTCAGATCATGTCTAAAGATCATATTGATGTAAATTATGTGGCTAATTTAGCCCGCCTTAATCTCACCGAAGAAGAGTCCACTACCTTTCAGCGCCAGATAGAGGACATTCTTGGCTATATTAATAAACTTGAAGAACTAGACATCGATGACATCGAGCCGACAGCACATGCCGCTCCTGTGTATGATCGTATTCGTGAGGATGTGACTAAACCTAGCCTTGAGCGTGATGCTTTTCTAGACATCGCTCCGGACACAATCAACGACCAACTCAAGGTGCCAAAGGTCATCGAGGAACTTTAATTTTCATCCTATCCAATCAATTTCACTATCATGAGCCTAGCTTCACTATCTATTACCGAACTCCGCAAGCAGTTAACCGCTGGCGAGATCACTCCATTACAAATCATCGATGACATCGAGACCGCTATCCTTGCCAGCGACTCCGAGATCAATGCTTACTTGAGCTATAATTTCGAAAAAGCCCGAAAAATGGCTGCGTCAGCAGATCTTTCCTTACCGCTTGGAGGAATCCCGATTGGCATCAAGGACAATATCAATACACTCGGCGAACCTTGCTCTTGTGCATCTCAGTTTCTAGTGGACTCCTATGTGTCTCCTTATGATGCTACTGTCATTTCTAAACTTAAAGCTGCTGGAGCGATCCCACTTGGAAGAATGAATATGGATGAGTTTGCGATGGGGTCTACGACAGGAAATTCATCCATCCAGCGGACTAATAATCCACATGACCTAGAGCGTGTCCCTGGTGGATCATCAGGTGGATCTGCTGCTGCTGTGGCTGCTAATACCGCTATAGCTACGCTAGGATCAGATACTGGAGGATCGATCCGCCAGCCGGCATCGCACTGTGGCATTGTTGGGCTTAAGCCATCTTACGGACGCGTTTCTCGCTACGGATTAGTGGCATTTGCCTCATCGCTAGATCAGATAGGCCCTTGCACCAAGACGGTGGCGGACGCGGCGCTTATCCTGAATGTGATTAGTGGAGCTGATGAGATGGATAGCACTTCACTAGAACTAGATACTCCTGATTTCACTACGAATCTAAATGCAGGCGTGGCTGGTCTCAAGCTAGGCATTCCGAAAGAATACTTCACTGAAGGCATGGACCCGGTTGTTCGAGAGGTGGTCAATGCTGCCATTGATAAGCTTAAAGCTGCCGGAGCTGAGATCATCGACATATCTCTGCCTCACACAGAATACGCTGTCGCTACTTATTATATCATTGCTCCAGCGGAGGCCTCATCAAACCTATCAAGATTCGATGGTATTCGCTACGGTAATAGAGCCGAGCAATCCGGTAATCTCATCGATCTTTATAAAGACTCACGCTCGGCGGGATTTGGCTCTGAAGTGAAACGCCGAATCATTTTAGGAACTTATGCTCTCTCATCTGGATATGATCATAAGTATTATAACAAGGCTCAAAAAGTAAGGACGCTGATCCGTCAAGACTTCACTAAGGCATTTGAAAATGTAGATGCTATTCTAACTCCTGTCTGCCCACATACAGCACCGAGGCATGGTGAGAATAGTGATGACCCGCTCAAGGAATACTTGGAAGACATATGCACTATCGCGGCAAACTTAGCTGGTATCCCAGGGATTTCTGTCCCAGCGGGAAAAGATAAATCAGAAATGCCGGTAGGGCTACAAATCCTAGGACCACATCTGGGAGAGGAAGTAATAATACAAGTAGCACAAGAATTAGAAAACATTATATAAAACAGAATCATATTTTCATGTTTTTTAAAAATTCTAACAAAATACCTTTGACATGGCATTGTATTTTTAGTCTTCTGTTAACCACACCACACTAACAATCATGAAATCTAAAAAAAACCTTACTCGCTTTACCTACGAGACAACAGCATTCCAGGGATGGAGACTATGTCTAAGTCGCTCTGGAACAACTTTCACAAAATACTTTTCAGATAAAAAATATGGTGGCGAGCGCAAGGCTCTTAAAGTTTCAGAGACAACCAGAACCGTACTAGCTGAGCTTCTTGACGGAGCTCGCAAGGTTAACGGTAAACTTAGCCAAACAACAATTAATAAAGCTAAGAAGCTTCTGAAAAACGCTTAGATTTTCATCACTACCTATCTTCAAAAGACTCGTTGTTCATTAGTTATTTAATAATTAGAAAGCCTTTAGATTAAAAATCTAGAGGCTTTTTTGTGGTTTATTATCGGATCTCCATATCCATAACAAAAGCATATCTAAATATTTATCATCCCTTTATCTAGTAGGAATCGAGTCACCGTATAGCTAAGATAGAGCCCAAGCAGGATACCTCCTTCTAATCTGCTCAGTCTGCCTCGGCTCCACATCATCGGCGTGATGATGATCAGGATTCCTAGCATCACCCCCATATCTAGCCAGCTGATGTTTGTGGCGGTGAGCGAACTCACCATCGAAGTGATACCAATTACTGCTAGTATATTAAAGATGCATGAGCCCACAGCATTCCCCGTGATGATATCCCCCTGCCCTTTCCGAGCGGCGACGATGGATGTGGCTAACTCAGGGAGTGAAGTTCCAAATGCGAGAAGTAACAGACCAATGATCGCTTGAGAAATACCGAACTCAACTGCGACGATAGAACCATTCTCAACGAGCCACGACGAGCCGAATTTCAACGCTAGCAACCCCAGAATAATCCACAAGAAGCTGAGCGCTATCTCAGATGAGCTAGAGTTCTTTGCTTTTGCTACTTCCTCTGGGGTGAAGTCGGCTGATTCCTCTGGGTTTGTTTCATCTTTAGACTGTCGCAAGCTAGAAACCACATAAGTGACAATACCGGCAAACAACAACCAGCCCTCCCACTGGTGAACCTGATTATCCAGCAGCATCAGCACGAAAACGGCACTAGCCGCGAACAAAATAGGGATTTCCCTGCGGATGATCTGCCGGTGAATCACGATAGGATGGATCAATGCTCCCACACCTAATATCAGAGCGATGTTGCAGATATTAGACCCGATGATCGTCCCAAAAGCTTGGTCAGGGTTACCATTAGCATTGGCTTCCAGACAGACTAGCAGCTCAGGCGCGCTGGTGCCAAATGCCACAACAGTGAGGCCCACTACTAACGGAGAGACGCCAAACCTGAGTGAAATATCGGACGCGCCTTTCACCAGAAATTCCGCTCCATAAAATAGGGCGACGAAGCCGGCTAGGATAAATAGATAGTGGTCAATCATGTCTGCTCATGAGGTAAAGCACTGCAGGCTGGATGGCGACTATTTTTTCTTAAAGAATGTTTTTTGAAGAATACATTCTTTAAACTAGCGCATCATCGATTTAGGGATTATCCTATACTGAAAGAACAACCAATACCATGATCACACTAACAGACAGCGCAGCGAAAGAACTCAATAGCATCATTCAAAAACAATCAGGCACAGAAAACACAGGTCTCAGACTCTCCGTTTCCAAAGGCGGCTGCGCTGGAATGCAGTATGTGATGCAGGTGGAGCAAGCACAAGATGGCGACCAGTTAATCGAGAAAGATGGCGCACGTGTTTATCTCTCACCAGACAGCCTCGAGTATCTGAAGGGATGCGAAGTTTACTATGAATATGGTCTGACGGATTCAGGCTTTAAAATCCGTAATCCTAATGCTTCACGCTCATGCGGCTGTGGCACCTCATTTGAGGCTGCGGGCGAGGAAGGAACCTATGATCAAGCTAACGAGTGTAAGTAAGATCATCTAGCATACTTCAGATTTTGCAAAAGAAACAAGACACCTGGATCACGCGGCTCGTGGAGCGCAACCCACCGTTTTTCTGGTGGTCGCTTGCGATCATGCTGTGCTTTTGTCTTGCGGTATTTAGCTGGATGAAAATACCACCTATTTTCGCGAATCCACAAGATCCAGAAAACTATAAGCTATTAGATAAGATTAATCGCTTAGATCCTATTGTTGCATTCAGTGCTCTGGAACCGCCAGAAGGTGACATTGCAAATACACAGAACCTTTATTCTAAATTTGGCTCACTTAATCGAAATGAACTAACCGCTCTCAATGCTAATCTCATAAAAAACTACGTAACCAATTACAAACAGCAAACACTCAACACCTACATCCAAGGTGATTTCCGGGTGATCAAGACGCGCGCGCTTAATAAGGATGACCGATTCATGACCGGTATCGCCATCAAGGCAGAGGCATTGGTGAAAGTCAATAAATTCACTGAAGCTCAGGCGTTCCCAGTCTGGCTGGAGATTATCCTACCGAATGCCCCAGCGAGCGCAGCCCGAAATATCGCGGAAGGTGACTTGATAGAAATTAACAAGAATCCGTTTTTCGCATCGGTGCTCTATGTGGAGCGGATCGAGCGAACAGATAATGACCCGATCATGAGCTTCACAGTGGTGCCGCTCGTCTATGAATCACCTTGGAATCCTCCGCGAAACAAAGAGAAATTTAATATTTCCCCACCTAAAAAACTCAACATGGATGCTAAGCTTCCTACCTTTCAACTCTAATAATTTATCACTATGAAACTCATCTCATGGAACGTGAATGGCATCCGAGCTGTTCTTAAAAAAGGCTTTGCGGAATGGTTCGCAGAAGAGAAGCCAGACGTGCTTTGCCTACAGGAAACAAAAGCCAAACCAGAGCAAGTTGATCTTCCTCTGGAGTTCGCTGGCTACCACCAATACTGGAACTCTGCTGTGAAACGAGGTTACTCAGGCACGCTCATACTCACTAAAGAGAAACCTCTCTCAGTCGTCAATGGAATAGGGATCGATGAACATGATACCGAAGGACGCGTCATCACGGCTGAATATCCTGACTACTTTCTCGTCACCGTCTATACGCCTAACTCTCAGAACGGACTGGCTAGACTAGATTATCGATTGGGTTGGGATCGGGATTTTCTCGCCTACGTCAAGAATCTTGAAAAATCAAAACCGGTCATCTTCTGTGGAGACCTCAATGTGGCGCACCAAGAAATAGACCTTGCCAGACCGAAAGCAAATCACAAAAACCCAGGGTTTTCACCGCAGGAGCGAACATCGTTTGATAGAATTGTGGCTGCTGAGTTCACTGATACATTTCGCCATTTCTATCCAGAGACGGCAGAAGCTTATAGCTGGTGGAGCTACCGTGCGGGTGCACGTGTCAGGAATGTGGGCTGGCGGTTAGATTACTTTTGTGTCTCTAACTGCCTAACAGGGTCTCTTAAAAAAGCATGGATTATGCCAGAAGTGCTAGGCTCAGATCACTGCCCCGTTGCTATCGAAATTTCCTAACCCATCCATTTAATATGCCAAAGATTCCTGATAAATTCCATTCCCTTGAAACTGACGAAGAATTTAAGAATTGCTGTGACTGCAGTTGCGAACTGTTAGATTCCGCCCAGATGTACATGGTTCAAAAGAGCTTTTCTAAAGACGAATGCGTTATGGAATTCGCTCTATGCTATGCCTGTAAAGAGAAATTAGATGAGCAAGTATCCAGTGAATCAAAAGAAGCGATCTATGACTTTCTGTTCGATCATGCTGAGATGGTGGACGCCCCAGAAGACTACTCACAAGCTGACGCTATGCAGCAGACCGAAGAATGCCTGACCTGTGGGAAAGATCGGGCCAGTTGTGAAGGATACACATATTCTGGTTTATTCCTAGGAACACACCTAGTCCCAGGACCACTTCCTATGATGATCTGTGATGACTGTCAGGGAATAATGTCTGAGAATATGTCCGATCACACCAGAGATGTGAAAGATAAATTCTACGCAGAGAACTTCCCCGGGCCACCGAGCGAAGCTGATCTACCTAGTTCAAAACCAGTATTTCTCTAGATCAAAATCACTTTAGGATCTCAGCGATCTCTTCAAGTGTAATGAGCTTTTCTAAGATGGCTTCCCTACCGATCGTTTTTAGATCCATGGCTGGAATCGAGTTAGTGAGGTCAAATTTCCCTGACATAGTTCTTCTCAGAGCTGAAAGGTGAGCACCGCAGCCTAGATCGGCACCTATGTCATGTGCGTAAGTTCTCACATAAAATCCTTTTGAACAATGCACGGTGAAATCAACGTCAGGCAGATTAACATTATGGATCTGGTAGTCGCTTACCTTCACAGGGCGCGGATCTCGCTCCACAACTTTACCTTGTCTCGCTAGCTTATAAAGACGAACTCCATCTTTCTTGATAGCAGAAACCATAGGTGGCATCTGCTCGAAATTTCCACGGTACTTATCAAAGGCTTTTTTAATATCATCCTCAGAAAAGTCTGGCACCTCTTTTTCTTCCACCGGCTCACCGTCAGCATCTTGTGAGTCAGTAATTATGCCGAGTTTGAGACTTCCTTCATAGACCTTATTTTCCACCATGAGCATGTCTTGGAGCTTGGTAGCCTTGTTGATAAGTAGCATCAGCACTCCTGTCGCCATCGGATCAAGGGTGCCGCAGTGACCTATTTTTTTGATTTTAAGCGCACCTCTGGCAATGGCTACGACATCATGAGATGTCATGTCTGGTGCTTTATCGATGACTAGGAGACCGCTGGGAATTTCTGGTTTCATGGTTGTTTAAGATAGATGTTTAGTGACTTCGGAGATTACTGCCCTGCGTGCTTCAGAGATTGGTCCTGGCATTCTGATCCCAGCCGCCTTGGCATGGCCTCCACCGCCGAAAACTTGCGCCATTTCGCAGGCATCGATAGAGCCTATCTTGGAGCGAATACTCACTCTGATGGAGTCGTCCATGAGTTCTTCAAAGAACAGCGCAACCTTCACCCCCTGGATACTACGGATCATATCGATCAACCCTTCGCTATCATCTGGCTGGAGATCGTGATCGTGTTTGACTTTTTTCAGTAACTGCCAGTCTGCAATCTCTCCGTTGGATGAAATTTCTAGCGTATTGAGAAGCTCTCTTGTTAGAGCCACTCTGCGGTATGGGAAGCTATCGTAGATTTGTTCATTGATCTTCCCGGTATTGAGTCCACGCGTTACTAAATCCGCAGCCATTTCATAAGTAGCTGCCGTGGTGCCTGAGTATTGAAATGACCCAGTATCAGTAGAAACCGCTACGTAGATAGAATCTCGTGCTTCATCTGTTAGTGTCAGTTCCTGCTCGGTGATCATCTGGTAGAGGATCTGACCAGTGGCTGGAGAATTCGAGTCTATATAATTAAGATCACCATATCCTGGGTTAGATTTGTGGTGATCTATGTTGATCCACAACTTTGCATTGGCCGCCATTTTCAGTGCGTTTTCGCCGAGTCTTGGCTTATTAGCACAGTCTACTGCGATGGCTACTTCGATATCTAGCACCTCATCCGTAGGCTTTTGAACTTTATCTGATCCGGGGAGAAATACTAAGCTCTCAGGGACTCCATCTTCATTAATGTAGGTGACATCTTTCCCCATCTCCTCAAGCGTGGAGCCGAGTGCAATAGTCGAACCGATGGCGTCTCCATCTGGTCTAATATGACTGAGGATAACGAATCGCTGGTACTGATTTACAACCGCGATAATTTCTTCAAAGGTATTCATAAAGTTTCAATCGTATCTTGAGCCTGTTAGAGACTTTCCTTAGCTAAGGCTTGGACTTTGGCCTCGACGGCTTCTTTGATGATGATTTCCTTTTGCGCCTCATTGGTCTTACTCTCCTTACTTATTGCAACAGCGATCCAGCGGAAGTCTGAGCTATTATCCATCGCGACCTTCAGCAACATGGTTAGAGGTACTGCCATGAGCATCCCGATTGGCCCCCATAGCCACCCCCAAAAGAGCACGGACAAGATCACTACTACGGTGGAGATACCAAATCTTCTACCTAATAAAGTAGGCTCGATAAAGTTCCCAAGGAATCCATTAATGATTAAATACCCACCACCAATGATGGCGGCATCTGGTAAGCTTCCGTTATTCAGAAGCGAAAGTAAAACAGGTGGAATACCCGCGATCACTGAACCAACAGCAGGTATGAAATTTAGAGCGAAGGCTAGGATACCCCATAGCAGTGGGAATTCGAGCCCCATCTGCCAGCAAAGAATGCCCGCGAGAAGTCCTGTCGCCATGCTGATGAGAGTTTTTATTCCTAGGTATTTCTGGATGTCCTTAGTCGCACTGAGCATGCGTTGTAGGTTGGGACCTTGAGCCTCACAGATCGCATTAAATCTACGCCCAAACATCCGCGCTTCACTGAGCATAAAGACAGTGAGCAGCATAATAACAAATGACGTGCCGATAATGGAAAGTATGTGCTGCAGTGCATTTCTTACCCAGTCCAATATATTCTTACGGTTGAGCATGTCTTTGAAGAGTTCACCGAGTTGCTCGATCCCCTTTCCTGCTTCGGCACCTGTTGAGGGTATTACAGGCATCTCACTATTCGGCCCTTCCGTTCCATTTGGATTTGGCTCATCAGCCAAAGGATCTGGCTGAATTCCATCCTCAGTAGTCCCCTCTGTCTTAGAACCCTCGCTAGTTGTCTCGTCTGGGACATTCTCAGTATTCACGCCCCATTTTTCATACATT
>JBLHQF010000040.1:0-15546 GCA_047624885.1 Cryomorphaceae bacterium | reverse complement strand
CTGGTTTTTGAGCAAGCGAATCTGGACTACTCTTTGCATTACGGGAGGCTATTCCGCGAGGTTGGAGACACGGGTACGGCGGCGGTGCTGGAGAAGATTTATCAGGATGAGATAGGGCATGTGGACCACGGCTTGAAGTGGTTCAGAAAATGGAAGGAGGAGGGGCTGACGGACTGGGCGGCATTTAAGAAACAACTGCATTTTCCGCTGACCCTGGCTCGGGCGAAGGGGATGGCTCCTTATGATAGAGAGGGACGTAGGCTGGCGGGGATCGATTCGGAGTGGGTGGATTCGCTGGAAGTGATAGAGCAGAGCAGGGGGCGGACGCCGGTGGTGCATTGGTTTAATCCTAATGAGGAGCTGGCAATGGCGGCTAAGGAGGGGGCGAGATTTCAGCCGAAACGAGCGCATTTGATGTTAGAGAAGGATCTAGCGCTGCTTCCTCTGGCATGGGCACGAAGGGATGATGTGGTGCTGGTGGATGAGATGCCGAGTAGGGAGCATATTCTGAGGTTGAAGAGGAATGGGTTCATTATTCCTGAGCTGATAAAAATAGGAGCGGACGAGGAGCTGTTAGAGAGAAAAATAGGAGGTCTGAAACCCTGGGCGTGGGGGCCTGTGGCGAGTAGGCTGATGAGTAAGTATAAACCGTGCGTATCTGAGGTGGTGGATTTGAAATGGAGGGACTGGAGTGTTGATGATGCGGAGTTGTTTTCTAAACGCTGTGGGTTAAATTTAGCGGAGCTGTTAGATGAGCAAATAGGGGATTGGTGTGCGTCTGTGGGTGAGGCGTTAGAATCTGTTAGGAGGTTTGCTGATTTAACGGATGGTCGTGATGTGTTATTAAAAGCACCCTGGTCTAGCGCGGGTAGGGGGCATCTGCGCTTACTGGGGGGTGAGTGGACGGATGCCGCTAGAGCATGGCTAGAGAAGGTGGTAGCGCAGCAGGGCGGTGTGGTGGTAGAGCCTTGGCTAAAGAGGGTGCTAGACTTTTCCGCGCAATATGAAGTCAGTAAGGAAGGTGTCAAGCTAGTGGGGATGACTAGGGTGGTGAATGATGATGCGGGTAGATACTTGGGGACATTTGTGCATCGTAAGTGGACGAGTGGGGTAGAGCCAGAGCTTACGGAATTTTTGTTTAGAGAGGCTGGTGTGATGCAGTTGTATAAGGATGAGATTCCCAAGCTGTTATTAGATCTGTTAGATGCAGAATTCCGTGGGAACTTCGGTGTGGATGCGATGGTTTATGAAGCAGAGGATGGATTGAAATTAAGGAAAGTAGTGGAGGTGAACCCTCGCATGACAATGGGACGAGTGGCATTGGAGTTGCTTAAGGATTTCGGGTTTTCAGGAGCTGGGTTCTACCAGATTTTGCGTAAATCGAAGTTAGGGGATATTGATCAATGGCTTGAGCTGTTAGGTAGTGATAATTTGGTGGATTGTTTGCATGAGGTGACAACTAAAATAAGCTGTCCGCTAAACGATCCTTATTTAGCTCATGAATTTATAGCGGTCTGGCATCTCCGTAAAAATGCTGATGAGGTGATGAAAGCGTTTATTTTGTAAAGGTTGGAAGGTTAGAAGTGCTTGCCTGAGAATAGGTTGTTATAGCTTGGATAAAAATTGATCAGCGAGCTTGACGTGGTGGTATGACTTGTTCAATGTGTTAGAGTAGCAAAAGCGCATTTAACCGAAATTCGCTAGAAGCTTAAAAATTAATCTTTAATCATTTATAATTTCACCGTGTATTCCAACGAAGACTACCTCTTAGAATTGATCGCCGAGCATGGGCTGATCACACCTGATGACATTAACATTTATCGCAGTAATCTGGCAGGTGGTCAAAGTGTGATAGAGCTAATGATTCAGGAAGATAAACTCACTGAAGAACAGGTAGCACGAGTTTGTGCTGAGAGTTCTAGTGTGGATTTCATTGACCTCGCTCACACGCCTATCACACCAGATATATTTGAAAGTATTCCTGAGGACATTGTGAGAAGATTGAAGGCAGTGCCTGTGGCTGAGAGCGGAGGTTATCTCGTAGTGGCTCTTGCAGACCCCTTGAATTTCGAGGTGCTCGACACGCTACCTCATATAATAGGGAGAGAAATCACTCCTGTCTGTGCGACACCGAGTGCCATTGAATATACCATCAAGCACAACTATGGTTCAGGCGAGGATGAGATAGCCGAAAGTGATGAAGATCTGAGCTGGGGAAACGAGGATGCAGAGGATACCAATGATGCACCGATCATTAAATTGGTTTCCCACATTTTAGTCGAAGCATTTAAGATGCGAGCAAGTGATATTCATATCGAGCCACTGGAGAAATCGTTGCGGGTTAGATACCGGGTCGATGGTAAGCTCATCGAAATGGATAATCACCCTAGGAAACTTTTGCCAGCGATCGTGGCTCGTCTGAAAGTGATGAGTGGATCGATGAGTATCGCTGAGAAGCGTATGCCTCAGGATGGTAGAATTCAAATTCAAGTATCTGGGAAGGAGGTTGATTTACGTGTTTCTAGTGTTCCTAGTAACCATGGTGAGAGCATCGTCATGCGTATTCTAGATAAAACTTCACTACTTCTGGGTCTGCCGGAGTTAGGCTTTCTCTCGGATGATCAAGATACATTTAAAGAAATGATAGGTCTTCCTGATGGGATCATCTTAGTGACAGGACCAACTGGTAGTGGTAAAACGACCACGCTCTATGCGTGTCTTAACGTGATCAACCGCCCTGACAAAAAGATCATCACAGTGGAAGATCCTGTGGAATATGAAATGCCAGGAATTAACCAAGTCATGGTGAGAACCGAGATAGGGATGACATTCGCCGCAGCGCTGCGAGCCATGCTCAGACAAGCACCGAATATCATCATGATTGGTGAGATTCGAGATGAAGAGACGGCAAACATCGCGATCAACGCTGCTCTGACTGGTCACTTAGTATTCTCAACTCTCCACACCAATGATGCACCGAGTGCCGTGGCACGTCTGGCAGATATCGGGGTAAAGAAATTCCTCATTGCATCGGCGATCAGAGCGATCATTGCTCAGCGACTAGTGAGAAAACTCTGTCCAGAGTGTAAGGCACCTGCAGTGCTCTCAGAGCGTGAATTGAGAATGCTCAATATAGATGGTTCACAGATGACGGATAGTTCTATCTTCGGTTTTGTAGGATGTGAGGCATGTAGGACGTCTGGTTACAAAGGACGTATGGGCTTGTTTGAGATCTTCAAGATCGATGACGAAGTTAGCCATATGATCAACGATAATCTTTCCTCGCCGCAGCTCAGAAAACGCGCTAGGGAGCTAGGGATGAGAACACTCAGAGAAGACGGTATCAGAAAAGTGCTTTCTGGTATGACTTCCGCAGAGGAAGTAATAGGAGTAACGATGGCGGATGGAGCGTAAACCATATAGTATCAAGATAAAGTGCAAGATTTAATTTAGTAACTAATTTTAGAGTTTAGAAAATAATAATGGATAATCAACAAGTCATCGACCTCTTCATGTCAAGGGGCTTAGTAGATAAGTATTTGGCAGAAGACATGCTCACCTCGATAGAGACTAATGGTAAGACGATCGCCGAGACGCTTGCAGATTTCGATATCGTATCGGACAAAGATGACATCTGGCCAGTGATCGCCTCCGAAATGGGAGCGGAAATGATAGATATCACTGAATTCGTCCCACCAGAGGAATTACTCGGGCAGATACCAGGAGGTATGGCTCGTCTTCATGGCGCGTTTCCTGTCAATGTAGGAGCTGAAGGGCTCCATTTAGCTCTGGTAGATCCACTTAATCCTCAGGCAGTAGAAGATCTCCGTTTTGCTCTAGGAAAAGAAATCATCGTGGTTGTAGCACCAGACCATCTGATCGAGGAGAAGATCTCACAATACTATCGCGGCGGTGAAAGTATGGGAGATGTCCTCAGTCAGTTAGATGGCAGTGGTATGGGCGACCTTTCACTAGAAGATCTAGAATCAGAAGCAAACTCCGCACCCATCATCCGGTATGTTGATCTGGTTATGTATCAAGCGATCAATGAGAAAGCTTCAGACATCCACTTCGAGCCCTTTGAAAAAGAGTTTAAGATCCGCTACCGAGTGGATGGTTCATTATTCGAAATGGCACCACCACCGATGAATCTCGCACGTGCGATCATTTCAAGACTCAAGGTCATGTCCAACATGAACATTGCAGAGACACGCGTCCCGCAAGATGGTCGGATTGTCAAAAGCATCGGAGAAAAGCAGGTTGATATGCGTGTTTCCTCGCTTCCTACCCAGCATGGAGAAAGCGTGGTGCTGCGTATCCTGGATAGAAGTAACGTGAATCTGGAGCTAGAAATACTTGGTCTGCCAGAAGACATGTTTGAATACGTTATCGAGACCATTCACAAACCAAATGGGATTTTCATCGTCACTGGCCCTACTGGTGCGGGTAAAACTACCACACTCTATGCGGCGCTGAGAAAGATTAACACGATCGATGCTAAGCTGCTTACTGCTGAAGACCCAGTGGAATATGACATCGATGGCATTATCCAGATTCCCGTCAATGATGCCATTGGACTAGACTTCTCCCGTATTTTGAGAGCTTTCTTGCGTCAAGATCCAGACCGTATTCTAGTGGGGGAAATCCGTGATAAGGAAACTGCTCAAATCTCCATTCAGGCATCACTCACTGGTCACTTAGTGCTTTCCACACTGCACACAAATGATGCGGCAGGTGCAGTCACACGTCTGGTGGATATGGGCGTGGAGCCATTCCTCGTAGCAGCCTCTCTGGAGGGCGTATTGGCTCAGCGACTAGTCAGAACTATCTGCAAGAAATGCCGGGCACCTTACGAGCCAAGCGAAGCGCTGATCAATCAACTAGGACTATCCCCGCACGAGCTCGGTGATAAGGAATTCTATACCGGCCAGGGCTGTGACACATGTGGCAATGGCTATAAAGGCCGACAAGGCCTGTTTGAGTTGCTCGATGTCACTGACCCGATTCGCGAACTCATCACTAAGCGTTCACCCTCCGTAGTCATCAAGCAGAAAGCCATCGAACTAGGCATGCAGACGCTCCGCGAGGACGGACTGCGCAATATTTATACTGGCTCTACTTCCATTGAGGAAGTTCTGAAATATACCTAACCCAACCACCAGCCTGAAGGCTATCTGAAAATTGATCATCTTTGAGCTTCCCATACACCATTAAAAAAGGTTACAACTAAAATAACACAAAATACACTTATGGCGCATTTCCAATATATAGCACTAGATGCTAAAGGCGAACAAATAACCGGCTCAATTGAAACAGGGACAGAGGCAGAAGCTATCACTCAGATCAGAGCGAAAGGACTTTACCCCACTCAAGTAGTGGAGCAAGGTAAAGGTAGTCTCAATGCCACTTCTGCGAAAGGTAAGTCAACCAAAAGTAAAAAAGTAAAAGGTAAGACCAAGGTAGCAAAAATAAAAGGCGGTAAAGTAAAGCCAAAGGTAATGATGATCTTTACCCGTCAGCTTGCGACGTTGATTGATTCAGGTCTACCACTCCTCAAAGGTCTAAACGTATTAGCCAAGCAGGAGCCAAATCCAGTACTCAAGAATACAATTAATAGTATCGCTGATTCTATCCAGAGTGGTTCCACATTCTCTGAAAGCCTATCTCACCACCCTAATCTTTTTAATAAACTCTATGTCAACATGGTCAAGGCAGGTGAGCTTGGTGGTGTTCTCGAAGTAGTTCTCCAACGTCTCGCAGAGTACATGGAAAAGGCGAACAAACTGAAAAATAAGATCGTAGCAGCAATGGTTTATCCATTTATCGTGATGTTCATTGCGGTGGCTATTCTGATTTTCCTCATGGTTGTAGTGGTTCCTCAGTTCAAGAAGATGTTTGATGATATGGACCAGACGCTTCCTAAGATCTCAGAGTTAGTGTTCGGTTTCTCTGACTCATTGATGTCAAACTTCATCTTCATGCCGGTTGTGGTATGGCTCATTCTAGGCTTCATGGGGCTAGTCACCATATTTAATAAATGGGCAGGAACAGTATCAGGCAGGGAAAAAGTAGATGGGTTTAAACTTAAGATGCCGTTACTTGGTGACTTGCAGCGCAAAAGTGCAATTTCGAGATTCAGCCGAACTCTTGGAACGCTGGTTACATCTGGTGTGCCGATTCTCCAAGCCCTGAAGATCACTAGTGATACCGCAGGAAATGTCGTGGTAGCAAATGCGATACAGACCATTCACGGAGCAGTAAAAGAAGGTGAGTCCATTGTCACTCCAATGTCTGCCAGCACAGTCTTCCCGCCCATGGTTATCAGTATGGTGGACGTTGGTGAAGAGACAGGTAAGCTCCCAGACATGTTACTCAAGGTAGCAGACGTTTACGATGACGAAGTGGATAATGCCGTATCTGCACTGACCTCGATCATTGAACCTCTAATGATTATTATCCTCGCGGTTATCGTGGGAACCATCGTTATCGCGATGTTCTTACCACTGATCAAGATGATGGACTCAGAGGCGCTGCAATAGTCTCCATAGCATTTAAATTCGCAATTCACGCGAAATCAGGTATATTATAGACGCGGTTGGGAATTATTCCCTTCCGCGTAACTCACTTATTCATATGAAATTATCAAACGTAAAACATAAGTTGACCTTGTCAAAAGGCTTCACTCTCTTAGAGGTTCTCGTAGTCATGGCTATCATAGCTAGTCTTTCAGCTATCGGCTTCGGTGTCTTCTTAAAGATAAGTGAAACTGCTAAAGAAAAGGAGACTAGACTTATTATCAAAGCAGTATCAGCAGCTATGGATGCCAGATCTGGGGATATTTCTTCTAGCCAGCGTGCTAAGTTTGGCACAGATATTACAGACGGTTTGACCTTTCCTAACGGTGATAATACAGTTAGCAGTACAGAGATTCTAGTGGATTACATTTCAGGCGACTTCGATGGGTCTGGCGATATTGATGACGGAGCTAAAACTAAAGAGCCTAAAATTGTCCCAGGAGGGTCAGGTAAAAACTCATATCTTAACGCCACCGGAAGTATTGTTGATTCATGGGGCACTCCTATCCGCTACAAATTTCCAGGAGTCTACCACACTGAAGACAATGGCTTTGATCTAGAGTCTGCTGGACCGGACAAAGACTTTGGCTCAGCTAGTAATGCTGCAACCAGAGATAATATCATCCTTAAGTAAAGGTGAAGACGGGAGGGTTGGCTTTTAAAAAAGTTAGCCCATGTCACCCCTGACCAAAAGTAGAGATTTTTTACACAAATATTTCGCTATCTAGTTGAAAAATACTCAGTTTCAGCTATGTGTAGATGTGTGTGAAGAAAGTAATTCTGCTTTTTAACCTAATTTCTACCCCATGTCTGACACTAGTTATAGCTGGAAAAATGTGCGCTACGGCTCTGGCCGTCAGGCATCGCACTCGGATAGCCTTACGCGGTGGATTCTTATTGCCGTCATTCTTGCTATCGTTTGTCACATCGTTGTCTTGTTAGCGATGAAGAAGATGCCTATCTTCTTTAACACAACGGACTCAGATGAAGTCATCACTCAGAGCGTGGTCGTGCGTAATGTATTGGAGAGAGAATACATCGAGCCAGCCAAAGAGACGCAAGTAACAGAAATATCAGAACCCATAGAAACTGCAAAAAATCTTCTCGAGGAACTAGAAATGCTTGAAGAAGCTCCAGAGGACATGGAGATAGATTTCTCGCCAACAATAGAAGAGCCAGAAATGCTGGTCCCTATGGAAACTCCAGCTATCGCAGGTGATGCAGATGCCTCCGCGGTGGATCTCACAGCTGGGCTAGAATTTACCGAGAATATTGAGGATCTAGGTACAACAGATAATTTTCTAAAGCCAGCCTTAGGGCAGATCACCATCGATCCCGGTAAGCAGGCAGCTGACGAGTTCGATCCAGATAAATTTAACACAGAACTGGCCAAAGGTGCAGGTGGTGATAACAGAGAAGGGGTCATGGAAGGCTTTACACCACTGGCGGAAATGACGCGTCTTTCGCAGTCCGACTTAGAAAATGCCAAGGGGATGATTGGCTCAGACCTGCTCTATGATTTCAACAAGGCCGTCCTTCGTGACAGCGCCAAGAATAGCCTGCTCAAGGTGGTGCTCATTATTGATAAAAACCCTAAAATGAAATGCTGGATCGAAGGTCACACAGACCTCATCGGTAGCGATGAAGCCAACGCAAAGCTTTCACTCGCCAGAGCCGAAGCAGTGAAGCACTGGCTGGTCCACTCCATGAAAATTTCTGAAGATCGTTTGTTCGTCAGAGGTCTAGGGCAGTCTCAACCCTTCGTGCTCACAGGTGACCAAGATGCCCAAGCCATCAACCGCCGCGTAGAAATCAAAATGCGCAAGAATTCACCACCCAAATACGATGGTCAGCAAGTACGTGCTATCGTTAAAAAGCCTAGAATTATCAAGCCTCTGAGAAATCCGAATTTCCCACAAAGTGGGAATGATCCTGCTATAGAAACAATACCTCACCCGGTTGCACCACCAAAAGCAATCCCTGTGGGAGAGAGTGATCCTGAGATGCCTGTTGAACCAGAGGTGCCTAGAGCAATCCCGGTAGAAGATAATCCCGCCTCGGGGACTACTGGTCCAGTCCCTCCGAAAGCGATCCCCGTTGAGTAGCTAATAGAAAACGGTTTGGCTAGGTTTGCTATTGCATCGTATGAAGATTCTGTTATTTTTAAGCATATGCAAAGTCAATCCCCTAATGTTCCAAGAAGCACAGGAATGCTATTTCCCGTGTTTTCGATGCGGCGAAAAGGTGATCTAGGGATTGGTGATACCACGTCAGTACGTCAGTGTATTGATTGGTTAAAGATCTACAAAGTTGGCTTTCTCCAACTACTACCGATCAATGTCAGCAGCTCAGACAATAGTCCATACAGCGCGATTAGCTCTGTAGCGCTGGACTTTATTTATCTAGATCTGGCGCATCTCCGAGAGCTCAGTCAAGATGATCTGGACACTGTGAGGGCTGAGTATGCTGGTGACTGGCTGGAGTCTGATAAAGTGGACTACTCCATAGTCAGGAAGGTGAAGTCGAAGCTGCTTCGCTTAGCCTATGAGCGATACCAGCAGAAAGCGCAGGATTCAGCAGAATTTAAAGTCTTCATGAAGGATGAGGCCGAATGGCTAGTCCCATACTGTAAATACCGTTGGCTCATGGAAGAAGCAGGCGGCGATGAAGACTGGACCAATTGGCCGGTAGCATTTAACACCGGGCCAAAGGCACTCAGCTATGAGCGAGAAAAACGCGCCCTTACCGGTGGCCCTAGAGCCGTCCAGGAATATTATGCTTGGGTTCAATGGCATGCATTTTCCCAGTGGGAAGCAGTGAGAAACTACGCAGACTCAGCCGGGATGAAACTCATGGGTGATATTCCCATCGGGGTCTCGAATGCTAGTGCAGATGTGTTCTTTGAGCCACAGTGGTTTCAGAAAGACTGGTATGGTGGTTCGCCGCCGGAGCGCATGTTTAAGGATGATGCCTTCGCTTGCAAGTGGGGGCAGAACTGGGGAGTCCCGCTCTTCGATTGGGATGCGCTCCAGGAGAATGATTTTACTTGGTGGAAAAGAAGGATAGCCAAAATTACTGATATCTTCCATATTTTCCGAATCGACCACGTCCTCGGCTTTTATCGTATCTACGCTTTTCCATGGCATCCTAAGAGAAATGCAGAGTTCCTAGAACTGAGCCCTACCGAGGCCAAAAAACTTACCTCTGGCGAGTTGCCACATTTCTATCCAAGAGCGGATGACAGCATGAACCATAAAGCGCAGAACCTCATGGATGGTGATGTGCGTCTGAAGGCGATACTAGAAGCAGCGGAAGGCTACGAAGTAGTGGGTGAGGATCTAGGTTGTGTGCCAGACTATGTCAGACCTCACCTCATGGAGCTTGGTATCGCTGGCTTTAAAGTTTGTCACTGGGAAAGCAACACTTTTGGAGATGCTCAGAAGCCAGAGGAACATCCAGACTGTGCCTTTGCCACCTACACTACGCATGACCACCCGCCGCTACACTCGATGTGGGAAGAGCTGCGCTTCAATATTGCCAGTGGCTGTGAAAGTGCGGCTGATGGACTGAAAATGATCAGTCAGTATGCTGACATGCCGGTGCTGCCAGCGGCTGAATATCCTGAATACAGCTCAGAGATAAAGTGGTCGCTGATAGAAGCTCTAATGAAATCTGGTGCGCGCTATGCCGCGCTCATGATCACAGATATACTCGATAGCCGAGCGCGGATCAATACCCCAGGAACCGTCAGCGACCACAATTGGACGTGTCGTGTGGATTGGGAATTTGAATCTGTGCCTAGCGAGGTCTCTAATGAAATGCGTAAACTCGCGGTTTGTTCAGAGAATCATAATCGTGTAGTCAAAACAGCAGTTAATGAATCAACTACCCCCACCTCTTTCGTAAAGTAATAAACTAAAAGATGAAGACAACTATTTACCAACTCTTCGTGAGGCATTTTGGCAACCTAAAGACCCTCAGAATAAAGGACGGCGATATCAAAACCAATGGCTGCGGTAAGTTTGCAGACATCACAGATGACGCACTATTAGGGATCAAAAAACTCGGATTCACTCATGTCTGGCTCACTGGCGTAATCGAGCATGCTAGCGGCACATCTTATCCTGACAGACCTGCGGATGATGATAAAATACTCAAAGGAGTCGCTGGCAGCCCATACGCTGTCAGAGATTATTTCGATGTCTCACCAGACCTCGCGGTCAATGTCGAAAAACGGGTCGATGAGTTTAAAGATCTCGTAGCACGATGCCATACAGCCGAGCTGCGCGTATTGATCGACTTCATCCCAAACCACGTAGCAAGATCCTACGAGAGTGATGTTCGCCCTGACGAGAGCTTTGGAAAAGACGATGATGTCAAAGAATTTTGTAATTTAAATAACAACTTCTACTATCTCGAAGGGGATCAACCACTGGAGCTTCCAGGCGGGATTTATGACGAAGAGAAGCACCCAAGAGTAACCGGCAATAACGTGGCCACTCACACGCCTAGTAAGGATGATTGGTATGAGACTGTAAAGCTGAATTACGGCTATGATTTCACCAAAAGAGAGAAACTATTTAGCGGCGACCAGATCCCTAAGACTTGGACCCTGATGAACTCTGTCCTAGCCTACTGGCAGCAGCTAGGAGTGGATGGATTCCGTTGTGATATGGCGCACATGGTGCCTTCGGAGTTTTGGTCATGGGCAGTGGATAATGCACGTGAACGCGTCCCACACGTTTATTTCCTCGCAGAAGCCTATTCTGGAGACCGGATGAAGGTCACTGATGGCAATGTTTTGAAAGAATTGTTAAAGTCCGGGTTTGATGAAGTTTATGACAGTCGCAGCTATGACGTGGTCAAGGGAATCTATGAGGAAGGCAAGTGGGCGAACGATCTAGATGATCTCCTCTGGGACTCAGAACGGCTCCACAAAATGACGCGCTACGTCGAGAACCACGATGAAGTAAGAATCGCGTCCCCGCTGCACTGGGGAGGTCACGGAGCTAAAATAGGAATGGCGGTGAGTGGGTTCCTATTCGGAATAGGATCTGGTGGCTGTTTATTTTATAATGGTCAAGAGGTAGGGGAGACAGCCGAAGGAGACAAGGGTTACAGTGGTGATGACGGTAAAACAAGTATCTTCGATTATATAGCACTGCCTGAACTCCAGAAATGGGTCAACGGTCACGCCTATGATGGTAAAGAACTCAGCGTAGACCAATTTGATCTCCGCGACTGGTATGGCAGATGGATGAATGTCCTCCAAGCTCCAGCCTTCAGCCAAGGCGAGACCTATGGCTTAAATTACTTTAATAAAGATAACCCAAACTATGGCAGACTAGATGGCGATTACGTCAGCGGTCGCTGGCTTTACGGCTTCCTAAGATACGATAGGAAAAGTGATGAAGCTTACCTCGTGATGATTAATTTTCACCCAACCGAGACCATGGAAAACCTCGATATATGGTTTTCAAAAGATGCCCGTAAATGGCTAGGTAACTTTGAATACGAGAGTATGGAGCTAGAAAAGCTCCGCCCATGCGAAGTAATGACCTACTGCATGAAGCACGCCAAGCAGGAGGAGTAAAATAAATAAATACAAGGATTGCCAAACAGGCGACTTTAAGTATATTCGCAAAGTTCTCAAACGAGACGGGGGAGTAGCTCATCGGTTAGAGCAGTCGACTCATAATCGATTGGTGGAGAGTTCAATTCTCTCCTCCCCTACCACTTTTAAAAGCCTTTGTCTGTAATGGACAGAGGCTTTTTTCATAGGGATGGGAGTGAAGTTATTTTGAGGCGGCTTAGATGTGATTGTTTTAGACGTTTGCGGGTGGATTTACGCGTTTTTGATAGCGGCATCGATGAAGCCTAGTATTTCTCTTCTGCCGTCGCGGGTCTTCGCTGAGGTGGTGAAAAACTTCGGTAAGCCTTCGCAAAATTCGCTCATGGAGTGGAGGAATGCGTCTTGGTTTCTGCGGACTGCTCCAGGCTTTGCTTTGTCGGCTTTGGTGAAGACGAGAACGAAGGGGATATTAGATTCCATTAGCCATTGGGTGAAACGGAGGTCGAGCTCTTGCGGGGGAATCTTAGAATCTATGAGGACGAACACACAGCGGAGGGTTTCGCGGTTGAGTAGGTAGTCGCTGACGAACTCTTGAAATTTCCCTTGATCAGTCTTAGATATTTTAGCGTAGCCGTACCCTGGGAGATCGACTAGTTTCCATTTCTTATTGATGTTGAAAAAGTTGATCAGCCGAGTTCTTCCCGGTGTGGATGAGACGATGGCAATGTTTTTTTTCTGCCCAGAGAGCATATTGATGAGCGAGGATTTACCTACGTTTGACCTGCCTACGAAGGCGAACTCCGGAAGTGAGGCGGTAGGGCAGCCGGCGAGGTCGGCGGAACTAATTTCAAAATCTGCGGAATGGATTTGCATAGGCGGAGACTAGCATTAGTTGCCCGCGGCGCTAGACAGAATTTAAATAATTTTTCAGAATTCATAGAATGGCTGCTTCTGGGGGATGATTATTGTAGGCTAAACATTCTGTCGCTTTATTTTCTGGATCATAAATGGTGGGTAATATTTAAGCTTTGTGTCTTTTTGAACACTTATTGATTGCCAGTTTAGAAATGGCTGTCTAGAGTAAGGGCATGTTAGTAAGATTTTTTTCAGCGGCACTTAAAGGTGTGGAGGCCACCGAGGTGGAAGTAGAGGTGAATCATGCCCAACGGGATCAGTTTAAAATGACTATCGTAGGTCTGCCAGACGCGGCGGTGCGCGAGAGTCTGGAGCGAATGCTGAGTGCTATTTCTAATAGTGCGATGAAGTTCGGTGGGGGTATAAATACGATAAACCTTGCTCCCGCTGACCTTAAAAAAGAGGGGCCAAGCTTTGATTTGCCGATTGCTATCGCTACGGCGGCGGCAGGGATGGAAGAGGAAATTGCGAACATTGATCAGTATTGTCTGGTGGGTGAGCTGGCGCTTGATGGGAAGCTGCGTCCCGTGAAGGGAGTGATATCTATCGCTCTGGAAGCACGGAGGAGAGGTCGTACTAGGCTGATCGTTCCCGAGGCTAATGCGGAAGAGGCTGCGGTGGTAGATGGGATAGAAGTTTATGGAATGAAGCACCTCCATGATGCTTGGATGTTGGTGACCGGGCAGAAGGTCTTTACTCCTTACTATTTAGATCGGAAAGCATTTTTCAGTTCGCAGAAAACTTACCTTGAGGATTTGTGTGATGTGAAAGGTCAGCATCAGGTGAAGCGCGCGCTGGAGGTAGCGGCGGCCGGTGGGCATAATATGCTGATGGTGGGTCCTCCCGGGACCGGGAAATCGATGATAGCAAAACGCATGGCGACCATTTTACCAGACATGACCGAGGAGGAGGCGATAGAGGCTACCAAGATCCATTCGATCGCAGGGAGGCTGCGAGATAAAGGTTTCATGGTGACGCGCCCATTTAGAGCGCCGCATCACACGATTTCGGATGCTGGATTACTGGGTGGTGGGACGCACCCCGGTCCAGGGGAGGTGAGTCTGGCGCATCATGGGGTGTTGTTTTTAGATGAATTACCAGAGTTTAGGCGTCAGACCTTAGAGGTGTTAAGGCAGCCTCTTGAGGATGGACATGTGACTATTTCTAGAGCGGCAGGGAGTATTACGTTTCCATGCCAGTGCTTGTTAGTGGCGGCATTAAATCCTTGCCCGTGCGGATATTACGGTGATCCCAAGCGAGAGTGCAGATGCTCGCCATCGCAGATAGACAGATACAGGCAGCGTATCAGCGGACCACTGTTAGATAGGATCGATCTGCATGTGGAGGTTCCTTTACTAGAGTATAAGGAACTCAATAGTGGCGACGGTGGCGAGAAGAGCGCCGTGGTGCGCGAGCGAGTGATCGAGGCGCGTGACCGTCAGTTGCATCGATTTCAAAAAGATGTGGGAGTGAACTGCAACGCGACCATTCCATCGCGGCTAATGCGTGGGTATTGCGGACTAGACAGCGAGACCTCCAACTATCTAGAACAAGTGATGGGTGAGCTAAACTTCTCCGCTCGCGCGCACGATAGAATTCTCAAAGTAGCGAGAACTTTGGCAGACTTAGAAGGAGTGGAGAGCATCCAGATGCAGCATCTGTTAGAAGCGGTGCAATACCGGACACTTGATCGGAAATTGTTGATGTAGATTGTTGATGTAGATTGTGTGGATTAGTTTGTTCCTTAGTGGGTGGTGCAGACTAGATCACGATCCATTGGGCCATAGCCTATTGAGCCAATAGAGCATTTAGTATTTAATGAGATCAATGAATGCTTACACCATCACATTCTTACTGCTCTTAGCTTGCCTCACCTCATGTAAGGTAGAGCCAATAAGGGTAGGGTCAACAAAGGTAGAGCCATAATCTGACAGGGTGATAACGACAGATGAAATAGAAGTAAGAAATGATCTTTTTCATGAAGTGAATCAAACCACTCCTTTTACGGGGCTAGTGCAGGAGATGTATCCAAACGGCAAGATGAGTTCAGAGGTGAACGACAAGGACGGGAAGAAGCATGGTGTGGAAATTGATTGGCATGAGAACGGCATTAAGTCGTCAGAGGAGAACTATAAGGACGGACAGCAGCAGGGTGTAGCAACTAAGTGGAGAAGTGGTTTCCCCAGCCCCATCGCTCCGGGATCCTACACTAGGGGGGTGGGAGACAGAATTAACAAGATTCACAAAATTACTAGGCTTGGAATAATTGAGAATTTTTTATTTAGATAAGGTAAATTACGATACTTTTAATCAAGTAGTTTCATCAGCAAGGGACTAAGTAAAAGTTTGTGTTTTTAGTCGTATAACTAAAATACGACAAATGAAAAAAAAGAAGACAGAACAAGATAAGGCACTGGATGCATTTTTCAGTGATTTCATAGCAGAGCAAAAAGCAAATGGAGCAAGCACTCAAGAATTAGCCGT
>JBLHQF010000039.1:0-15709 GCA_047624885.1 Cryomorphaceae bacterium | reverse complement strand
CATTCCACATCTGCCAGATCATAGGACGCATGTAGCCTACCGAGCCTAACAGAATAAAACTGATGGTGATGAAATTCGCAAACTTATCACCTTTTCCGTATGTCTTAATGGCAAAAAAACCACCAATTACCACCATCGCTATACAGGCGAATCTACGCAGTATCAGCCAGCGGCGCCAACGATGCCACAAATGCTGCCGAAAGGACCCGTGGTGGGATCTTCCGTCGAACATTGATTCTATTTTAATAGCCTGCTCCATGTTAAATTACTTCCCTTTAGGTAGTGATGCAGCGGCTACGGCTTGTCCGTGACGCTTCATCTTCTCATCTGGCTGAGTGATGTTGATCTGCTTTGCTAGTTCCGGAAATTCTAAATCTAGAACCTCCTGCGCCTTATCGATCATGACCTGTCCACCAGGACCAGATGTAGCACGCCCCATGATGATCAGGGTCTCGATGTGATAAAATTCTGCGTAATGAGCAATCGCGTAGCCGAAGCATGTGCCGATAGTCTCATAGATCTGACGCGCTCCGTCACTACCTTCAACCATTGCCTTTTGCACTTCAATGAGCTGCTCAGGGAATGGCATATCGCCGAAGCTAAATCCCGCTGCTGGAGCAAGACGAGCCACGCCCTGCTGGCAGAAAAACTGCACTCCACACCCCATGTCACCAGACCACTCATCATTCGGGCCGTTCTCACGGTAGTCGATAGGAGCAAAGGCTAGTTCATTGATCTGGGTAGTCACATTTCCATCCGTATCCACATAGCCCACTGCCTCAGATGTCCCCATGGCAATTCCTAGAACGCTATTAGTATTCATGCTGATAGAGCCAGCGAGTGCCGTCACTTCACCATCATTGATCACCTCGTATGGCACACCTGGGTATTCCTTCTCGATGAGGTTTTTAAACATTGGTCGCACCGCTTCATCGAACACTTTCTCATCCGTGATCCCACGGAAAAGTGACGCGATACGCACCTCGTTGTTGATATAAACTCCAGCAGATGAACCTCCGATGGCATCGACTGACGGAAGGTGCTCGGCTGCTAGCCTGAGTGAGTCAATAATACCATCATACTGGTAAGATGGATCATCTTTGAAATATGGGTCCCATGGGATTTCTGTAGAAAAAACGACTTCGCCATCGATGACTGCTGCACATTTACGATCAGAACCGCCGAGATCGAACCCAATGCGGTTGCCTTCTAAGTGACGACCTATTGGTGCTGCGACTGCTTTCTCAGCAGGGATTTCCGCTGCTGTGGTGGCTATGACCTTGATGCTCTGACTGAACATCCCTTTACCGATGATGTCCCAGTCAAACTTGCGCGCGCCAGTTTCACTATAAATTTCGCTTATCTGAGCAGCTAGAGTATCATTGCCAGCGATGAAAATATTGCATCCGCCTTTCGCCCAGAGGAGAAACTTGATGAGCCGCTCTACGTATTTGATGTTGAGAGCTACGTTCTCACCTTCGTGTGAAAGGATGCGAACATCACTTCGATAAGTGGTGCCATCCAGACGTCCTAGCGCTATCTGCACCTCATGCGCTCCAGAATCAGCAGCTACCTTCTCATCAAACGCTCTTCTCCAGAGCACTGCCGGGACAAATCCCTCGTCCAGTACAGGCTTTATTTTAGGTTGAATATTCATAGTGTGTAAGAAATAATTTTCGAGCCTCACTCATCAAGACACAGAGACTCAGTAATAGACGATTCTCGTAAGGGAAAGATCAAAATACACTGGAATAGCATTTTCTTGCCATCAATCATCCACTTTTCAATCGTAAGTGAGAATTCCTCTGTAAAAACTTACCTCTAACGATTGGCTGTGCATCCAGGATCTGAGTATAGAACTTTTTTATCTTATAGCTTCCCCTATTCCTGTTTTTCCCTAGCGTTATATACCTATGAAATGGTTACACTATCATACCTTCCGCCAAGTTTACTTTTCCTTGTTCGCCCTGATTTCCCTCAGTAATGAAGCTTATTCTATGCCTCATTGCTGTGGAGAGGTGAAAAACCTGCATATTTACTTACTGATTGGTCAGTCTGACATGGCTGGACGAGCAGAAACCCCAAAGAATGCGAGCCGTGTTCTTGAACGTTGTTTCCTTCTCAATGAAAAGAACGAATGGGAACCAGCCAGGGTGCCTCTGAATCGCCACTCAGGCATCGGTCAGGGCGTCGATCTCAAGAAACTCGGACCTGGTTACAGCTTCGCCATGAAAATGCTTGAGCAGAATAAGGAGATCTCTATAGGGCTCGTCGTCAACGCAGGTGGAGGATCTGATATTGAGCCCTGGATTGCTCAAAAGCCGCAGTCTTATTGGAATACCCGAAAACGCACTAAACATGCCCTTGCCGACGGCACCTTGAAAGGCGTGATCTGGCAACAAGACAAAGGTGGCAGCCAAGCCCCCGAAGCTCACCTCGAAGCCCTCCAGAACTTCGTCGCTAACATCCGTAGCGACTTTGCCGACACCTCTCTCCCTTTTGTCACTGGCCAACTTCATGACAGCCCAGAGATGAATGCCGAGATTGCGAAGCTCCCACAGACTATTCATTCCACAGCCTTTGCCAGCTCTGAGGGACTAACCACGAAAGACAGCACCCATTTTGATACTCGTAGCCAGTTGTTGCTCGGCGAGCGATATGCAGTGCAGATGATCCAGCTTCAGAAAAAAAGAGACGCCGCCAAAGCCGTTGTGGCTCCCTCTGACATCAAATTCATCGACACCCACGTCCACGCCATGGTTCTGAAGGAAGGCGGCTTGGAGGCTGTTGCAAAGTGGATGGACGATCGAAATATAGATCGCTGCATTGTCAGCCCGCTCAGCCACAAAGGATCACGAGCATGGACCGAGGAAGAACGTAAGGTTAGGCAAGCCAATTACTCCAAATACAAAGGTAAAATCGAACGCATGTGCATCATCGAACCAGGCGAGGTCGAAACTGTCGATCAGGCAGTCAAAATACTAAAACGTGAGATCGAGGAGGGCGCCATCGCTTTCGGTGAGCACTACGGTAAAGGCCTCATGTTTGACGACCCCAAGAACCTACTACTCTACGAGGCCTGTGAAAAAGTGGCCTTACCAGTGATGTTCCACATCGATCAGAACAAGAACATGGTTGAGCCAGGTATGAAACGGGTCGACCGCGTACTCAAGAAATACCCGAAGTGCAAGGTCATCGCTCACGCTTACTGGTGGCGGCAGCTCGGTAATGGAAGCTGCGACCGCCAGCTCCAAGAAAACCCAAACCTTTATGCCGACACCTCTGGTCACGTCGTCATCAACGTACTCAACCGTGATCGTAAATACGCGCGAGAATTCATCATCCGAAACGCTGACAAACTCCTGTTTGGAACCGATGAAGGTTGGTGGTCATTCAAAGACCGCAACAAACAGATGAAACTGCACTACACCTTTTTCGAAGAACTTAACTTACCTGATGACGTCCGTTACAAAATCTATCGAGGAAACGCAGAAAAACTCTTCGGCTGGGAGAAACAAGGCAAAAACTGATACGGGGAAACTTGTCGTAGGATAATAGAGTAGAAGTTTTCAGAATTTCTAAAAATGCCGACCCAACTAAACCGCTAGTATTCCGACCATAAACCCTCTTTTTTTTCTTTTAGCTTTCCCGTTCTTTATTTTCCTCTAAATTTTCACTCATATGAAATCCCCCCCCCTTCACATCATCTGTCTCGTTTTAGGTATCATGGGCATCACTGGTATCACCGCAATTGCGCAGACTGCTCCTCCCGTAAAATCCTCACTCACCGCCGCGAAATCATCTGATATTTATAAATCTGTGGTTCGTATCGAAGTCGCCACCCAGACGCCTAGCTATAAGACTCCATGGAACTCTGGTAAATTCGGTGGTGGCACCGGGACTGGGTTCCTCATCGGTAAAAATAAATTCCTCACCAATGCGCACGTCGTTTCAAATGCCAGACGCGTGCTAATCACCATGCATGGCTCGGCTCGCAAGCACCCTGCCCGCGTGCTGCACATCGCGCATGATTGTGATCTGGCTGTCCTAGAAGTTGAGGACTTCTCACCATTCAACACCCTGCCACATCTAGAGATAGGCAAGGTGCCGCAGCTAGAGACTCAGGTGCGAGTGATTGGTTATCCCGTGGGAGGTGATCGCATTTCAGTGACGCGTGGGGTGGTGTCGCGAATAGATTTCCGTGCCTACGCGCACACTAGATCTGACCAGCATCTGGTGGTGCAGATCGATGCGGCGATTAATCCCGGAAACTCTGGTGGACCAGTGCTGCAAGGTGGCAAAGTAGTGGGAGTCGCTTTCCAAGGCCTCACCTCAGCGGATAACACAGGTTACATGATTCCTACACCTGTGATTAATCATTTTTTGAAAGACATCGAGGACGGAACTTATCACCAATATGTCACACTTGGCGTCACCAAGTTTCCGCTTTTTAATCCCGCGATGCGCAAGGTCTATAATCTCAAACAAGATGACCCAGGAGTCTTAGTGGCCAGATTTTACAAGGACGGCCCAGTGGACGGTATCCTCAAGGAAGGTGATATCCTCACCAAGGTCGATGGCAAGTCCGTGGATAGTGCCGGTAGTGTGGAGATAGACGGTGAACGCGTGAATATGAGCGAGATCGTCGAGCGGAAATTTGCTGCTGACAAGGTAGCTCTCACGTTCATCCGCGATGGCAAGGAACAGACTGCAGAAGTCACTCTCAAGCACTTTCCAGCCTCAGCCATGTACTCAATCCAGTATGGAAAACGCCCTAAATTCACCATTCAAGGTGGACTAGTCTTTCAGCCGCTTTCTAGAAACCTTTACTCCGCGCTAAGACTTTCAAACCCAAGAGTAAGAAGGTTATTCGCTAAATACTTAACAGAAAACATCTTTAAGGAACGCAAGGACATCGTCATCCTCACTAAGGTGCTAGATGACCCGATCAACTCCTACATTTCCGGCTTCACTGGGAGCGCTATTGAGTCGATCAATGGAGTGAAAATAACTGATATGCAACAGCTACATGACCTGCTCAATCCAGAGACTATGCCGGAGTTCTTCGTCATCAGGTGTGATGGACTGAACCGACCACTGATCCTGCCAGCCAAGGGAATACAGAAATACAACACGCGCATCCTAGAGACCTACGGTATCGATAAAGCATCTTATCTTGGTAAGTAAATCATCTCTAACAAAACGTTCTAACCATTTCTAACAACGACAAATTTTCATGAAATCAATCATCACTCTACTCCTCTTCACACTCTGCTCTTATGCAGCTAACGCAGCAGAAAACTTACCTCTACTGAGAATTTCCTCCACCAGTCAGGAATACAACACCTCCCAACCATGGGAGAAAAAACCGACTCTCACCCGTCGCGGTCTCGGTGTCCTAGTCGGTAAAAACCAGATCATCACCACGGCTGAGATGGGGGCTAACGCTACCTATATCGAGATAGAAACGGTGGACAGTTCGACCTCGATGCCAGCCAAGACCATTGCCATAGACTACGAGGCAAACCTCGCACTAATAAGCGTCACAGACCCCGTTCACCAAGAATTAATCGCTAAGATGAAACCGGTGAATATCTCCCCCAGCCCCAAGCTAAATGACACCGTCCAGGTGTATCAAGTAGAGGATAATGGCAAGCTACTCGTAACCAACGGAGTGATCCGTGGAGCCGATGTGGTTTCCTCATTTGTCGCTGGATATTTCTTTCTCGCCTTCGAGGTGAAGGCATCCATGCAGAGTGCTGCGAATAGTTTTACCATCCCAGTGATAAAAGATGGCAAACTGTTAGGTCTGCTCACCAGCTACAGCAGTGAAGAGCAGATGCTCGATGTCACCGCGCCAGAAATCATCCGTGCATTTCTAGACGACACCAACGACGGAGAATACATTGGATTCCCCTCTCTAGGCATCAGCACCAGCCGCACCAGCGATCCACATTTCCGCGCATGGCTAAAGCTGAGCGATACCCAAGGCGGGCTATTTATAAAGCGTATTACCCGTAACAGTGCGGCGCAAAAAGCGGACATCAAACAAGGTGATGTTCTGCTCGCTATCGATGGCCATAAGATAGACCGCAAGGGCTACTACAAATCAGAAAACTACGGCCCACTCCACTGGGGCCACCTCATCGGAGGCAGCAAGAAGTCTGGCGAAAAAGTGACCCTCAGCCTGCTCAGAAATGGTAAGGCTATCAGTAAGGAAGTCACGCTTAGCCGTCAGCCTGAGGGCATCATCCCATCTCACATGTATGGTAAAGCCCCACGCTATCTTGTGAAGGGAGGCTTCGTCTTCCAGGAGCTCACTAACTCCTACCTCAAAGTCTTCGGAGATGACTGGAAAACCCGCGCGCCTCTTGGACTGCTAGATGCGTTCAACCACCCTGAAGATTATGAGAAGGGCCGCAATCGACTCGTCATTCTTAGCCGCACCATCCCTACAGAGGCCACACTAGGATACGAGAGAATTTCCAGCGTCATCGTGACCAAGGTGAATGGCCAAGACATCGCCGACATCCCAGCACTCGTTGAAGCATTCAAAACACCAGACAAAAACGGCATCCACACCATAGAGGTAGATAACGTCCTCAAAAAGCTCTATCTAGACGCAGCAACAGCCGCAAAAGTAGAAGCAAATTTCCTAAAGCAAGGTTTGCCTAGCCTGTCCAGAGTTGAGGAGTAGCGGCGATGAGGGATGTCTCTCATTCAGCAGATATAACCTTGAGAATTCAAAACATCGCATTGGCTCTGCAGGGCCCTTGATTAGTGCACGTATAATGCCTATAGCGCATGAGATAGACCACATAAAGAGAAGCTATTTCACGTGGTTTATTGGCCAGATTCTTCGCTGGACGTTTTCCAAGATTAACTTCTTAGACTTGGGTAGTGATGCTGATATTCGAAAAGCTCTCTCGCAGTAAGAGAAAAAAAGAAATAATCAGGCAGTAAAAAAGTACGTATCTATGTTCATCTGTATCTACAAAGATTCTAATCAATTGATCAACAGCGTCCATCATTACTGGATTCATCAAAGAGCTGTTCTGAAAAATCACGCTCACAAAGATTCATTGCTATGTCAGATGTGTAATGAGCCTTTGAAAAACGTCAAGAGCAATAGCGCTGGCTCACTTGTCACTACTGTAATGAAAAGGTAACTGAATGGTTTACTAAAAAGAAGCATCGTAAGTGTGTGTGTTTGAATTGCGAGCAACACCACCTAGAAAAGCGAAACGAACTAAGCATACTTGAAGAAATAGCCAGCCCCCTCTCACCAATCACAACGAATCAAACTTCAGGATATACCTGCCAGCTATGTGGTAAAATAGTCGCCGATCCTAGCAGTTACAGAGAAAGTGATCGCTCCTGTGAGTGCCCTGAATGCTTTAAGAACAAACCTAAGAGAGAAATTAAGTTTTAGTAATTAATCCTAAATAAGCCGCTTTGAAGTTCTTTTACCACGATTTGATATTGAGAAACTAAGTTGCTCCACCATTCATGATCCGATCGATGCTGAGGAGCACTTGATCTGGGTCATGATACCAGTCTTTGGCGAGCACTTGGATGACTTGCCAGCCGAATGCTTCTAGGATTCCAGCTCGTAGAATGTAACGTTCTAGGCTGTTCTCTATCTTGTAGTGCGCCTCGCTATCGGTGAGGATAGCTAGTTTGTGGAGGCTATCATCTGGGTTGCGGATGGCGAGCTCACAAGTAAAATCAGATTCGCCGACATGGTGCTCCAAGAGGTAACCTTTTGCAGTCAATGCAGCACTCAGGGTTTTTTCTAGAGCGGTGGTGTAACTTGAATCGCCTTCGTTATTGTTGCTGTCGCTGTGCTGGGAGAGCACGTGATTGGCTAGGACTGTGTCACCTTGTGAGACTGCTTCCGCGTATTGGAGGAATCGTTTAAGACAGTTCGCTCCATCATTATAATCGTTGGTGATCTGCTTCGATTTAATACTGGTGATGATTGCCATATGATGCTTGGCTCGTGAGAAAATAACATTGAGTCTTTTTTCTCCACCAGTGCGGTTGATCGGCCCGAAGTTCATTCGCATTTTTCCATTACTGTCAGGCGCATAGCAGATACTCAGCAGCATGATATCACGCTCGTCACCCTGGACATTCTCTAGGTTTTTAACGAATAACCCACAGTGCTGACCATCGTCTTCACGGTCTCGCTCTAAATTCAACTTGCGCGAAAACTCTTTGTCATCATCGGCTAGATGACTCAGTGCTGTCTCGATCTTGTCTTGCTGCGCCTCGGAGAACGCGACGATGCCAATCGTCTTTCTCGCTTCGGGCTCAGACTCATCCTCATTGAGCAACTCACGCACCAGATAGGCGATGTAATTCGCCTCCGCTAAGTTCTGTCTGCTTTCGTAAACACCGTCATCGAGAAAGTGATAACTGATACTTCTATCTAACACATCACTTGCCGCAGGAGTAAAATCATTCACTCCCGTGACCAATAGCTCTGCCAGCTCGGACTGTTGGAAAGTACGATCTGGAATGGTGAGTAGATTGCCGTGGTAGAAAGTATGATTGGAAAAACTAATCAATGCCTCGTAGCGACTCCGATAGTGCCAACCTAACATTTTAGAAGGAAGCGTCTTACTTGCATGGGTCAGGAAACTGTCTGAACTGAGATCGTATTCATAGGTTTCTCCTTCTTCTTCAAAGGAAACGAATTCGTCTTCATCCTGGCTGGCTGTGTCGAAGAAGTTAGTAGGCGGCAGCTGCATCTCATCACCCACCACTATGACTTGCTTGGCACGCTGCACCGCTGGGATTGCTTCTTCTAGCTTTATCTGGCTTGCCTCATCAAAGATAACGACATCAAACTGATTATCCTCCAGCGGCATGGTATCCGAAATACTCAGTGGACTCATGAGCCAGATCGGCTTCAGCGCGAGCACCACCTGGCCGCTGTCACCTGTGGCGAGATCGCGGATAGACTTGTAACGCATCGTCTTGCCAAACTCATGCTCTAGCTCGCGCCTACCAGCATTGAAACTCTTCTTAAATTCTTTCTCAGCGGGCTCGAGTTGCGAGGCAGGAAGTGATGCTTTGGCATGCAGTTGTTTGAAATAAGAACCCACTTTGGTCACGATTCTATTACCATTCGTATTCAGCCAATCGGTGTAGTTCTTCTGTGCCTTGTCAGTGTGCTTACGCAGCATCCAGCCTTCGAATTTAGAGAGTTCACGGTCCTCACGGTATGCCACAGCTAGGGATTTCATCCCGCAGGCAGCTTCGTGCTGGTCAGCGTTGAATGGGTGGTCACAGAATGCAGTGTAGAGTGCCTCCTCTGCTTGGCAAAGTTCTTGCAGGTCACTGAGAAGCTCCGGGAGGATCGGTAGATCTTCTTCTAGCGCATTGATGAGGCTGATGACTTCTGGTATTTCAAGGGTGTCTGATTTCCTAACAAACTTCTCTAAAAGCTGATCCAAGCGCAATAACTCATCGTGCATGTTTGCTAACTCGGCAATGGTCTCGGATGACTTCTCATCATTTTTGATCAGGCATTGGTAGAAGGAATCGGCGTCGTTATCATCCACTGGCACAGCCGATCTTCTCGCCTTAAATTCCTCGATATTATCGATCACAGCCAACATGTCATCCGCTCCGAACTCATCCTTGGCTTCCTCCTGGCATTCTTCCCGCTTAGCACTTAGTTTATGCTCCGATTGTAGTTCTGTTAAAATCTGGCTCCAGCTAGGAGCGACAGCATGGGCTTGGAATTTGTAGCTAGCCTTGATCACCTTTCTGAGCCTCCAGAACGACGGTGAGAAGAACCGAGTGATTCCTTTTTCCATATCTGGGGCAATGGCTAAAGCAGCGTCTGTGTCACGAGGAGTGAGCTTACTAAGCCAATGAATCGTCAGCTTTTGTGCATTAGCGAGCTTGGTGGATTGCGTTTTGAATTTCCGCTGGAATTTCTTTAATTCCTTAGACTCGGCACTCTGCTTATCGAGCAGGGATAGTAGATTATTTTTTGCTAGATATCGGACACTATCTGCCACAAATGACAGGTGGCGAAGCTCTTCCAATGTGCAGGTTTTAGTATCGAATGAACAAGTAGCTAGCTGTTGCTGGATACCATCAAGTTGGCGCTTTAACTCTTCAACCTGTGTTTTGAGAGTGAGGACCGGCGAGTCTACTTGATACACTTGTCGCTTGAGAGTGCTGAATGGCGTGTTGGCAAAAATATCCCCCTTGCCTAGCTCATCTAACACGGCTGTTATGTTTCTAACAGACTCACCATAGTCGAGCCATTGTGAGTATTCTGGATAGGCCTCGAGCTCTAGCTCGCCTATTTCAGGCTGGATAGATTTCAGCTTGATCATTCTTCCTAGAAGATCTCTCAGTCTGTAGGGTTCATCACTATCAGGATGGATATTTACCGTCATCGCATCACCAAACCTCTGCAACGCACTAAGCTCTTTGTTGGTGTTCTTGAGCTTGGTTTTAATCTTCCTTTCGAGCTTCGAAACATCGTGTTCATGATTTAGAAACTCCTCGTAGGTTTTCCTAAGGTCGTGGATGAATGCTTTTTTATCAGCCTGAGAATCGTGAATAATACAGGTAAGTTCTTCCAGCTTACTCGCAGTTAATCGCTGGTAAACCACATCGAGAGCCGCACGCTTTTCACAGACAAAAAGCACTCGTTTCCCATTGGCTACGAAGTCTGCAATCAGATTAGTAATAGTCTGTGATTTACCTGTCCCAGGAGGCCCCTGGATGATTAGGCTCTCACCAGAACGAGCTGCAGCAACGGTAGATATCTGGCTGGGATCAGCGGGGACAATGAGGAATTGATCATCTAGTTTAAGTTCGTTTTGCTGCTTAAAATCTTCTCTAGGAGATAGAGAAAAAATCTCGTCGAACACTGGGTTGGCTCGGTCCTTTTCGAGTAAGGTATTGTAGTCGCGCACCAACGACATTTTCTTGTAGCTGAAGTTAGCCAGCGTAAGGCTACAGAGGTCAAAGTCCCAGACATAAGGATTCACCTCACTGCCTTCTCTGAGGTGATAAGCATCTTTTTTCGCTTCTATTTCGGTAGCTTCAGCAGCGATCCCTGGAGTTCTCAGAGTTGGCTTTTCTGAAAGTATATATTGTAGCGGAAGTTCGGATGGCTTTACCTTATTGAGAAATAGTTGCAGCCCGAGCGGCTTGAGTGATTTGGTATTATACGAGTAGTCGATGTCATCATATTTCTTAACAGACCGCCCAGTAATCTTACGCCGTTTCATGTAAGTATTGAGCCTTTTTCTAGCGCGCTGTTTCACCAAGTCTATCTGCGGTTTGTCAATCAGCTTCAACTCCACCGCTGGCTCACTCGCTTGAATTTGTTGTTTGAGGAGGCTGTAAAAATCCTCTACCGAGGTCTCGCTTAAATCGATCGCTTCAGGTAGGTCTAGGTCGTAAGTTTGCTTGAGATAGTAGCGCAATGCAGGATTGACATCGACTTGAGTGCCTATCGGCTGCAGGTGCCAAGTGTCACGGACTCCCTTCTTCTTGATCAGCTCCACGGGATGCAACAGCAGAGGAGAATTGATCCTATTAGATTTGTCTTCCTTGAGATTATGCCAGCGGAAAAAGGCGATCACGAAGCGCAGTTGCGAGAACCCATACTCTTTGACATCTCGGCTGGCATCACGTCTTAGCGAGTCTAGTGAATGAGGCAGGTAGGGCGCATCCTCAAATCTAAGGTAACGATCTAACGGGATGGATGACTCGTTCGCCAGAGCCTCGGCGAGCTTGGGCTGCCAAGTGAAGAGTGATTCCGCGCGGATGTTTTTGTAGTCCAGCATCAGCGGTACCGAGCTGACGGTTAGATTCACCGTCTGCATAGTGGAGCGAAAATGAATCAGCTTGTTGCGCTTCGACATATCGAACAATCTGTCCCGAAGGTGGCTGTTGATCATCCGGCGCTTGCCTCCGTCATTACTATTAATAAACCCCTCTTGCTGGCTGAAATCTATTTCTTCGTTGAAGTTCTGCTCACGATAATTCCTGAGGACCGAAATCACTGAACGCAGGTCCTGAACACGCTTGTCTCGCTGCAACTCGGTCATTCTAACAATCGTGGTAAGAATCACGGGATGAATGCGTTCGTAGTGTTGATGTAGGGTATCGCGTTGTTCAACGAACTGCTCAAGCTGGTCCACTTGGTAAAAATTAAGACCTGTAGCAATACTAGCTAGAACCATTCCTAGCGAAAAAACATCCGTCAGTGCATCGTGATGACCGACACGCTGCTCCCACGTTTCATAGCCTATCACATACACGGGATAAGTCGGGATTTCAGGGCGACCCCAGACTCTTAGGTTGGTAGATTTTTCGCTAGAGTGATCTAGATCCACAGTCTGATCTGCACGGTCGATGACCTCCATCACCAGACCTTTATCAGCATCGGACAGAGCAGTGATTTTACTCTTATTGAGTATTGGATAAATAGCGTCTACCTCCGGATACCACAGCTTGGAATGATTTACATGCAGTGCATCACATCCGTTCAGAGGCGCTACCAGATTAGCCTCATGAGATTTCAATACCTGCTCCATCAAGGGCAGCAGAGAAACCAGAACATCGTCTGACTCAAAGCCGCCTTGATTTATCCCGTAGTTGACGAGTTCGAGAAGCTTGGTTGGTTCAGGGTTATCCATGGTTTAATGATGAAGTTTCAGCTTCTTGCTCAGCTTCTAGTTTCGCTTTGCGCACAGTTTCTTTCGCACCACGCTGAATGCGGGTGATGTCTTTCTTTAAAATTTTGAGTTCCTTATTGAGCTGCTTTTCTAGGAGGCTAAGGATTCCTACTGAGTCGGCGGTTAGTATTGCAGCTGCGATCCCGTTTTCATCCAGATCAGGGTCCGTGGCGATGATATCAGTGAGCAGATACGAGAAATATTCACGGGTTTTAGGGTGAGCATTGATGAGGTCGTATTCAAATGGCTGCGCATTGTGGGCAGTAAAGTCTAAATCAGGAAAAAAGTAACCAACATGCCCCATAATAGCATCTGTCCGAAGCCAAGCTGGCTGGAGATGATGAAGTAGAAATAGCCTCGTATGCTCTGTTAGAGCGTGCTGCGACAACATATCAAGTTCATCGATGGATGGATTCCCTTGGATAAGTTTTTGGATTTCGTCTTGATAACGTTCAGGCTCGTTTGCTGCGAGTTCCATCATCTGGATCGCCCTCACACGGATGAATAGCTCAGGGTGAGTGAGCCCTTCTGTGGTATGAGATTCTTTAGAGAAAAGGTCTTCAGCCTGCTTCATGTAGCTAGCAGCATTGGCATTTTTGATACCAGTATGGACTTTCAGTAAGGCTGAGACTGCCACCTCATCATCCACCACCATCAGCGAACCCCGATCCGCGTAAACCTCGGTGTAGAGCTGGTAATTCCTAGCACTCTCGTGATGAGCAGACTCCGCTCTTGGCTCATTGACCATGGCGGTGAGCACCTGGTCGCAGATGAGATATTCAGCGTCTTCGAGTGTCCAGAGCTTGAAATGTGAAAGCTCGTGAGCAATCACAGACTTCGTCTCGTCATCATCTAACAACTCTAATAATCCACCCATGAATACGATGTGTGCGTGGTCAGCAGTGAAGTAAAGCGCCGCCGACGAATGGCTCGATCCCTGCGATTGATAAAGCGTGACTGGTGTAGAAATTTCTAGTGCTGAGCTTACTGAGTCGGTGAGTTGGTAGAGATTATCATGGGCTTCGCGCTCCATTCTATAAGTAGACTTCAATAGCTCCAGCTCTACGTGTTCATTGTATTCAGACTTAGCCTTGACCGAACTAAACCATCGCCAGACTTCAGAATATTCAGATCTTAGCAGGTCTCGCATCTCCTGATGATACCTCAGTGGAGTGAATGAACTTGTTCCAGTCGTCATGAGCAATTGATTTAGCAGAGAATCCCCCACAGGTAAAGCGGCTACTTTACAAGCTGCTCTCTCACTTAATCATTATAATCAAGGTCATAAACCTCCTATACGCTAGAGCTGATCCACTATCGGTTTTAGCCAGGCTTTTTTAATCTTGCTGATTTTCATCTCGTAGAGGCGCGTGGATTTTTTGATGTCTTTTCTGAAGAGGCCATTTACTAATTCATCTGCTTTTTTCTTGTCGGTGAAGGCGATATTTATTTCTTCGTTGATGCGCATGCTGAGGGCGTCAAAGTTTGCGGATCCTACGCAGACCCAGTCGTCTACGATAAGGGCTTTGACGTGGGTGAATTTGGGGTAGGCGTATACTTTTGCTCCTGACTTAAGGAGGCTGTGGACGAAGTGTTCGTTGCTTTTGGCGAGGAGCTTTGAATCATTGTCTAGCGGGAAGACCAGCTGGACATCGACTCCGCGTTTTCTGGCGGCTATAATTTCCTCTTCTAGTGAATTTGAGGTGAAGTAGGAGTTCTGTATGTAGATGCGGTGCTTCGCCATACGGATGGCGCCGATGATGGCTTTCTCAATCTGCACTTTTCCTGGTGAAGTTTTGAGGATGCGGATGCCTAGCTCGTTGTTGTTGATGGTATTGCGGTAGTGCTTGGATAATCTGAGAGGATAAGTCCAGTCGCCAGTTCTGCCTTGGATTCGCCAGGCTTTGTTGAATTCATTTTGGAGAATCCTTACCACGGGTCCTTTTATACGCACCATCATGTCATGCCACTCCACTCTGTATTCCCTGCCGATGTTCATGCCTCCGAGGTAGGCTTCCTTTTCATCGAAGATGAATAGCTTAGTGTGATCGGTGACTAGTCCAGGGTTTTTAGAGAGCCTGACACTGACCTTGCTGTTCCTTTTGAGATAGCGCGGCATTGAGATTGGGGGCTTAAATTCAGCGGGCATTTTACTTTCTGGAGCTACCCACCAGCTAGAGAGTGAGCCGAGCTCATCCATGATGACTCGGCATCTCACATCCTTACTGCGCTTTTTGAGATGATTCGCATACGCTACCGCCAGGTCATCGTTATCAAAGATAAAGACGCGGGTACAGATACTTTTCTTCGCTTGGTTCACTGAATCATGGAGTGCTCCGAAGAACGCCTCGCCATCGATCAGGTAGTCCACATTTCCAGCCACACGTTTTGGTAACTTCATTTTATCTAACAGGTCTTCGATACTGTGATCACTACGATAATTTTCATCCACAGGTGTAAAGACCGTCACATCACCAGCCACTATCTCTGAGCGCTTCTTGAACATCCACAGTCGCTTTTTATTGCTAGATATGGGATTTCTCACGAGGGTAGTGAGATTACCGATGACAATGACCTTAGCAAAGGTCTCCGCTGGCATCCGAATCGATTTGGCGGTATCCCTCTCGTTCCACATTGAGGTTTCTGGATAGCTGCAGGCTGAAATAGCAGCGGTAAGGAAGAGCAATACGAGCTTAAATGACATACTCATACTTACTAATAATCGATTAAAAAGGCAACCTTTTCGATCTACCTGAGGTGACAGGGCGATCTAGCTAGGGAGACTAACCTGGTTGATTGCCTGCGGCGCTCCACATAATTGTCAGAATTCTTCAAAATCAACCAAATTAAGGATGATGGCCTCGCTATTTTTCTGAAAGAATGAAAGGTTTCATCCTTTTCTCCGCTAACCCTTTTATAAAATCCTGGAGAATTCTGCTAAATTTTGTTAACTCTGTATGAAAAACCCCTAGCTAGATGACCCTGTA
>JBLHQF010000038.1:0-15719 GCA_047624885.1 Cryomorphaceae bacterium | reverse complement strand
CCCCACACGACACTCCCGACCACCTCACTCAAAAAGCAAATTGTTAGCATTTCTAGGGACCTAAAGTCCTTATTTAGTCTATTGAGGAATGGCCCGGAGGGTGAAGTAGGCTTGTAAGGAGTCCCATGATGAGGTGCCTTCTAGGGCATCCTTCATATCAGGCAGGGTGATGTGATAGACGCGGTCCAGCCACTTATCTTTGTTGCCCTTGTTGCCCTTGCCGAAATCAGCGAGCTTGAGGTGAAGCACCTTGCGGTCTTTGGATATTTCCACTTCTGCCACCGCATCATCACGGACGTCGTGCTCGGGTGATCCGTAGTCAGATTTGTTGGTGTAGAACCATGACTTCACCAAAGCGGACCCCTTGAGCTGCTCGGCGGTGATTTTCTTGTCTAATGGAGCGGTTAAATGCAGATCGAAGCCTTTCGCGCTGGAGGTGATATTGAGTATGTCACCCGGCACGGCTTTGCCGTCCCAGACAATCTGCTGGAGACCATCCTGAAAGCCGCCAGTGGCATACCAGCCACGACCGGTCTGACCGATGAGCATACTGCCATCGGAGAGAAAACACGGACGCATGATACCTGATAGCAGGCCTTCGGCGAACATGATGACGCCACCCTGATCAACGCCGTTTACCTGCTCGGTAACGACCCGGAAGAGCTGCGAAAGTGTCTGGTCACCGATGAAGGCTTGCCCTTCATAAGGACCGAACTTTCCGCCGGTGACATCCCATGCAGGATTACCGGGAGAGTTGGCGACCTTGTTATGCGGAAACCACACCGCACCCTTGCGGAGTTTTTTTGCCCAGGCTTTTTCATCGACTCCCTTTTCTGGAGTGACGCCTGGCAGATCGACAAGGCCGGAGGTGCTGCCGTAGAATTTTCCTTGCTCAAGTGGGACCCATTTTGAGGAGCCTACGTATTCGCCTTGGTTTTCCGCATACCAGATGCGGCCATCAGGAGCGATGCCCATGCCGGCAGGACTACGGAGACCATTTGCGAACGGCTCGAATTTACCCTCCGGAGTGACCCGGCAAGACCAGCCACGGTAGCCGCCCATGGCACCCATGTACTTGCCAGCGCCACGCCATGAGGCGCGCGGTTTTTTATCATCGTGGGCGAGGTTCAGGTTGAAGTAGTAGTTGCCCGCCTTATCGCGGACGGGGCCGTGGGTGTATTCGTGGTAATTTCCGTGGAAGCCGAAGTCATCGCAGACGGTCTCAAATGTATCGGCCCGGCCGTCACCATCGGTATCGGTGATGCGGGTAAGCTCCGGCTTTTGCGCGATGACGATCTTATCACCTTTGTCGTCCTCGATGTGGACGCCGAGCGCTTCAAAGGTGCCTTCTGCAAAGAGTGTCCATTTGTTATCACGGATTCGCCAGATGCCTGATGCGCGGGTGGCTAGCACGATGGTGCCATCCTTCGCTACGGCGATTCCTGTCGCTGCGAATAGCTGCTTGCGACCGTAGATATCCAGCGGCGAAGCCCACGAGTAGGTGCTGTAGCCTGCTTGATTCAAGAGCGGTTTACCGGGTCTTCTCTTACGTTTCGGATCAGGCATGATCACCTTGGCAAGTGAGGTGACGACCGGCTGGGGTTTCCAGTTTTCCTTGCGGGTCAGCTCAGGTAGAGCGACCAGGCCACCGGGGATTTTAGCTTTAAAACTATAACCCTTCACGGTATCGGAAACCGGCAGAGTCCATTGTCCCTTATCGAGTTTTCCGCCGCTTACTTTGGCGTCTCTCAGATCACTAGAGCGCAGTTGGAAACTCTGTGACTCCATCACCTTGCCCTCTAGGGCTATCTCAATCCAGCCATCATTTGTCAGAGTGACTGACTGAGAGAAGGTGTTCTTACCGACTCGGAACTGGAAAGTAGGCAGTCCGGATTTCAAGTCCAGATGGTGTCCGAGAAACTCGGCATTGAGGTTGGCCAATTTCTCGCTGAAGTCGGTCTTGTCCCAGAGGTGTCTCTCGATGACCGGGTAGTCGAGCACGTCAGGCTCCTTGAATTCGAAATCGACTACTTTTCCATCTGAAGTGAGTGGCGCGAGGACAGGCTCTTTTTCTAGAAACACGGTGGCGTTACGGCCGACCTTTGATGGGCGCTTGCCCCTTCCTGCTCGTTCTTGCTGCATATTAAGGAAGCCACCGCTCCAGACCCTACGCACGGAGAGCATACGTGGGTCGAACGTGTAGTTCATTCCATTTGGCATGCCGACGTGAAGAGCGCGACCACTGGTGCCAGCGAGGGGAGCCCTGAAAACACGCGTGCGTGTCGTGACGGGAATCTCGCCTGGGACATCGACCAGATTCTTGATTACAGCTTCCTTTTTCTTGGCCAGCATCACCTTGCCTGCTCCGGCCTGACCCTTGTCAGCGAGAGTCCGCAGATAATGCCAAACTGACTCGAGGTCCTGATCCACTATCATCGGCTCTCCATACTGAGGCATGATCTGAAGGAAGGTCTTGCCCTTGTTCGGTCCATTTTCCGCGACGGCGAGCTCATCCCACGACTGGCGCACCGATTTCAAAAAATAGGCCTTGTCCGCCTTCACCATTTTCCGAGCACCCACGGCTCCTACTTCACGATTGCGGACATCCTTCAAGAAGAGTCCGTAAAGGTTGGGTCCCGTCTTCATGGACTTGTCGCCCTTTTCAACGGAGTGGCACTCGACGCAACCCTTAGCGGAGAAAACTTCTTTACCGTGTGCCACGGCGTCGAACTGCTTTTGTCCCAGAGCGGGAACTACCGATGCAGCAAAGGTAAGGTTAAGGGCGAGGATGATGGATGATTTCATAGGTATGATTGGTTTGGGATGACTTGGCTGGCGCCTTAGCCGGCTATTCGGGCGAGGGGATGGATTCTTACAGAAAGCCTCTAAAGTGCGGCTAGGCTAGAGTCAGCGGACGGCAATTTACTGTCGGTATGAATTTAGTCTACTATTTTTTTTGCCCTAGGTTTCGTTTTTTCTTGTTTCAGACGGCTTTCGGAAGGTATGAGGACTGCGCAACAGCAGATGTCGCCGTTGTATCGAGCAGGACTTACCTGTCAAAAGAACTTTAACTAAATTACACCATGGCCTTCACACCAAGCAAAGATCAGAAACGCCGCGAGCGAGAGCAGAAGAAGCAGGATAAAAAGATAGCCCGCGAGGAATTGAGGGCTGAAAAACTTGCGGCTCAGCATGCTGCAGAGGACGCTGCTGAAGATGCAGCCGCCGAGGAAGCCGATAAGTTAAGCGAGGCAGAAGCCAAAGCGAAGGTGGAGGCAGATTTTGAAGCCGAGCTAGCAGCAGAGGCCGCGGCCTCAGACAGCTAGGAATTTGCTTTTGGGGGAAGTATTCTAAAGGTCGGTATTCTAAATAAGACCTTTAAAAGTATTTAAGATCAGGGCTACTATTTATTGAATGGTAGTTAGTGATGTTTCAGGAGTAGCCCGACACGCTCGGCGATCGTGCCCTACCTTCACCAATCGGTGATACCACCGGGTAGGGATTGACCGCCGGGCAATCCGAGCTTCGCCATTCAATTTACTCCAACCTGAAACCATGTCGGGCCCCCTAGAGTTTCAAAGAAATTTCACAGAGACCTGTCCCTTAATTTCTTAGTCCCTTAATTTCTTAAATATGGGGTTGAGCTTGAAGGGTTCTGGATCGGCCTCGGCGTGGCTGCGATGACGGTCGGCCCATTCGGCGGCGGTGGAATCACCTTCATCGTAGGGTTTGGGGATGCGGGGTTTTTGGTTTTCACCGGAAATCCACCAAGCGATGGCTCCGTTCGAGCCGACGCTTTGGGGGATGCAGTGGACCTGGCGGGTATCTGAGTCAGCAAGGGTTCCGGCCGCCAGCATTGGCACGGTTCCAGCCGAGGGGGTTTTCTGAATCAGAGAGGGAGCGTCACCCGGCAAGGAGTTTTCATCGGCACCGGAAACCAGCCAAGATACGAAACGCCCGTTGTTCGAAATGGATTCCGTCTTGGAAGCTTAGTCGGGCACGGTGGGGCGGCCTTTGAGAGTGCCTGTGAGCTGGTGGTTACTACCTTCCCAACTGCGCCAGACTCCGAGAGCGGGAGGGTAAAACTCATCCAGAATATCTGCGGGTGCCGTGATCCTCATATCGGAACCTGCGTGTTGCTGGAGCTTCCCGATTGCCAGCATCAGAGCCATGCGCGCATTCGCTTGAGCCTCCGCCATCGCCCGGCCATTCTGACTGGCGCGCAGCTCGATGTTGCTCAGGCTCAGCATCGCCAGTGCAATCATCATCAGTAGCACCATGACCGAGATAGTCGCTATCAGGGCAAATCCACGCCTACAGCGATACTTTAGGAGGCCCAGTAAGGAAGAGGAATGGGAGGGGGCATGTGGTAAATAAATTTTCATAGCAGTTCGATCGATGACTAGCAATTTTCCTTCCTCCTACGCTGAAGCTTCGGCGAGACAGGTGGGTTGTGGGTTGTCACGTAGAAGAGCTTTGTAAGCTCTTTGCGCTTCCAGAGAAGAGGTTGGAAACCTCTTTTACGTTCGCTTGGGCTTCGGGGCTGGAAGCCCTGGTCACGAGAAAACCCGCCCCCGTTATAGGGAACGGGGTTGGAATGATGGTTGGTTTTCCGAGGCCAGCTTACCTGCGGCGGCGGAGGATCAGAGCGAGGCCACCGAGGCCGAGAAGGGCGGTGGTGGAGGGCTCGGGGATTGCGGATTGCGGATTGCGGATACCCCGGTGATGTCAAAGAATGCGGTTCCTGTGTCGCTCAGCCGAAATGCGTCGCTATACACCTCTGCTGCGGTGCCTCTAGCGCCGGCCGCACCGATATCTGTGATCGAGGCGGCGAAGTCGACCGTCGTGCTGGTGAAATTAGCGGTTCCCAGCCCGCTCGGACCGCCGGCGGCATTCACGTCGGGGTCGACCCAGCCGTTCAACGTGTCGTTGCCCACGCCCACGGTCATCTGCCCGAGGAGCAGGTGGGTAGTGCCCGCCGAAAAGGAGCCCGTCCCCGTGGCTGCTGCATCGCCACTTAAACCAACCTGAAGCTGCGTAGCGCCCATCAGGATCCTCGCGCCGGTGGTGACTGGGTCATAGCTGTTGCCAGTGTTGTTGAAGGTCAGTCCCGCATAGTTACCACCAGTGGGCACGTTGACTAGGACCGTGAACCAGATCTCCCCGGACATGGCGGTGGTCAAGGTTCGCAAACCCTGCCGGTCCGGTCCGGCATTGGAGGCCATAATCCTCTGTGTGTCCCCCGTCTGGCTGATGCCGTAGTTGGCATAGGTGAGGTCGGCGGCGGTTGAGATGTAAACATTGTTAGATCCATTATGCCATTCATCGGAGAAGCCTGTTTCGAGTCCCCCTACCCCGCCGGTGTTCAAGTCACTGGCCACGAGAGCAGCGCTTGCAGTTCCCGTCAGACCAAGCCCGGCGATTAACGCGAGAGGGAGGATTGTTTTTAATGGTTTGTTCATGTTCATAATTCGATTGTTGTTATGGTTGGTTTTCTAATTGTGGTTAAAGGCGGATTCTAATGATCCTTCACATTAGGTAAGCACGAAAAAAGTGGGATCGTTACAAACTTTTGGCACTTTCCCGGTTTTTTTATCCGGAGGCATCTCACTCAGCGATCACGGTCACCCGCACGTTGTCGAGGTCGAGGTAGCCAGGGTCTTTGCTAGAGACTTGGTTGGGGGATATTTCAATGACGAGGGGGGCGCCGGGCTCCACGCTCTCGGGCCGGGTGGAGGAATCCCACGAGAATCCGACCTTGGTCACGCTGTTCGGTGGGCCGGGCGGGGTGTCGTCGGAGAGCTCGGCAAGGATGGCATCACCGGATATTGTAGCCGAGGAAGGTGGTGCTCTCTTCCGCTTCGTCATCGCGCACGCCGATGGCCACACTAATGGTGTAGCGGCTCGCCGGCGCGATGGGTCCGAGTTCGTGGCGGAGTTTACTGTATGATTTTGGCTGGCGGAAGGTCGCCATGGTCGGGCCGAGCATAGCTCCGATCATGCCCTGGGTGCGCTCCTGGTCGAGTAAGTCCTCATCGGCGTAGTGGCTGCCGTCATCCATAGGGTTGAACAGCCCAGCTGAGATATCCGTGGCCCAGTTTCCGACCCAGCCCATGGCCATTGTGCCTTCCTTGATGTTGGCTGGTGGGTTGATGGTCAGGGTGTTCCCATCGATGGAGAGGCGGGGGTCACCCAGGTAGAGTTTGGATTCGATCCAATAGGTGGTGTTGCGGATGGTGACAGGTCCAGGACCCAGCTTGATAGGTTCGTCGAAGGTCATTTCTAAAAGACTTCCCGGTTGCACTCTAAAAATATCATCGGCAGAGCTAAGTGAGGTAAGGACTGGCGGGGTGTCATTTACCGCGGAGGTGCTTGGGGCGCTGGTGTCCGGCATTTTACGGAGAAAACTCCGTGCTGCATCTGCGGTGATTCCCGAGAAGGAGATACCTGTGAGACTCTCGACGGCACCTGCTGTGATTTCGACGGAATAGTCGGTGCCAAGACGACTGGTTGGACGGATCTTTAGCTCCGAATGCCGGACAGCAAGCTGACCTGAAGTCATGGGAATTGTTTCGACGATGTCGCTGTTGGAAATTTTTCTGATAACGACATTCCCACAGGCTCGCTGAATCGGCTCACTGAAGGTCAGCACTAGTTTGTCTTCCGAAGTCCCCTTGCTATTTCCATGGATAGCCTTGATGCGCAAGATGGATGGCGCGGTCTTGGCAATTACGTCTCTGCCAACGATCCTTACCCCGGTGACATCAGAGAAGGCGGTCGCGAGATTGCTCAGACGGATGGCATCGAGCATGGCGTACGATTTCCCCTGACCTCGGCTACCTGCGACGCCGAGCTTGGTAATCGAGTTGGTAAAATCGACGTTCTTGCTGGTGAAGTTGGCGGCGGGTAATGCTTCGGGGGAGTGGACGGTTGTCAGGTCAGGATCGACCCATACGCTGAGTGTGTCATTTCCAGAGACTACTATCATATGTCCGAGCAGCAGGTGGGTCTTGCCTGCGGTGTATGTGCCTCTAGCCGGAATTGGCTCACCCCCTTTGAAACCCACCTGGAGCTTGTTCGGTGTCATCAGGATTCTTGCGTCGGTAGCGACCGGATCATAGGTTGCACCACTACTATTAAAGGTCAGCCCTGCATAGCTGGCTCCATCGGGGACGTTGACCAGCACCGAGAACCAGATCTCTCCGGTCATCGCTGTGGCGAGGTCACGCAGGTCCTGGCGGTCCGACGCCGCGTTCGCTGCGTAGATTCTGTCTGTGGTTCCCGTCTGGACGATACCGTAATTGGGATAAACGAGATCTGGAGCATTGGTGATAAAAACGTGTTTTGATCCTCTGTAGAAGCCGCCGTCGAACCCTGTATCAAGTCCACCCACATTTATATCAGCAGCGACCAAGACTGATGTGAGAGAGAGGCGGTGGTGGTGAAGTTCCAGGTCTTGTCGTCCTTGATGCCTCAAAAGTTGTTTCCAGTGAGGTCACGGATCATGGCAGATCATCTCCGGGGATGGGGTCATCTACATTTGACATAGGCGCAACCATCTCTCTACACTTAGATAGCATCAGAATCTGCCAAACGTTACAAAAATTGGGAGAAATCTTTAATTTTACTCTATCTCAAACCGTCTCCCAGTAGATCAAAATGATGCCTCTCAGGATATTGCTCGGCATCGTCGATTGGCATCGTCCCTCGAAGCCGCTGAGATCGTGCAGTGAGAGAGTTTACTTGAGGCAGGTCGATTTTCCCACCGCTCTGCCAGTGCAAGTTTGTACCGACGGTTCCGAAAGTGGCTTTGAGGGGGTTCCCGTTGATCTGGCTCTGAGTTTAGGGTTCCGATTTATTGAATGGTAGTTAGTGAGATTTTAGGAGTAGCGCGGCACGCTCGGCGATCTTGCTCTAGCCAGAGCAACCGATGGTCGTCCGGAAGGAATTGACCGCCGGGCAATCCGCGCTACGCCATTCAATTTACTCCAACCTGAAACCATGTCGGCCCCCTTAAGCTCAGGGTTCCGGCTACTACTTTTTCTCCCAGTCCATGCTGGTAAACATCAGAGCTGGTAGGCCGTCTTTGTTGAAGAGGTTGGCGAAGTTGCTCTTTTTATGAAAGGCATACTGGACATGCAACGGCTTGGTGATCTGTGGATGGCTTAGCACGACTGTTTTGGCATCAATTTTGGCATCCGCCCACTGCCACTTCCCATCCTCGCCGGCGATTTCGAAACCGAGTATTTTGTCGGCGTGCTTGAAGGCTAGTCCTTGGCCGATGTGGTCGTAGGCTACCCGTAGCTTGGCGCCCTCGGTTTTATGGGATTTGTAAACTGGTCCGCTGATGGCTATATCTCGGCCGTAGATGGAACCAAGCGCTACCCGGCAGGCCCGCTTGCCATAACCCGATTTGCATTGCGGGTGAATACCAATGCCCAAGTCGCGGGCAGTGACGAGGGGGGCGTTTTTGAGGGTGCCGATCTTGATGTGAATGAGTGGGTAAGCCATGGCGCTGGGATTGGACTCGTGCTTGACGGGAAGTTTCGGCGTAAAGGCGAGTGCGCCTTTGTTGGTGGGATTCTTTGGGTCCCAAGCGCAGCCGTTGCCACTGGGTTTCTGGACATGTAGGAAGTGAAAGTCTCCTTGTCCCCAGACTCCGCGCCAGCCGTTGATCAATGCATTCATGGCGGTGTATTGGTCCACTTTACCGAGTTGCACCCTTGACTCTCCCTGGTCCCAGAGCACGCCGCGCATTCCGTATGGGACTTTTGGCTGGATATGTCGCTGATAGAGATCACCGATACGCAGCCCGCGAAAGCGCGGAGCTTTCTTTCCTTCCGCCTTAAGCCGTGTCACTTCTTCCTCGTGTTTCTTTTTACGTTCCATTTCCGCGGCCTGCATCGCATCAAAAGAAGCAAAACCCAGTTGCTTCATCAGGGCGGCGTCCTTCCCGGCCATCTCACGGGACAACCAACGACCCGAGGGCGTGCCTCCTACCGCGCCGAACATTAGGCCGACCGGGACGTCCTTCAATTCCTGGTGCAGGTGATAACCGAAGGCGAAATGAATGGCAGAAAACGATTTGGCGGTGGTGGCATCCGCAACCTTCCAGCCGCCTTTTCCATAAAGACGCAGGGACGGGTATGGGCCGCCGTTGACGATCTCGGTGAGCACGGAATCATTTTTCATGTAGCCGCCGCAGCTACCCGCCATGTTAGATTGGCCCGAGCCGAGCCAGACTTCTCCAACTAGGACGTCCTTCAGCACGGTGTCACCTGCCTTCAGCTCTGCGGCTGCGCCGGTTTTCAGCGGATCGAGTTTCAGCATCCACTTGCCTTTAGCATCAGCGGTGGCTGTTTTGGTCTGACCGCGAAAGGAAACCGTAACCTTCTCGTTTGCTGCCGCCGTTCCCCAGATAGGCACAGCGAGATCCCGCTGAAGAACCATGTGATCAGTGAACATACGATCGAGCGTGACATCCGCGTGTGCGGAGAAGGGCAGGATCAGGGCGATGAGTAGGTGGTGGAGTGTTTTCATAATTGTGAATTTTAGAAATTTACTTTTTGGGTGAGGTGTTCGGAGAGATTTGCATGAGGCCGCGATCCCACCAAATCTTGCCTTCTCTATAAGCTATAGATATTTTCATCTGACAAAAGGTAAAAGGGCCACAAATACTTTCTATCTTGATGGAAGAAGGCTCTATCAACGATGCATCACTAATTTCAGACGGCGCATACCTTTTGCACCTGTGCGAATATGAGCTCCGTGATTGGTACTTAGAGCTCTTTCTTCAGCATGAAAAATGAACTCAAAACCATCCGGTTTATCTTCCAACCAATAATGGACCAAATCATCAGCACTCATTGTCAAGTGGCCAGAATGATGTATCAGGGGTAAATCAATTCCATCGATCCCATTCAAGGCCCGATAAACAACTTCAGTGCAGACCTGCCTACTGGCATCAGCAAAATCAAATCGAAAATCATATTCTTGTCCAAGATACGAAAACACACGCGCAAGGTAAACGGTGCGTTCTTTGAATGTCAGTTTTGGGCGAAGCACCAATAATCGATTCACATGAGTATCCATAATATGCTCCAAATTACTAAATTTTACGCCCTCTGCCACAGCTTCAATAAGATCCGCCTGACGACCATCTTTTGTTGTTTTCTGCTTAAAGTTTTTGGTGACCTCTCGCCGCCCGGAACTTCCTGAAGGAAGGTGCACCTGTGAAAAATCCATCCCCATTTTCAAGCGTGTATTAGCATCTCCAACATAGACCATGGCATGTTTAAATTCTCCTGGGATAAAGAGACCACTGGCATAACCGGCCGTATAGCTAAGCAACACATCCCCAGGCTGGAGCAAATCAATCACACGCTTTTTTTGCTCATCACTAAAATGAATCAAGTGAGCGCTGGGCTTCTTCCAGCGAGATAGCCGCTCAAACACCCCAGCTCGAATTTCATAGGATGATCCATCTAGGCCATCTTCCATTTTTCGCCCCAAGGTCACGATACCTCTTCCCAAACGATTCCGAGATATATCCGCTAAGCGATCGTAAGTCCGAGGCTCTATATCTGAACGAGGGTAACGGTGATTCAGTTTATCAATCGCAACGGAATCACCTGCAAACGTAGCAACAAGAAACTTAGCCTGATCAGACAACTGTCGCTGAGTTTTCTGATTCAATGAGTCTGCTTGAGGCATTTTTATCATCGCAAGATTAGACCTTTCCACAATGTTGATTAGCACTCTCTGAGTGGTATTAAATCTAAAAAGAAGATGCTCAATCTCATCGCTTTCCTGTGCTGAGAAATACCCCCGTTGCTTCCAGTTTCCCGTTGCTTTTAGTGAAAGAAAACCACGCCGCAAGTCGGTATCATCTGACTTGATTTCTTGAAACGTCTTCTTGTCCTCCTGACGTAAACGGCTCAGCTCCGCGGCGCTGTAGATTGGTTTCGCCTTATGAGGGGTGTGCTGGCAGGCTACATTCAATAACACAGCTGCCGTTAAACATAGGCGAAACGTCATTCTTAATGAACTGGTTAGATCAAACATATTATACAGCATATAAAGGATTACCTCTCCAACAAGATCAGCTAAACTACTAGGAATTTGCTTCTGGAGTAAGGGGTTAGGAGAGTCCATCATGGGGAAGACAGACGATTGATGGAAAACCTCTTATCAATAACTTTATTTTCCCTTAGGCTGGAGATCCAGCACCGCTTCTGCAAACCCAATACCAATTCCCGCCAATACCTTGCCGGAACCGAGATAGTGGAATCCTGCGTTAGAAATTCCCGTTGTAAGCTTTCGCAGTTCGAGATCAGTGAACTTTTTCTTACGAAGTTCCGCGCGAAGTTCTTGAACTGCCTTTCCTTTGAGTTTCTTGTCCGACTGGATTTTTTTTACTTCCTTGCTAACTGCGCCATCCCTGGATTTCAGTTCACTTAATTCCTGGTCCCAATATTTTTCAGTGAGAACAGCAGCGACATTACCCTTGAACTCTGGTAGCTTCGTAGGAGCAGCCATGGCATCTCGGAAGTTCTGGTGGACTCCTGCATAACGTTTCTCTCCTGCCTTGTATTCGCTTACAGGTCCTCCAGCCCCCATGACGCCGATGACGAAGGGTAGCTTGGGCGCGGACAGATCCTTACGGACATCGCGGATGAACTGCGCCATCAGCTTAGCATACTCGTCATAACCTTTTGGGCTATAGCGCTTCGGATAGACATTGCCATTGACCATATCATTCCATCCTTGGAACCAGACCAAACCGCAAAGCTCATAGCCTTGGCTCTTTTTGTAGCCAGGATGAACTCTGGAAATGTTATCAAGCACATCCTTCACGTGCGCGATGGTCAGACGGTAGTAATGACCGGACTCTTTCTCATTGCCTTTATAAGCGCCTGCGCTCGGCGGGCGGAAGTCTGAGTATAGGCTCTTGCCTCCCCATGCGGCCTTGATGATTAAAACTGGCTCGTCTAGACGTTTGTCGAGGGTCATCCCGAAGGTAAGTTCCGGTCCAATTTTCGTATCATCGGCACCAAAGCCCGCAGTGAGTGCACCCTCCTTGAGGCCTTTTGTAGAAAGATATGAGATCCGAACATCCTCGAAAAACTTCGGGGTGCCGTCCTTTTTCTGCATATCAAGCAGCCATGGTGCGGTCTTGGGATCCATGCCGATATGTTCCATCGTGCTGATTTTCGCATGCCCCTGCATGTTTGATTGCCCCACAAGAATGAATACTTTGAGTGGTTTGTTAGGCGCTGCCACTGAGAGATGAAGAGGCAATAGCGAAAACGCTGTAACGAGGAGGATAAATATGCTGCGGTGAACGGACATTTTCATTAATGGGGTATTTGATAGACGTATCATGGTTTAAAAAAGTGGGTGTTGTGGAATAGTTCGCGGATAAGTTAGTAAGTGCAGTCAACAGGTAGTTCGGCACGTTAAACAACTCGTTTATAACAGATCATAAGGCAGAGCAACGTCAAAAATTCGATGAACTTTAACAGGGAAACCAAGCTAAGGTCACTCTTTAATACCAGCCGTTTTTGCTAAGTGGTTTAACTCACCATTACACACTTTAAGTCTTTGGTGGTTGGCTCATTATCTGATCCAGTTGTGTTTTTGCTTCTAGGTATTTGATCTTGAAACTTCCCAGAGCTTCCGTGATTGTCCTCTTAGCGGACTTCGATTCACGCTTCTCTTCTATCATATCTTCACGTTGTTTGGCTTTAGCTCGTTCAATAGTTTCCAGACAACCTTTAATTTCGATGATATGGGTAAGAATTTTGCGATCATTTGCATCAAGAAAAGGCTCTAATTCTTCAAGTTTAGCCTCTATCTCTTTAGCCAGTTTTCCTAAGTGTCTACCGCTGATATGTTCTTCAGCCCTCTTGTTAATATAAGATGCTCTCCCAAGTAAAACAGAAAGTTCATCTGCTATGAAGTAAGTATCTAGCTTCTTAGAACGCGCTACATTTCCTCTGAGCAATATCATTTTGGCAGATAAATGATTCGGGTTTTTAGCGATAATTTTTTCCAGCTTAGCTCTGATATTTTTATTCGCAGCAAATGGCCCCACTGATTTAACACCAATCATTTGTTGGATCTTAGCAAAATCAGCGGAGGCTTCATTGATCGCGGGGGTTTCACTCTGCCCAAGCAGATCTGTGCATTCTTCGATGTTAGAAACCATTAAGACTTCGTTCCTCACGAAGAAATCTTCCTCTTCTAGTGCAATTAATTGTCTCAGGTCTGCCTCTGCATTCAACGGAATGAGCAAGCGATAATTCTCAGAGTCACTTTTTCTCAAGAATTTGAGCAGATGCCAGAAGTCAGATTCACGGGTGATATTGTTACCAGAGAGCCTGCCCAGCACGCAGATCCCCTTTCTCATTTGGATATTTTTCTGGGAAGCTTTTAATTGGAGGCAGAGCGGTAGTAAAATTCTAGATCGACTCTTTTCGCTAAGCCGCCCGGAGGTGGTAATTTCAACCTTCAGAGATTCATATTTCCCAAACTGCGCTTTCAGTAAAGGGTCTATTTTACTCTGAAAAACTTCAATCTGCTCAGCATCCGCCCATGGCTTCAGTTCCAGGCTAAGTTGAGACTCCATTTTCACCCGAGGGGAAATCAGCGTGTTAATAGTAGCCATTTGATCGCTATCTCGCGCCCTTTCATCCTCCATTTTGAAAAAAATCAATGGAGTCGTTATCCCAGTGCTCTGTCGTGTCCACTTGGTAAATTCTGGTCTTTTATCTTTAGGAGCTAGCTTTGGTGGAGTAGGCTCCACATCTTTTACTGAGCGATCAGGTCTTTTGACTATAGGATCAGGATGTCTCTTTGGTTTTTTTTCAGCTGCAGACACTATACCATTCCATCGCTTTTTACTTGCCTCATCTGCGGCAGCTAGCGGGCTGCTATTATCCAGTGCAATGAGCACATCTTGCAGGTAAGATTCTAGCACCCTGGCTTCACTAAATCTTTCATTTCTAGCAAGTAATACTATATCAAGGCGAAGTTTCTCCAACGCTTGCACCTTCTTCTTCACATCAGACACGGGAAGAACTCCACCCTTGGATAAATTTCCATTTAATTCAACCGCTGATGTGTTTTCACGATCCAGTCTCATCGCTAACATCAATAACTGAGCTGTCAGCCGATGCTCCCAAGCACTACCATCATGCGCCCGCTTTGCCAATATTGTCAGATTCATTGCTAGCCGCTTCCGCATTCCTTGGTCGATGGGCAGCTTATCCACGTGAAACATAATTTTAATCGCCTGAGGAGCCACATAGGTATCCTTAGCATAGATGATACCGTTGCTTACGATAGAAAATGTGATGGCTAGTAGCGTGCGTTTCATGATGATAATATAGTTTACGGTGTTTTCTGCATGTACCTTACCAATATATTACACATTACACTCACATACATCAAGATCCATGCTTTAAAATTTTACATTGCTGCGTATCATCCCCACATGAATACAGAAATGCCTAGCTACACGACCCAAGAAGAAGTGATGTTTTTTGATACAGACATAGGTGGCGTGGTGCATAACCTCGCCTATCTGCGCATGATAGAAACTTGCCGCACCAAGCTAGCCACCGAGAAACTAGGGATGAATCTCAAGATCATGGCAGACACCGGCCTCTTCCCCGTCGTCCTCCGCACCGAAATAGACTACCGCGCATCAGCCACGCTAGGTCATAAGCTAACTATAAAAGGCAAACTCGAGATCGTAGAAAAAGTGAAATTTTGGTGTAACTTCGAAATCTATGCTGAGGGCATTGAGAAATGCCTCATCACCTGCCGCCAATCACTCGCCATGGTACAAATGCATCCTGACGGCAAACCAGGTAGACCTCAACGTCTGCCTAAAGAATGGCGCGAGCGCTGGGGGTCTTAATCTTACTGCATACTTTTTTAAAATATGTTTGCTATCATCAACAGAATATGCACGATTTCGATTCTATGGCTAATGCAACAAATGTTCTCGCAAGTGGAATCGAAATCGTAGGGACTATCAAGTTCTCTAACGACATGATCATTGATGGTAAAATCGAAGGTGAAATCAGATCAGATGGCGGACACGTCACCATCGGAGAAAATGCCAATATTAAAGGCGACATCATCGCTGGTGAAGTAAAGCTCTTCGGTAAAGTAGAAGGCACAATCACATCGGATCGCTGTGAGCTGAAGCCAAACTCCAAACTAGATGGAGACATCAAAACCAAAATGCTCAGTATGGAAGAGGGAGCATCACTCTCTGGCCGCACTGAGATCGGTGGTTAATACCATTTAAAGTACAATCTTTCTAACGCAATCAGCAACAAGCTGGTTGCGTTTTTTTTATTCAGCTACTGGTGGCTTCACCGGCTGCCCATCTAGCTGTTCCCAATCTGTTTCATAAGTGCCAAATTTCTCAAAAATACGGTCTTTCACATCGGGAAAGAGCTCTTTAAGCTTAATTAGGTATTCTTCATCTGAACCCAGAAAAATCCTACCATCTGGGCCATACAGCTGAGTGAGGCTAATGTGGTTAGAAGGCCTCCAGTTCCAATAATCTACCCAGGAGAAATGTGCCTTATATTCTCCTCGCGTGAAGATGAGCGCATCCTTCGTTTTACCTCCCATTCCCGTGTATGCAATGATCGTTTGATCATTACTCTCTAACAATGAGTTCCCTGGGAAGTCAAGTT
>JBLHQF010000037.1:0-15739 GCA_047624885.1 Cryomorphaceae bacterium | reverse complement strand
TCTGGTTCGGTAAGCCAATATGGAAAAAGACCATCAATGGTGTCCAATACGGCCTTGGTTCCATCCCTGCTGGAGGATTCGTAGCTCTTCCGCAGATGGCTCCTATGGAGTCTATTGAGGGAGAAAATGGTGAACTAAAAGAACCACTCCCACCAATCAAACCAATCGATAAAATCATCGTAGCCTTCGCAGGTCCACTTTTCTCATTCCTTCTCGCCGTATTCGCAGCCTGTATCATCTGGTTCATTGGAGTCCCGGATAGGGTAGTGAAGACCAATGAGGTTGGCTATATCAAACCAGACATGCCTGCCGCAGCTGCCGGGTTTGAACTGGGTGATAAAATCCTAGAAATCCAAGGTACTCCCGTGAATGGATTCCAAGGAAACCTAGATTCCGTAAGAGAACTCATCATCTTCAGTGAAGGAGACGAGATCGATTTCCTCGTCGATCGTGGCGGAAAAGAAATTACCCTCACCAGTGAATTCAATGCTAAAGATGGCACCCTGACTCAGCGCAGAGGCACCAGACAGGTAGGAATAGGATACAGAAACATCCTCACTTTAGGCCCCATCACAGAAGGCACACCCGCTCACTTCAGCGGATTTAAAGAAGGTGATGTTATTGATGCCGTGAACGGTAAGACGGTTTATAGCTACGGTCAGTTCACAGAACTAACCAAGACAGCCGCTAACAAACTCATCAGTGTCACAGTGCTTCGCAACGATAAGCCAATGGAACTCCAAACGATGGCTCTCACTCCTAGCAACGGATGGAAAGCGCACGACGATGCAGAACTGCTCCCAATGCTCGGCGTCGGGTTTGCCTATGATCCACCAGTCCTCGTCTACCCAACACCAGGGAAGCAACTCCAGGAAAGCGGTATGATGATGTTCACCACCATCCAAAAACTTACCTCTAGCTCATCAAGCATTGGTCTAGACCAGCTTTCTGGCCCAGTAGGCATCGGGAAAGTCCAGTATCAGCTACTCGATAGCGACTACCCGCTGAACTACATCTTCTACTTCTGGGTCATCTTCAATATCAATCTAGCCATCTTCAATCTACTCCCATTCCCCGTCCTAGATGGTGGTCACATCACGATGGCTCTCGGAGAAATGATCTTCAAAAAGCCGATCAATACACGAGTGCTAGAATATGTTCAAACAGGATTTGTCCTTCTCCTCCTCAGTATGTTCGTTTACGTCACAACTAAGGATCTTTTCCATAAAGATACAGCTATCACCAGAGAGTCTATCCCTAAAGAAGGCCCTACCTTTGACCTCACTCCACTAGAGAAGGCCCTGGGTAAGAAAGTAGGCGAATAGGCTCAGAGTCGACCCGCTGAGCATTCCTCCCACCACCGCGAGCCAGCCGTAATGACCGATGATTTCTCCCTCCGTCACCACCGCTGTCTGATACTGAAGGGTGAACATCTCGCGCACCGCATTGCGGCACAGCAGATACAAACACACCGCGCCAGCTAGTAGACCCACTGGCGGGATGACAATCGCTACTAATGCAGCCACCATTGATGGCACTCGCGCCCAGACATCGAACCGTCTCAGCCCGAATCCAGTAATAATATACACTGGGCCAATGATCAGACAAACCGCTCCCATCACCACCATGATAGGCCTCTCCCAAATAAAATATCCAGCAACGCCTATCGCACCGATCGTCGCCAACAGGCTACCGAAAAAATAATAAAACCAACCCACTGCGAGCACGATCATTTCTTCATTACGAAATCGCTCACGCAGTCCCTCAGGTTGCAGGTTTTCCACTTCTAGCAGCGTTTGCTCTACCGGACTTTTATAAGGATCAGAGTCCATAGGTCTCCTTCACCCACGCTATTGCAGACTCGCCATCCTTCAGCCTACCCTCTAGCTGCTCGTTCTGAACAGCAGTGAGGATTTCTTTAAATCTAGGACCAGGAGAAAGCCCCAGATCCATCAGATCCCGGCCTTTTATCAGTGGCTCAGGGATCAAAGGTTCATTGGCAAACTCCTCGCGTTTCTGTAACACAAAATCATAATTCTCAGTAAATCCATTACTACTTGCACAATCCACCCGATGCAGCTCTATCTCATGGTCAAACGTATCGCGTGACATGAACCTCTTCAGCTTGGACACCCGCATCTGCTTCACGTGCATGAAGTTCATATGGTTCGCAACCATCACCCGCACATCCTCTATGGTGTCGTTAGGATACTTCATTCTCCGCAAAATCAGCTCACTCATCTCGGCGCCCACTCCATCGTGACCATTGAATCGGATACGGTCATCCTCTTTGTCATACGTATAGGTCGCCGGTTTACCGATGTCATGCAGCAGCACGGATAAGGCCAGAGAAAGAGGCACTTCTTTATCGCCTAACATTTCTAACATAATGCAAGTGTGCACGTAAACATCACCCTCAGGATGCCACTGTGGCGGTTGCTCGCAGCCGATCAGCTCCAGCACCTCGGGCAAAAAATGTTTGATCAATCCACTATCAACCAACAACTCTAGTCCACGCCTTCTATTAGGCGAAACGATGATTTTAGAAAATTCAGCCTGGATTCTCTCGATAGAAATTTTCTCTAACAGATCCGCATTTTCACAAATAGCAAGCCACGTTACAGACTCGATCTCAAAACCTAAAGTCGTCGCAAACCTCACCGCTCGCATCAGCCGCAGAGCATCCTCTTGGAACCTCTCCTCAGGTCTCCCTATCGCCCGCAGAATTCCGGCCGCTAGATCCACCTGGCCATTCACAAAATCAATCACCCTAACAGTCACCCCATTGGCCATTGGATCCTGAAATAATCCATTCACCGTAAAATCTCTCCGCTGAGCATCCTCCTCTGGGCTAGAATACTCGACACTCTCCGGCCTCCTCCCATCATGATAGCTCCCATCCGTTCTAAATGTCGCCACCTCAAATGACTCCCTTTTATCCTGCCCCTTGACATTAACCTTCACCAGCATCACCCCAAAATGCGCTCCGATGGAGTCTGCATTCGGAAAAATCCCTTGTACCTGCTCAGGAGTCGCACTCGTGGCAATATCAAAATCCTTCGCCATTTTACCCAACAGCGCATCCCGCACACAACCACCAGCAAAATAAGCCACATACCCAGCATCATTCAGCTTCTTCGTCACCCCAACCGCAGCCTCCCTAATCGCTCTATATCCCTCTCCATCCGTCATCGACAAAACATTAAACCACCGCCCACCAAAGCGCAAGCCCACTTTCTAGTGCTGGTTAAACTTGATTTCCACCTACAAACAGGCTATCTATTCTAAGGCATTCAGTGTCTTAAAATCGCTATGATATACATCTTAATACTCACTTTACGATATCTCTTCATCAGTGTTCCCGTGATTATCTGTGGTTATTTTGCGATTGTTTATATCCGATCAAAAATCCGGGGCACGCGAATAATTCGCACACCTAATGAATTTCTTCACCCTCTCACACCCCGCCCACTCTCCAAAGGCTTAGAATTAATTGTAGGTTATGAAGATGAATTTGATGGTGAGCAAATTGTTCGCCACTCCATTTCCCCTGAGTGCTCTGGAGAACAGCTAGGCGCCATCTTACGCGTTAACTCAGCAAACAAATTTTACCTTGAGCTAAAGAAGCTCTCCTCCTCACCTTAAAACGCCCCTTCAATAATAGTGATCTCGGGGGGCTCGCCTTCGGTGAGTTCCACTTCCACCACATCAAACCTCCATAGAATATCCTCATCCTTCAGCAGGCTCAACCAGGCTCTAGCGCCGCGCCTGATGAGTTGTTGTTTCTTAAAGTTCACGGCATCTAGTGGCCGGCTGGTGCTACGTTTACGGCGGGTTTTCACTTCTACGAAGCTGAGGGTATTGCCGTCTCTGGCAATGATGTCCACCTCGCCGCCGTTCGGGCCGCGGAAGTTGGTATAAAGGATTTTTCTACCGTTGGCGTAGAGCCTGAGGCGTGCCATTTTTTCTCCTACCTCCCCTATCTTGATATGACCTATCTTCTCACCCTGCTTATCTCTCAAGCGGTAAGGTGAGTTGAGCAACGGGTGCAAACGATCTACGATGTATCTTAGTGGGGCCATGTTGTTGGAGCGCTTCGAGATGGAACTTTGTCCCGTATCCTTTGTGCCTTTCAAATCCATACTCGGGGAATTCTTCTGCATAATCCAGCATTTTCCGGTCTCGCGTGACCTTAGCAATGATGCTCGCCGCCGCGATACTCAAACTTTTTCCATCACCCTTAACGATGCCTTCTGATGGAAATGGGAAATTTGGCACCGGCAGACCATCGATCAGGCAGTAGATGGGGGCTATATTTAGCTGAGCTGCCGCTCTAGCCATCGCAACATGAGTTGCCTTGAGGACATTGATGCGGTCTATCTCCTCTGGCTCAACGAAACTATGCGCCCATAAAATACGTTTATCCCCGATGAGATCTTCATAAATTAACTCACGTTTTTTTTCACTGAGTTTTTTAGAATCATCTAACAGATCATGCCGGTAACCTTTCGGCAACATCACAGCAGCAGCAGAAACCGGACCGGCGAGTGGGCCACGCCCCGCTTCATCGATCCCTACGATGTGCGAAAAACTAGCCGCATCACCTCGCTTGACCGCGGCTTTTTCAAATGATAAATCAGGCATAGGCTTATAAACTTACCCCCAGTGGAGTTTCTGCCTGAGGGTGGAGAAGAAGGATCTACCCTCGAGACGTATCATGTTGAGCTGGTGATCTGCTTTTTCTACGATCACCTTCCCGCCGTGGTTCACTTCTAGTGGGCATCGCCCATCGACACTGAACAGGGTGGGAGCCTCCGAATCATCTACAGATACCAGCTCTACCACAGAACTGTCTGTTAGAACCAATGATCGGTTACTCAAACTATGTGGGCAAATAGGGGTGATGACGATATTCTGTGCCCTCGGGGAAAGCAATGGACCACCTGCCGCAAGCGAGTATGCCGTAGAGCCAGTGGGCGTAGCGACGATGAGGCCATCGGCTCGGTAATGGTTGAGAAGGTCACCATCAATGAATGCATCCATCGCTACAATCCTGCCTGTCTGACCACGGGTGAGGGTAATCTCATTGACCGCAAAAAATTCTGCAGATGTGCCATCTGTTAGACGAACAGTAGCCTTGAGAAGCATCCGAGGGACAACGTAATGAGTCTCTGCTGCCAGCGCGCTGACGAGGAGCTCCATTTCAGTATCCTTACAGCTGGTGAGGAATCCTAAATGCCCGAGATTCACCCCTGCTACAGCTACATCGGTAGGGCCTAAGCGGTGCGCGGCATCGAGGATCGTGCCGTCTCCTCCTAACACGATGACTACATCACACTCCTTCGCTAATCCAGTGGCGGGGAGTTCTAGTATATTTCTGTTAGATAAATCTAACGCCGCGATGCTCTCATCCTCCACAGTAGTGTGAAGCTTATGTGACTTTAGAATATCTAACAGCTTCAATAGAGCAGAAGACACTCCATCCTTATACGGATTTGCAATGATACCTACTTTCATATTATTCAGTCTAGGTCTGAGGTGAGAAGGGTGAGTGATTATTTATAGAGCGGGTTCACCTCTGGAATGACGTTCAAATTCATCAGCTTAGTGCCTCTGAGTATTTTAAATTCGGTAGGACTTCCTGCCTGCAGGTAGTAAAAAGCATTCACCACCGCTGGGTAATCAGCAACTTTCTTACCGCCGATGGAAAGCACCACGTCATATTTCAAAAGACCCGCTTTTTTCGCAGGAGAGTCAGGACGGACGCCGATGATTACTGGCGCGTCATTGAGGTGATCCATACTCACGCCTATCCAGCAGGGCTTATATGCCCCAACACCCTTGGTGACAAAGCGTTTCACATTAGTGAGGACTTCCACAGGAAGTGCAAACATGGTTCTATCACTACTGTCTTTCTGGAAAACAAAGGCCACCAGCTCATCCTTAGAGTTTAGCACAGGAGTCCCCGCTTTCTGAAGGCCAACAGGATGGTTAATCTTTACAAAAGTTAGAGGCAAGATTTTACCATTATGGCGCTTCACGTGGCTGACCACTCGGCTCACTTCATTCCTTCTGGTAATATTAGTGATGACGGCATCACCTGGCTCTAGAATCGTGCTGTCCCCTATCATGTTGACCACGCCTACGCCATCACGCTCAGATTCCGGGAGATCAAGTATAGTAATTCTGCTCACGGGATCATGGATGACAAGCTTAAGATTCATCACTTCACCCTTGGTATTTTTAATGGTAGCTTTAGTAGGATCAGAGCCCACCAGAGCGATGGTGACTAGAGTTCCTTTATCGTCCATCAGTGTGCCTTCAGCCTCGTAGGTTTTCCCACCCTCACTGACTGAGGCGAAACTCAAAGTCTTGGATTGGCTAACAGCAAGCAGTGAACTGAGCTGTGTAAGAAAAATTACGGAAAACCAAGTTTTTAACATGATCGATTTTTAAGTTGGATTGCTCGTTGATTCAAGCACAAAGCAGAAAAAGCGATGAGTGACTTTAGAGAGTGAATGGCTAGAAAATTCTTTCATCGGCAGAGAAAGCAGGTGCGGGAGCAGAGAAATCCACTGGGTCTATGAATACCATGCTCACCGGTTTAGTTTGCGCTGAATCCTCATCATCTAGTGATCTAATAAATCCGATTTTTTCGTCCACGCTCGCGCTGTCAGCAGCAGTCGACACCAGCGCGGATTTTTCAATTTCCTGGCTAGGAATAAAGTTAAACACCAATGCCACAGCTCCATAGGCGGCACCTGCTCCGATCACCCAGCGCATGGCACCGAACTCGGAGAACCAAGCTCTGGCACGCTCAATGAGCAGGCCTCTTGCTGACGTCTTGAGCATTTCAGAACGCTGGCGCTGCTGGAACTCGACGAGAAAATCATCAAAGTAACCTTCTTCCGGTTGCTCATACTTCTTGAGTCTGATGAGGTCTTGTAGTTCTTTATCTGTCATGATCTTTGTTTGGTTGAAATTTCCTTAGCTGTGCCTTTCGCTACCTTGAAAATCTGCTAAATACCCTCTGAGTTGTTGGTGAGCGTAAAATAGCCTAGAGCGAACCGTGCCCTCAGACACCCCTAATATCTTTCCTATCTCGGCATGCGCCATCCCCTGAATATCAAACATGGTAACTACTGCTCTGTGGTCTTCTGACAACATTATCATCGCTTTGTTCAATTTTTTTTGAAGCTCGTTGATATTTATCTGTCTCCTAGGATTGGATCGGTGGCTCGCATCGACGAATGCGGGGTCATTCTGGATACCTGTATTTACATCATCGAGGCTGGACACCACCCTGCGCTTTCGTTTCTTGAGGAAATTCAAGGTCATGTTCGTTGCAATAGAATAGATCCAGGTGTAAAACATGGAATTACCACGGAACTTACTCACTGAACGGTATGCCTTGGCAAAGACATCCTGAAGCAGATCATGAGTGTCATCTTTATTTGATGTCATGTGATAGACCAGTCCGTAGAGTTTCTGGCTATACTTCATGACTAGCTCATCAAACGCCTTAGTATCACCACTTTGCGCTAGTTGCACTAAGTGAAGGTCAGGGTCCACACGGGCACCTTGCTTGGTTTGAGCTCTTTCATCCACAGGAGTTATTGATTTTACTACTGATTGTTCTGCATCAACAGCCTTCCCGGATTCAAGAGCATTGATCGAAATGCTAGCCATATTACTCTTGTGTTTAGACATATATACCACAGATTTGTTCAACATTCATTTGCTTTTTCTGAGAATCGATTTCGATAAAAGAAAAAAACCCACAAGAGCAGGCTCTGTGGGCTTAGAAATATTGTCTTAAGTAGTATTACTTATCGTTTACTGAGTATTTGCTTTGCTCAGGATAACGCGGTCACCAGGTCTGATTCTCATTCCCGGAGCCATGCTAGAGTAGTCGATGTTCGCTAGTACTCTGCCGGCTTCAACTTCAATTGCATTGATAGTAAGCCTACCGATGTGCCTTTTTCCGCGGATTACTAAGAGCTTAGACTCTTGCTTGATCATCGCGTCTGTATGTGGCTTGACCACTACAAAACCCCACTCGTTGTCCACTGCTGTGATGAGTGATGAAACTTTGTTCGCATTGAGGCTCTTGCGGCGCTTGAGTTGGGCTTCTTTGAAATCGGTAAGAATACCGTTATTCCGTTTGACCGCATCGGAGAAGACACTGACTTCTTCTTGCAGAGCGATGTTGGTCTTGTTAAGATCCTTCTTCTTGCTTTCAAGGTTTGTAACAAATTCTTCCACTTGGTCTAGTGGGACTTTCTCACCTTTAAGCTCCTTCTCGATTTCAGCCAATGCAGCGTTTATCTTGTCCTTCTTGCCAACTAGTTCTTCTAGGTCATCGTCAAAACTAGCACTGAGCTTCTTGTTATCTTTGACGTCATTCTCTTTGATGTCTTTATCAGCGAGCAGGTCATTATTTTGATTCTTAGCTTGTGTCCTGAGAAGCTCTTCATCTTGAAGTTGACCTTCTTTCGTAGAGACTTGCTTCTTTTTATTAATGACTTTAATTAGTTCCGCCTTAGTATCAGCAAGCTGTTTTTCATGCTTCTCAATATTCAGCATTGAGAAAGCAGCAGCGCCACCAATGGAAACTAATGCGAGGATGTATAGTATAAGTTTCATAATCTTTTAAAAGTTGTATTTAATGTTGGTGGTTAGGTATTAGTTAGCAGTTACTTTTTTAGCAGTCTCGACTGGCTTAGCTGGCATAGCAGTAGCGATTGCCACAACCTTGTCACCCGGCCTGAGGAATACTTCAGCACCGAGTGTCTCTCTGAGAATATCAGCGGCAGCTCGGTTTGGCTCTACAGTAGTTACCTTTAGTTTAGCTACTACTTCTTCTCCTCTAATTACTGCAAGAGTAGATCCTGGCACAACACCCTGGATTTCACCACCGTTGAGTGTGACGAATCCCCATGTTGAATAGACCGTCTTAATGGTTGTTTTAAGAAACGGCTGAGATTTTCCAGTTGTTTCAAATTCTACACGTTCCTCATTCACAGCAATCGTTGCCTGAGTGTCAGCCTTGGTCTGCTTGAGGTTGCTCAATGTAGCATTCCCATCTTCGATCGCAGCAGTTAATGTAGCAATGTCAGAACGAAGCCCCTTAATCTTAGGGATGAGTGCTCTCACACCGCCGACCTTGTCAAATATCGCTGTAGCTTCAGCCACTTCCACTTCTAGTTGTTTCTTCTTTGCCTCTTTCTGAGTGATTTCAGACTTGATCTCTACGATCTTAGCTTCAAGAACGGCTATCTCCTCAGAGAGCACTCCATTAGCGGCAATGAGCACTTCTTTAGCATCCATAGTGGCCTGCCATTCTTCAGTGCGCTTTTTAAGAGTAGCTACTTCTCTCTTGTAGTTTGCTTCCTCAACTTGCCTGAGGCCTATCTGTATCTTGTATTCCGATTGGTTCTTATATCCAATCCATAAAGAGATGGCTAGGACGAGTGCTGTTAGTGTTCCAAATAATGTAGGCATAGTTTCTAGTGTTGGGATTAATCGTTTTCAGTGTGTAAAGTAACACTAGCTAACAAATACCCGTCTAGACAACCCTAAAGTTCACTCATTTTGACCATTTCTTTACAAAAACCAATTCCTGTCTCACATTCCCCCCATTCATGAAGACCATCAAACGCATCTTTTCCTATTACGGACGCTATCCAAAACTAGCTAGTGCACAGCTACTTTGTGCCATTCTAATGACCGCCATGTTACCCATCTTTTCAGCCATGTCTGGGCAGATATATAAAAATGTAATTAGTGAGCACGAGAAGGTAGAAAAAACTACGGATATCCTTAATACCATTCAGAACACGACTGTCAGCGACTCTAAATCTAAAGAAATCATCATCGCAGAACTCTCAAAAGAGCTGCCCAATCTCCAATCGGAAGATTACAAAGAGCAAACTTCATCGAAACTGCTTCTTTATACGTTGATCGCCCTCGCCTCATTCATTGCTAGAGATTTTTTTAATTGTCTACGTATCCTGATTAACAACGTCTTTGAGCAAAAAGCCATCTTTGATCTCCGCTCGGAGCTCTATTCTAAACTACAACGTCTCCCGCTAAAGTGGTTCGACACCCGCAGAACGGGAGATGTCATGACGCGAGTTGCTGAGGATGTTCCTTCTATGGAACGGCTCCTCATCGATGGCGTAGAACAAGGGATCGTATCAGTGCTACAAATCTGCGGAGTGGCCGCCTTTCTCATATTGCAAGATCCTATCCTAGGTTTCACAGCCCTCGCACCCATTCCACTACTCGCCATAGGTGCAGTCATCTATACTCGAAATGCTAGCGGCAGATACCGCGACATGAAAAAGTTCACTGGCGACATGAACTCTTTACTCAGCGATAACATCTCTGGAATACGCCAGATCAAATCCTACGCCGCTGAGCACGAGGAGAAGAAACGTTTCAACCAACTATCTAACAAGGTCAGCGAAGCCACCCTCAAAGTCATGAAATACTGGGCATACTACTCCCCTTCCATGAGCTTACTAAACTCCTTTGGTTACGTGCTCGTCCTCGGCGTAGGAGGATACCGCATCATCAGTGACCCAGCTGTAGGAACAGAAATTTACTTGATCTTCTTCACCATCATCTGGGCACTTTATGAGCCCATAGGTAAGCTCCACGGGCTGAACCAAATGGCGCTTTCATCCAAAGCAGCAGCAGAGCGCGTATTTGAGATTTTAGACACCCCCGATGAAATCCACGCAGACCAAGGAGCTAATCTAGCAACTCCTATTAGAGGTGAAGTCAGCTTTTCTAACATGTCATTCACTTATGATAAAGATGACAAAAGTGACGCCACTCCCGCCACACTAAAGAACATCACCTTCACAGCAAGACCTGGAGAAACCATCGCCCTCGTAGGCACCACAGGAGCTGGGAAATCCACTCTCGTGAACCTGCTCACCAGATTCTATGAATACGATTCAGGATCGATCACTATCGATGGCAAAGAACTGAACACCATCAACAAAACATCTCTCAGAAACAGCATCGCTTACGTGACTCAGGACGCATTCCTCTTCAACGGCACAGTCCGCGAAAACATGATCCTCGGTAAGCGTGACGCCACCGACGACGAACTCTGGATCGCGCTCGAAGCCGCCAATGCCGCGCCCTACGTCAGAGCACTTCCTGAACAACTCGATACCAATGTGGGCGAGCGTGGAGTGAAGCTCTCAGGAGGCGAAAAGCAACGCCTCTCAATCGCCCGCGCCCTGCTCAAGGACCAGCCCATTCTAATCCTAGATGAAGCCACCTCCAGCGTGGATTCCAAGACCGAAAAGCTCATCCAAGATGCGCTCGACAACCTCATGTCCACACGCACCGCATTCGTCATCGCACACCGTCTCTCCACCATCCAAAACGCCGATTGCATCTACGTACTCGAACATGGAGAGGTGCTGGAAAAGGGAACCCATGCAGAGCTTCTCAGCCTGAATGGAAAATACGCCTCACTCTCTAAGCAATCATTTTTAGAACAGCGCCAGTAAGAAGTAACCTAGCCAATAACTACTACTAAAGTTTTCGCCTAGCCTGCACGGCATTCGCGAGCTCAAGCAGCACATCCTCCGTCACATCCCAGCCGATGCATTGATCAGTCACAGACTGGCCATAAGTCATCTTCTCAGGGTCGCTATCCAGCTTCTGTGCGCCTTCCACAAGATGAGACTCTATCATCACAGCAGCCACCGACTTACAGCCATTCGCTATCTGTCCACAGAGGTCAGACACGACTGCGGGCTGATTCCGGTAGTCCTTTTTAGAATTCCCGTGCGAACAATCCACCATCATTTGTTCCGGCAATCCCTTTGACTTGAGACGCTCTGAGATGACTCTCACTGAATCCGCATCAAAGTTAGGTCCTTTTGATGACCCGCGTAGAATAATATGACATGCATCGTTCCCTGTCGTAGTCACGATAGCAGACACACCCTCCTTCGACACCGAGAGAAAATGGTGAGACCCCTTTGCCGCCTGTATAGCATCCAGTGCGATCTGGATACTCCCACCAGTTCCATTTTTAAATCCTACTGGCATCGATAACCCAGACGCAAGCTCGCGGTGTATCTGAGACTCCGTAGTGCGTGCCCCGATGGCACCATACGTGATCAGATCCGCCACATACTGCGGCGAAATAGTATCCAAAAATTCCGTAGCGGATGGTATCCCCATCTCGTTAAGCTCCAACAGCAGCTCACGCGCGACCCGCAGACCACGATTAATATCAAATGAATCATCTAGATGCGGATCATTGATCATCCCCTTCCAACCCACCGTGGTGCGCGGCTTCTCGAAGTAAACTCTCATCACGATCTGTAAGTCATCTTTATACTTATCTGCCAACGGCTTAAGCTTATGCGCGTATTCGATTGCCGCCTTGGTATCGTGAATAGAACAAGGTCCCACAACCACCAGCACGCGGTCATCCGTGCCATTCATAATATTCTCACACCCCTGACGCGCGGTCGAAACCACCTCGCTAGCCTTTTCAGAAATAGGCAGGTAATAGGAAAGAACAGCAGGTGAAATCAATGGATCTAGTTTGGCTATTCTTACATCGTCAGTTTGGGAAATGCTCATGCCCCTAAATCTTCATGTCTGGCTGATACATGCAAGCTATAAATAAAAACTATCGCACACCTTGCTTTCTGGCCTCATTCTTAAGGTAAGCTTTCGTCTTCTCATCATCGACAAAATACCAACACGGGAAATTAGCTTGATCCCTCACCGTGAGGTCTCCACCGCTATTAATGAGCAACTCAGCCATCTTCACTGATTCGCACAACAAAAATGGGCCACACATATCCACATCCACCACATCAAGTGAAGCCCCATGTTTTAAAAATAACTTCACCATTTCTAGGTTATTATTCTGAATCGCTTTGTAGATAGCGGTCTGCCCTGTAGAGGTATTGTTAGGCTTCGCGTTATTTTCTAATAGCCACCGCACCGCCTCCATTTCATCCTCCTCTGCAAAGCTAGACAAAGGCCAGTAACCAGAAGGGTCAACATGATCAATATCCGCCCCAAACTCATCAACTAACATCTTCAACATTGGCAGGCTTCGACAGCGCTCCATCACATGCTCACGCGTCTTCTCAAAATGAACATCGACTATATTTTGTCTCATTTGCTTTTGAAACTCGTCTGATAACATTTCCTCTCTTAGGTCCTTTGGTAGGTCTTTATATAAATCCTGCTGATCTTGACCGAAATTATCGCTCAACGCCTCATATTGTGTATCTAGCTCTTCGCGCTCAGCAGCTGTTTCTTCTCGCGTGTATTCGTAACTCATCTTCGCACCTTGGACAAGCAACCAGCGAGCCAACTCTACGCGATCGTATGCCACAGCATTCATCAACGCCGTTTTGCCGTAGTGATCCATCCCATCTAAATTTGCCCCATTCTCAGCCAATTGCTTTACCTTCTCTAAGTTCCCTGCTTCCGCAGCATCATGCAGCTCGGTGGTTTTAAACTCACTCAATGGCGTGATCTTTTCATCTTGCACTCGCATATTTAAATACAACAATACTCCCGCCGCCACCAGCAGCAGGCAAGCAATGATGATTTTCCATGGCTGACTCATGCCTAAGCCAATCCCAATTCTCATGAATTGTCCAGTCCATTGACATCTCATCCGTATCCTGTAAAAACTCACCTATGGAAACCCTAACAGAACTCAACCTCTGGCATGACTCTCCCCCTCGATCCGGGGCGTCGAACATGGCCATGGATCAGCTTCTGTTAGAAAATATTTCTGATCTTCCCGCGCTAAGATTTTACTGCTGGGATAGACCATCTGTGAGCTTTGGATACTTCGAGTCACTAGCCACCGCACGCGCTATTTTCAATGACGAGAACCTAGACTATATTCGCCGCTGGACCGGCGGCGGAATTGTCGATCACCGCACCGATCTCACCTACACTCTCGTCATCCCGCGCAACCATCCCTGGGCCACCCTGCGGGGTGCTGAGAGTTATCGTATCATCCATGAAGCAGCTGCCGCTGCCCTCAATGAAACAGGGACAAACTGTAAACTAATCTCCGAGAACAGCGGCAATAACTCGGTTGCTTGCTTCGCAAACCCAGTCGCCTACGACATCGTCACTCCTGCCGGTGATAAACTAGCTGGCGCAGGACAAAAACGCACCCGCCACGGACTGCTCCATCAGGGATCGGTTATCGGAATCACTGACACCTCTAAATGGCAGCAATCGTTCACCCATTTCCTAACAGAATCAGTAATACCATGGACACCAGAGGTAAGTTTTTTTACCGCAGTAAATGAGCTAGCAACATCACGCTACGGAACTCAAGAATGGATAGAAAAACGCCCTTGAATCTAATCCAGCACATACTCTAACAAAAGACACTGGAAGTAAGAGTAGAAGTGGCTACGGATCACTGCGGAACGTCTCTCTTCTCCGATATCTCCTAGCTCATCTAGATCCTCAAATTCATCAAACTCACTGAGCTGGAATACCTGCTCCAATGTCATGCGGGCTTGATTGATCGCTCCATACCAGACCGGGGCATCTTCTTTAGAGATGAAGATGGAACCTGCCTGATCTTCATCCATAGGAGCAGATGAAATGGCGCGAGAGACGTGAGTGATCTGATCAGAAAACTGGCTACGTATGTCTGGCGCTACGAACTCTTCCCAGTCCGCATCTTTCGGCATCTTCTCTGAGAGCCTTTCATAAAGTGGCGCGCCGGGGAGACTTGCAGCATCCGCACAGATAGCATCTAGCACCATCCAGTCGGCGAGTGAGTCGGCATCGATCCTGAGACCGCCTTTGATTGTGGGAGCGAGCTTCATGATTCTTGTTCTAGTGAGGCTGTAAGCTGAAACGAATGCAGCTGTTGGACATAAAATTCTGCTTTTTCCTTCTCACCAGACCACACCAGCGAGCGCCCTTTTTCGTGAACCTGCTTCATCAGCACAGCGGCCTTCTCATCTGAGTAGCCAAAGACCTTTTTAAACACCATGGTCACATATTGCATGAGATTGATAGGATCATCATAGACGATGACCGTCCATGGCAGGGCAGTCTTATTCTTGGTTCTACTCTGGATCTCAGTAGAGGTTCCAGATCTAATCTTGTTAGCTTGCATCAGTGAGACTATTAATGATTTTCGATAAATTTTCAATTGATATTTGCAGAATAGTCGGTAACGGCTGAGGGAATGCGCAAGACGATCATATCTGGATGTGATTATGATGTAAACATGCAAAATAGTTCAGAGAAAATCATCATCGTGGGAGGCGGCGTCATCGGGCTATGCGCTGCCTACTATGCATCTCTGCGCGGGTTAGATGTCACGGTACTGAATAGAGACCCTGAATCCGTGGAAGGTTGTTCATTTGGTAATGCTGGGATGGTGGTACCCAGCCATTTCATCCCACTAGCTGCCGCAGGGATGATCGCCAAGGGGATGCGCTGGATGATGAATCCTGAGAGCCCATTTTATGTGAAACCCAGACTTAGCTGGGACCTCGCTAAATGGGGAATCCAGTTCTGGAAACATGCGAACGAGAAGCATACCGAAACAGTGAAGGGACTACTCGCGGAACTGAGTCTAGAGAGCAGAAAACTCTTCACTGAGCTGGCTGAGGCAGAAGAATTCGGCTTTAAAAAGCGCGGACTGCTGATGCTCTGCAAGACACAAAAAGGGCTAGATTCCGAGGCCTCC
>JBLHQF010000036.1:0-15762 GCA_047624885.1 Cryomorphaceae bacterium | reverse complement strand
AGGAAAACAAAGGAAGCCAACTTTACAATCTATCAACCGACATCGGTGAGCAGAAAAACATCATTAAAGATCACCCTAAAGTAGCGAACGAACTACAGGAACTCTTAAACACCGTCATCCAAGCCAAAGGAGGAATCCGCAGCATACCCCAGGTAGGAATCGAACCTACATCTAAGCTTTAGGAAAGCCTTGTTCTATCCGTTGAACTACTGGGGCGATAGTATTTGCTTGCTTGTCGTGCTGCGAGACACTGTGCGCTAAACTCATTTATAGCAAGTAAGATTTTTACATTGCAAATGAATCTTCCGCTTTTAAATTCAGTCCATGCAACAGCGAAGATTAGGTAAGAGTGGAATAGTAGTCAGTGAAATTGGTTTAGGCACCATGACCTTCGGCCAACAAGCCGATAAAAAAGAAAGCTACAAGATCATGGATGCCGCCGTGGAAGGAGGAATAGACTTCTTCGATACAGCAGAGGTCTACCCAGTTCCACCCACAAAGGAACTCGCCGGACTCACTGAAAAATGGATCGGCAAATGGATGAGCGATAAATCCATCAACCGCGAATCACTCATCATCGCTTCCAAAATAGCAGGTCCCGCCCACGGGTGGTTTAATCCACCCGTAAGATCCGATAAAGCCGCCATTGATGGCTTCAACATCCGCCGCGCCCTAGAAGAAAGTCTCAAACGACTCAAAACCGACTACATCGACCTCTACCAAATCCACTGGCCAGACACAGGAATGCGCGCCCTTGATGCCTTAGAAACACTCGACAGCCTAATCCGCGAAGGAAAAATACGCGCCTATGGACTATCAAATGACACCTGCTACGGCCTCATGAAATGGCTCAGCAAAGCAGATGCCGCCGGCCTACGCCGAGCCGACACCATCCAGAATAATTTCTCAGTGAACAACCGTAGATTCGAAGACGAGCTAAGCACAGCTTGTATCGCAGAAGGAGTCAGCTGCCTCCCATACTCACCACTAGGCGGCGGCGTCCTCTCAGGAAAATACAATGAAGGAGAAAAGCCAGAGGGCGCCAGATTCACCGCCTACTTAAACGGCCCAGAGCGACAACAAAAAATGGCCGAACGCTTCATCAACGACCGCTCCATCACCAACACCGAAGCCATCATAGAAATAGCCACCAGAGAAGGCATCGACCCCGTCACCTTCGCCATCGCCTGGAGCAAGCAACACGACTTCGTAGCCTCCACCCTCATAGGAGTCAGCTCCCTAGACCAGCTCCCCGCAAACCTCGCCGCCGCAGACATCACCATCAGCGATGCCGTCATGGCAGAAATCGACGAACTCACGAAATCCAACCTCTACCCGATGGGGTAGCCGAAAAGCCATCAACAAAACAGCCCCATGACTACTTTACACATCGTGTGTGGCCTACCTGCATCTGGGAAAACGACCTTTGCGCGCGAGCTAGCAGGAATGACTCGTTCAGCCTTGTTTGATAGCGATACCGCTACTGATCTCATCATCCAGGCAGCACACCGTGCAGCAGGAATAGACCCGCATGACCGTGACTCACCCACCTACAAACAGACCTACCGAGATCCAGTTTATGAAACACTTTTTACCTTAGCCTCGGAAAACTTACCAAACACCGACGTCATCATCGCAGGACCATTCACAGCTGAACTCAAAGACAAAGAGTCTTGGTTTCAGAACCTAAAGCAACGATTTGCTGGCCACACTATCCAGCTCCATCATCTAGAGCTCCCTGAACAAGAACGCCACGAACGCATGAAAGCACGCGGGGCGCTGCGCGATCAAACCAAGACTTAATGACTCGTCTGAAAAAATGGGACTAGAGTATCATCCTACTTTACTGAAAAACTCACCACGACTATACTGGACAATACCACATCAGCGCTTAACTTATCAGCAGAGATGAAAGACGCACCGATAGTAACTGAGGGAAAAGTGATCAGCCGTAGGGATGACCGCACATTTTGTGTGGAGCTGAAGAATGGCAAGCAGATCATTGGGCATACGCAGATGAAAATGGCGCACGTTCGTGACGAGATCATAGCTGGTGACGTGGTGCGATTAGAAATGACGACGTTTGATTTTGAAAAAGGACGTATCACAGAAATCATCACCCCTTAACCATTTCAAAAAAAATGCACTGCATACTCGGCACAGCGGGTCACATTGACCACGGCAAATCATCGCTCGTAAAAGCACTTACTGGCATCGACCCAGATAGGCTTCCTGAGGAGAAAAAACGTGGCGTCACCATCGAGCTTGGCTTCGCGCATCTCACTCTTAGCGATAAGGGCAAGGACCACGAAGTGGGGATCATTGATGTTCCAGGGCATGCGGACTTCGTGAATAACATGGTGGCTGGAGTTGGCTCGCTAGACATCGCAGTATTTATTGTGGCCGCCGATGATGGCTGGATGCCGCAGTCTGAAGAGCACTTGCATATTTTAAATTACCTCGGCGTTGAGAATGTGATCATCGCACTCACTAAAGCAGACCTCGCGGAGGACATCGAGTTCACCGAGGAATTAGTCCGTGATGAACTCATCGGCACCAGCCTAGAGGAAGCGACCATCATTCCAGTATCATCGGTCACTGGTAAAGGCATTGATGCTCTCAAAGCAGAAATACTAACCCGCATTAAGGAGCTGAAACAGTCTCCGAAAAACCTGATCCCTAGGCTCTCAGTGGACCGGACATTTTCCCCCACTGGTGTGGGCACCGTCATCACTGGTACACTCACTGGAGGAAATCTTGCTAAAGGAGGAACCATCTGCTGTATGCCAGAAAACCTTACCTCTAACATCCGTGGAATTCAGAATCATTCATCGCAAGTGGAGACCGCCACTCACGGAATGCGCACTGCTCTCAATGTACCTGACCTGCCTCTCAATGAACGTGGTAAGCCGGGCGTGCAACGTGGCTCAGTGATCACTCTACCAGATATTCTAACAGAAACCTCAACGCTAGACATCTCACTCAGCCGCCAGGGTCGCAGCATCCGCGGTCAGAGCGCTACTAAGCGACAACTCAAGCATACCGAAACCGTCATCCTCCACCACGGCACATCACGCACGCGGGCGCGGATCATCATCCACTCACAGACTCAGCTAGCTCCCGGCGAGTCCTGCTACGCCCAGCTGCGATTAGAGTCCCCTATCACTGCTTGTGTGGGAGACCGATTCGTCATCCGCGATGGGGCGCAGCAAGGCACACTCGGTGGCGGCGTCATCCTTGACGCATTTGCTGAGCCGAGACAGTTTCGTAGTGAGTCCAGGCTAAACTTCCTAAAGCTACGTGCTGAGAACCCAGAAAACCTACGCCAGCTCATCCTCACGGAAATCAAAAAATCTCCTATACTGAGCACCTCAAAACCGATTATTAATTCACCATTCACTCGCGACCATAGCGATCAACAAATCGCTAAGCTTATCAAGGAGAAGAAAGTCACCAATCGAGGCGACCACATTATTGATCCCGCAGGCTGGAAAAGTGCTATAGCTACTGGAGAGAAGGTCATCATTTGCTTCCATAAAAAATTCCCAGACACACCCACAATGCCGATCGAGGAATGGCGGAATGAGCTCGTGGAAAATGGCATCCATCCATCACTTTCTGATCACATTGAAAAGCACATCGTTGGTAATGGATTTAATAAAATCAAAGACGGGATAGCTAGCGCCGAGCATTCCCTAGAGCTACCAGACCATCTTTTAGCCATTGCGGATAAAATTCTATCCACAATGAAATCATCAGGTCTACAGCCTCCACCAAGAGTAGAGCTAGCCGATACAGCAGAAGCCCAACAGGCTCTCACCTTCCTGATACGCAGCGGAAAAGTCATCGAACTAGATCCTAAGGCTCTGCTAGAAACCTCACAATATGAAGCTGCCAAAAAAGCAGTCATCTCTTATCTAACAGAAGCAGAAAAAGCCACCGCAAGCGATATCCGCCAAAAGATAGGCACCACTCGTAAGATACTCATGCCCTTACTAGAAAGACTTGACGATGAAGGCATTACCATCCGCACAGATGACTACCGAAGCTTAAAAAAATAAACTAAAAAGCCCTTGCACTCAAATCTAAGATGAATGCAAAGGCTGAAATTTTAAATAGTAAGATCTAGGTATGCTTACTTAGAGTAGTCTACCTGAATTGGCTTGAAGTTTGGTAGTGGTCTCAGTGGTGGTACTTCCTCTTCGCCAGTACAGCAACCGCATGATGTGAGTGTGATTGATCCCGCAGCTACGGCCAGTAATGTTAGAATTTTGAATATTTTCATAATGTTGTTATAGGTTATGCATTTCATATTGGACAGCTCAGAGACTTAGGCAAGAAAAAAGGCAAGCTTCTCTAGAAAAGCTCACCTTAATGTAAATATGTTTGTGGATTTCTAGATACCTAGGAACCACATCCGCATCCACAACTAGCGCTTAGTAGAGCGATAGCCGTAGCTGCCAGCAAATAGGCACTTGTTTTGAGTAGTTGTTTCATTTTAAAAAATGAAATAATTATTTAGCAGGCGCTATGTATGTAGCTGGCATAGTTGGCTCCTGAGCAGGAGCTGAAGCTGAACCACATGATGTTGAAAGAGCGATACCAGCTGCTGCTGCGATGATTGAGATAATTTTAACTAGTTTCATATTATTTAATTATTTTTTTGGTTTGAAGCTATGGAGAAACCCTCTCCTTAACTGCTAAAATAATAGCTATAAATAAACCACTCAGCAAGCAATATTAAGACATTTCTTCAACATACTCTACTTAGGATTGCCATATCATCATCTTCCAGTATGCTCCCTAAACATAACCACAACAACATGAACCAACAAAAACACATCGCTATCGTAGGAGCAACAGGTGCCGTAGGAGAGGAAATGCTTAACTGCCTCGCTGAGAGAAAGTTCCCTATGGGCAAACTCACACTTCTCGCATCTGCTAGATCTGCTGGTCAGACTAGAAATTTCTGCGGTGAAGAAATCACCATTCAAGAGCTCACACACGAGAGCTTCGAGGGGATAGACATTGCACTCTTCTCTGCTGGTGGTGGCATTTCCCTAGAATACGCACCATCTGCTGCGAAGGCCGGCTGTATCGTTATTGATAACTCATCCGCATTCCGTATGGATCCAGATGTGCCACTCATCGTCCCTGAGATAAACCCAGAAGCAGCGATGACAGCTTCTAAAAACATCATCGCTAACCCTAACTGCACTACCATCATCTCGCTGATGGCACTCTTTCCACTGCATCAGAAATACGGGCTAAAATCCATCATCGCTTCATCCTACCAAGCTGTTTCAGGAAGTGGCGCTGCCGGCATCACTGAGCTAGAGGAGCAAAACAAGCTGTTGGCTGCAGGTGAGGAAATCACTACAGAGAACATCAACGTTTATCCCGTGCAGATCGCCTCAAACGTGATCCCTCACGTTGATGTCTTTCTCGAAAATGGCTACACCAAAGAAGAACAGAAAATGCTCTTCGAGAGTCAGAAAATCTTACAACTACCTGAGCTAAAAGTCACCTGCACCTGCGTGCGTGTTCCGGTGTATCGCTCACACTCAGTTTCCATCACCGCTCAGTTCGAAAAGCCAGTTGATGTAGCAGGTGCCAAAGCTTGTTTTTCAAACCAGCCCGGAATCCAGCTCAAAGATGACCCAGAGAACAACCTCTATCCAGTGCCGCTAGACACCACTTGCAAAGATGACTGCCTGGTGGGCCGTATCAGAAAAGATCAGGTCATAGACAACGCGCTCACCATCTGGGTGGTCGGTGATCAGGTCCGAAAAGGTGCGGCACTAAACGCAGTGCAGATAGCAGAAATCCTCTAAAAAAACACTTTAATGAGCGATCTCAAATCATGGCTGAAGGCACAGCAGAAACTCGTCGACGCTGAGCTAAAACGCCAACTCCCGAGAGAAAACGTCCGCCCCGTCACCATCCACAAGGCAATGCGATACAGCATCTTCGCCGGCGGTAAAAGACTGCGCCCCATTCTCTGCTTGGCCGCCGCTGAGGCCTGCGGTGCTGATAGTAGCCAGATAAAGAACGCTCTTTTCCCCGCTTGCGCGGTAGAGATCATGCACACATATTCTCTCGTTCATGATGACCTCCCCTGCATGGACGATGACGATCTGCGCCGAGGACGCCCCACAAGCCATAAAGTCTACGGAGAGGGAGTGGCTGTCCTCTGCGGTGATGCACTTCTAACAGAAGCATTCGCCATCATCGCCAAGACTCCTGCCAGCAAAAGATATTCGGCCAGAGATTATGTCGGCGAGTTAGCTGTCACTGGCGGCAGCAGAAAGCTCATCGGCGGGCAAATTTTAGATCTAGAAGGAGAAGGTAAATCACTCACTAAAAAGCAGCTCATCCAGATCCACGAGGCGAAAACCGCCGCGCTTCTCACCAGCTCTATCCGCCTGGGAGCGATGACCGCAAACGTCACTCCTGCCATGCTCGCAGCTCTAACAGACTTCGGATACAATCTCGGTTTAGCCTTCCAAGTCATCGATGACATCCTAGATGTCACTCAGACTACCGAGCAACTGGGGAAGACTGCTGGTAAAGATGAAGCGGTTGATAAGTCCACCTACCCAGCCATTTTAGGTCTAGAGAAATCTCGTTTAGAAGCTGCAAGGCTCACTAAAAAATCTCTCGATGCGCTAAAGCCGTTTGGCAAGAGCGCCGCTAGACTAGAACAGATCGCCCACTACATGCTGGATAGGGATTATTAGCAGCTATTACGCTGACAGACTTTCTCTAGAAAGTCGCTTTACGAAAGGTCAATCTGAGTTTAATATACTGTTACTATGAACAATTCTCTAAAATTTACTTTAATCGCTGGAGCCTCCATGGCAGCCAGCCTACTTCCGACCTTTGCTTCAGCAGATATTTACAAGCTAAAGTGTGCGATGTGTCACCAGGCTACTGGTGCAGGACTACCAAATGTATTCCCCCCACTAGCAGAATCTGAGTGGGTCAACGGACCTGCCATAAACCTCATCCGTATCCAACTCCGTGGACTGATGGGACCGATCACGGTAAAGGGCAAGCAGTATAACATGATGATGCCAGCTAACGCGGCGATGACTGATGCGGAGATCGCTTCTGTGCTCACCTATGTGCGGAGTAACTTCGGCAACAAAGCCGATGCAATTACTGCAGAAATGGTCAAGAAACAACGTACTGAAGTAGGCAAGCCACCACTCACTGTCAAAGACCTTATTGACCCTGAAAAAGCGAAAGAAGCGAAGCCTGTGAAGAAAGAAGAGCCTAAAAAAAAGTAGCCTAAGGAAAATTAAAATACTCTCACTCTAGTAGTGATTGTGATGGTCATCAGATTCTCTTCTGATGACTATTTTTTTACCCTCATACTAGCAGTAAAGAATTCAGGGGAAGAGAATCCACATTGGCTTCTCCATCTCTACACTGTGCGCTGTTTTCTCAAGCCTACCAGTGAGCGGGTCGCATGCGTGGACGACCACTTTATTCTCCCTCTGCCCAGCTACAAGTAGCCATTTCCCTGACGGAGAAATACCAAAGTGCCGCGGTATCCAGACGCCTGCTGGCTGCTCTTGAATAATGCTGAGGTCTGCCACACTTAGCACAGAAATGACATCGCGCTTCTGATTATCGAGATCTCTACAGGCGGCATAGATAAATTTTCCATCAGCAGAAACCTGGATCTCTGAGCAAGACATCTTCTCAGCTATTTCAGCCATCACAGGCTTAGTGATTTCTAACTTCAGCCCGCCAGATTTCTCATCCCTGCCAAACCTCGAGACCGTGAGTGTGAGTTCATTTAGAACGTAAAGCTTCTTCCCATTCTCAGAGAACGCCATGTGCCTCGCCCCACCACCAGCAGGCACTTTCGCGGAACCGCTAGGGGTAAGCCCCCCAGATATTGAATCTAGCTTATAGATCATCACCTTGTCTATTCCTAGATCTGCGGAATAGACGAATTGCTTATCCGGTGAGCAATATATGGAATGTGCGTGGGGCTTTGTCTGTCGCTTAGGATGCACGCTGCTCCCCTCGTGCTGATGCTGGCTCACTGCTGGTGATAGTTTCCCTGACTCATCTACTTTATAGCTCGCCACGCTACCGCTAGAGTAATTTGCCACGAATAAAAACTGCGAATCACGATCTAATGAAACATGACACGGCCCTGATCCCATTGAGCTGTGTTGGCTAACCAGCGTCAAACCTCCATCTGGTTGCCGGGCGAACGATGCAACGAAGCCTGTTTTCTCTCCCTTGGTTCGTCCCGTAGTGAATAAAAATTTCTTATCCTTGGAGAGAGCTAATGATCCGGGAGCGGCAGTCTTTACTACATTTCGTAAACCCGTCAGCTCGCCAGTTTCTGAATCTAAGAGAACACGGGAAATTCCCTCTACTGATCCACTACCTAGATAAACTGGGATTTTAGCCCCACTTAGGCTGAGCGGCAGGACTGAAAACACGGTAATTAATAGAGTTTTTATCATTCGAGAATCTTGTCAGAAATTGGATGACAGACCAAACACAAAAATTCGCATTTCTTTGCTTTTATCCTCCCTCTAATCCGCTATATATCTTACCAGATATGAAAAGAGAAACATTATGCCTCCACGGTGGCCAACAACCAGACCCGACTACAAATTCACGCGCCGTTCCAGTTTACAGAACCGCATCCTATGTTTTTGACTCTACCGAACACGCTGCAAATCTCTTTGCTCTCAAGGAGCTAGGGAACATCTACACCAGACTCATGAACCCTACCACTGACGTGTTAGAAAAGCGTGTCGCACTGCTCGAAGGCGCGCATGAGCTCGGCGGACTCGCTGTTGCTTCTGGTACATCTGCTATTTTCTACTCTATCATCAACCTTGCTCAGGCTGGAGACAACATCGTCTCCTCATCTAATCTCTACGGTGGAACATACACTCAGTTTAATAACATCCTCCCTGCTCTCGGTATCACGGTGAAATTCGTCAACGCGAATAACCCTGAAGAAATCGAAGCTGCGATCGATGATAAAACACGCGCAGTCTTCACCGAGACCATCACTAACCCTTCATCTGAGGTGATGGACTTAGAGGCTATCGCAGATATCGCACACGCGCATGGACTCCCACTCATCGTAGATTCTACCTTTTCGACTCCTCACCTCTGCCGTCCGTTCGAGTATGGTGCTGACGTCATCGTTCACTCACTTACCAAGTGGCTTGGTGGCCATGGTACTTCTATCGGCGGCATCGTCATTGACTCTGGTAAATTCAACTGGGCTGGTGGCAAACACCCACTCTTCGACACTCCAGACACATCATACCACGGACTTCGCTGGGGACATGATCTACCGGAGCCACTTGCTCCCCTCGCCTACATTCTCCGCATGAGAACCGTGCCACTCAGAAACCTCGGCGCATGTATTTCTCCAGATAACTCTTGGCACGTACTCCAGGGCATAGAGACCCTTCACTTGCGTATGGATAGACACTGCGAAAATGCTCTCGCTGTCGCCAAGCATCTTAAGTCCCACCCAGCAGTAGAGTGGGTTAAATTCCCTGGACTGGAAGATGACTCTGAGTATGAGCGTAACCAGAAGTATCAGTCAGGAAAAGGCGGATCCGTCGTTACCTTTGAAATCAAAGGTGGCCAAGATGCAGGTAAGACATTCATTGAAAGCCTCAGCCTATTCTCACACCTCGCAAATGTAGGTGATGCTAAATCACTCGCCATTCACCCAGCCTCCACCACCCACTCACAGCTCAATGCTGAGCAGCAGGCATCTGGTGGAATCACCCCTGGCCTGATCCGTTTGTCAGTAGGTATTGAGCACATCGATGACATCATCGCAGACATTGATTCAGCTCTCTAACAGAACATCAAATTACCAATTTCAAATCACCAAGTTACATGCAAGTTTCAGACCTACATATCACTAAGAATATTCCACTACCAGCTCCCGTTACTCTTCAGTCAGAAGTCAGCCGAAATGATCAGCAAGCCGCCTTCATGGCAGAGTCTCGCCAGATCATCCGTAATATCTTAAAGGGAACAGATGCTAGATTTCTACTCATCTTAGGGCCATGCTCTATCCACGATACCAAGGCAGGCATCGAATACGCGCAGAAACTCGCTAAGCTAGCTGAAGAAGTGAAGGACAAAGTTTACATCGTGATGCGCGTCTATTTCGAGAAGCCCCGCACCACTGTGGGCTGGAAAGGCCTCATCATGGACCCAGCACTTGACGGATCAGATGATATCGCTACCGGTCTTAAGGTAGCACGCACGTTCTTGCGCGAGATTATCGACATCGGCCTGCCTACAGCCACCGAGCTGTTAGACCCTATCACTCCGCAATACATCGCTGATCTCATTTCCTGGTCAGCCATTGGCGCACGTACCACTGAGAGCCAGACACACCGCCAGATGGCCTCCGGACTCTCGATGCCGATTGGGTTTAAAAACACCACCACCGGTGACCTCATCGCTGCTGTCAATGCGATCAATGCAGCGACTCAACCACAGACATTCCTCGGAGTTTCTGAGCAGGGCGTGGCATCAGCCGTGACCACCTCTGGGAATCCAGACTGCCACATCATTCTCCGTGGAGGCGACAATGGACCGAACTACTCAGCCCAGCATGTGGCGGATACCGTAGAAATTCTTACCAAAAAAGATGCCTGTAATAGTGTCATGATCGATGCCTCACACGCCAACTGCCAGAAAAACGATGAACTGATGCCAGACGTCTATCGCGACATAGTGTCTCAACGGGCTGCAGGTAATACCAAGATTATCGGTGCAATGCTAGAAAGTCATCTCGTGGCGGGAAATCAGAAATTCCCGCAGCCTCTAGCAGACCTCACCTACGGTCAGTCCATTACTGATAAATGCATCGATTGGGAGGCCACAGTGCAACTCGTGAAAGAAACACAAGCCGCACTTTAGTTCTCTTAGAGAGTCTAATTTAAAGTAGCGTAATGGGATCTACGTAGTCCATCCCATGCGCTTCTGCTACAGGCTCGCAGGTTATTTTTCCTGCCATACAGTTGATACCGCCAGCGAGTTGCTCTCGTTTTGCACAGGCTTCTTTCACACCAGCTTCTGCAATCAGCGCCGTCCATCCGTGGGTCACGTTGTTCAATGCCTGCGTAGCTGTTCTAGAATAGGCCCCTGGCATATTTGCCACACAGTAATGCACCACACCCTCTTCGATATACGTGGGATCTTCGTGAGTAGTCGCTCTGGTAGTCTCCGAGCATCCGCCCTGATCGACAGCAATGTCCACGAACACAGAACCAGGCTGCATCAGCCGCAGCATCTTACGGTTGATCAACTTTGGCGCAGCAGCTCCGGGAACAAGAACGGCACCGATCACTAGATCGACTCTAGGAAGGAGTTCTCTCAAATTTGCCTCTGTAGAAAAGACCGTCCTGGCCCCTTCCATCGTGATATCCAAAAAGCGCATTCTCTCAAAATCTACCTCAAGAATAGTCACATCCGCGCCTATGCCTTTAGCCACTCGTGCCGCATTCTCGCCGGCTGTCCCACCACCGATCACGACCACGCGCCCGGGTGCTACTCCGGGCACACCACCCAGTAGAATACCGCGTCCATGGGTATGCTTCGCTAAATGATAGCCTCCCACTAAAGCTGACATACGCCCTGCTATCTCACTCATCGGCTCCAATAGAGGCAGGTGTCCGTTTACCTTGACCGTCTCGTAGGCGATGCATGTTGCACCAGTAGCCGCAAGAGTTTCTGTTAGATTCTTATCCGCTGCGAGATGGAGATACGTGAAAAGGATATGGTTCTCATTCAACATCGCCACCTCTGAAGGCTGTGGCTCTTTCACCTTCACGATCAATTGCGCCGCCGCAAATACTTCCGCCGCAGTCTCCAACATAGTAGCTCCACATGATATATATTGCTCATCACTATAACTAGAGCCTTCTCCCGCACTTTTCTGGACAAATACTTCATGCCCACGTTTCACTAGATCCTGTGCCGAAGCTGGAATCATCGCCACGCGATGCTCTTGATTTTTTATCTCTTTTGGAACTCCTATTTTCATAACAATTCAAATAATGGCATGATTCCACCGACAATAAATAAAATTATTACTTCAAGTTAGATTTAAATCCTAAATGATAAGAGCGGGTCACTATTCGGCAATCTATTGATCTATGAAGTAGCTCAGACTCTCCAGTTCCATCGCTAGATCCACCCTAGTCACCACCACCTGATCTGGCACTTGTAAGATCGTTGGGGAGAAATTAAGGATCCCCTGCACCCCCGCATCCACAAGTACATTTGCCACCTCTTGGCCAAACTGCGCTGGCACACAAAGTATCGCCATCCTTACGGAATTTTTTTTGATAAATGGAATCATCTCATCATCATGCAGTAGCGGCACCGAGATCCCCTCCTCTTTCAGCACCTCAGAATTTGTATCGAACGCCGCCAATACCTCAAAGCCCTCTTTCTTGAATCCATCATAACGTAATAACGCACGACCTAGATTTCCCACACCGACTAGAATGACCGGCTGTAGAGTAGCCCGCCCCAGGACAGCTCGGATCGTTTCTAACAAAAGTTCCACTGGGTATCCTAGCCCGCGCGTTCCAAGCTGACCAAAGTGAGCCAAGTCCTTCCGCAACTGCGCCGGCTTCACATTCGCAGCCTGAGCCAGCATATTAGAACTCACCGTCTCCATCCCATTCTCATGTAGCCGCCGCAAACATCGACTATAAATCGACAATCTATAAATCGTTTTTTTAGGTATATCTATTTTACTTGGCACTCTATCAACCTGCCCTGTTCAATGATACCGTCAATGACTAAAACTGATTCCACTAAAAAAGAAATCGCTATCAAGACTCTTTCAGTCTATAATATTTTCATAAAAACTGATGAACAGCGTATTACAGTAAACTCCAAACAATGCGGGGCAAGACCTTGCATCCGAGGCATGAGAATACGCGTGACTGATGTGCTTGAACTCTTAGCGGCTGGTCTAAACTTCGAACAAATTCTCGATGAAATGCCTGATTTAGAAAAAGAAGACATCATCGCCGCTATCAATTACGCCGCAAAAAGCATCGACCACCCAATCATCGCAGCATGATCTAGCTCGATGCCCATCTATCCCCTAGATTAGCAGGCTGGATTCAAGAGCAACTTGGTGATGAAACTATTGCCCTCAGAGAAATTGGTCTCAGAGACGCTGATGACAATACTATCTTCGAGAAAGCGCGTGAAGCAAAGTCTGTGATATTAACTAAGGACAGAGATCTCGCTGAAATGGTTGGTAGAATTGGCCCTCCTCCGACAATCATTTGGCTGAGATGTGGCAACACCACAGAAGCAAACCTTAAAGAACTCCTCGCAAATCACCTAAATCACGCCTTAGATTTATTAGCCTCGGGAGAACAGCTAGTCGAAATCCGCTAGGTTTCCAAACATGATCTCACACTAAACTCTTTAAGTTTCAAAGAAGCTACATCTAATTTAGGTCCAGCGAATATCAAATCCCCCTGAGATTAAGGAACCGGAGGTAGAAGGTCTTTCATCCAACGGCATCCAATCTAAAATTAACTACTTCAACTTCTGCACCATTGGCCCCCATCCCTTGCGAGCTTCGCGCCAGGCGAGATCGTTGATTTTAGGATCGCTGATGATCACGCCCGCTTCGTTGAGAACGAGCTTTTTGCCTGCTCGGGCACTGAGGTTACCGAGCTGGATATTTGCCGTCATCGGACCCGAATAGGAGAAGTTAGACTTACTAAATTCGCGTTGTTTTTCCCCACGGCAGGCCATCAGGAACTCTTGGAGATGACCTGGCGAGCGCTCAAGGAGCTGCTTCGGCTTGCCAAACGCAGTATTTTTCGCCTCGGGGATAAGACGTGGATTGTCCCAGTAGGAACCTTCGACAAGCATCTTGCCCTTGGTGCCGATGACCAGGTTTCCGGTGGTCGGCAATTTAAGTTTATCGGCTAACAGCTCCTCAGGAGTCTCCGGCATATTGGGTTTACCGTCCGCATTTTTACCCTCATACCAGAGAGTGGCGAAGCCGGGGCGATCTTTGGTCGCACGGTAGGTTGCCTTTACAGACATGCCACTAGGAAATTGGTCGCCGACTGGTTCGCTCATGTAGAGAGGCTCACTAGTGGCTGCGTATCCTGGATCCATGATAGCGTAGATACCATCAGTGGTGTGGCACGCCATATCACCAAGAGCACCGGAGCCGAAGTCAGTCACGCCACGCCATTTGAAACGGTGATAGGCGTCTTTTACGTAAGGCCGCATAGGAGCAGGTCCAACCCACGCATCCCAGTTGACATTATCAGGGATCGGGTCAGAGCCCATAGGTCGCTTCCCGCCTTGCGGCCAGATTGGGCGGTTTGTCCAAGTGTGAAACTCGGTGATATCCCCAATGGCACCCGCCTTGACATAATCGTAAACCTTACGCCAGCCAGTGCCCGCGTGTCCCTGGTTTCCCATCTGGGTAACTACCTTCGGATTGGCTTCATAAGCAGCTGTCAGCAGCTGTGCCTCACGCACCGACCAGGTCAGTGGCTTTTCCGTGTAGCAATGGATACCCATCGAGACAGCAGTCATCGAGGGTGCAAAGTGGGTGTGATCTGGGGTGGACACAAAAATCACATCGAGTTCCTCGCCGTGATTCTTGAACATTTCTCGCCAATCGGTGTATCCCTTGGCTCCCTCCCAGCCTTTTTTCTTCGACACACTATTCCAAGTTGTCTTATCAATATCTGCAAAGGCGACGCATTGGAGACCGTGCTTGTGGCAGGCATCAACGTGTGAGCGCCCCTTGCCTCCGACCGCTACGAAGCCAACCTGAAGTTTACTATTGAGATTCTGCCCTCTTACAATGGCTGGAAAACCAAGAGTGGCGGCTCCAGCGAAGCCAAGCTGAGTGATGAATTTACGACGATTTAGATACGATGGCATGGTTAGTTTGGATTGGATTGGATTGTTTAATACTGCTAGGAATTTTCTTTTGAGAGAGGCTGTTAGGATTAGCTAGCATGTGACTCATCCTCATCGGCGCTATTCCCGCTTGGAATAAAGTTACGTATGACTTAGCTAGAGTCTTTCACCGCAATCAACTCGAGCATCAGGAATAGAAGATTACCGCTTGATTACTTCTTTACCTGTGACCTCATATATTCGCCCTCGGAGTGATGGGGTTTCATCGGCCAGTTATCGCTGCGGAATGGGTAGGCGGGCAGCTCGGTTCCATTCATCAGACCACCGATCGGCAAGTTAGAAAAAGCATATCTGACAGCCACTGGGTCTTTCACCGTATCGCTCCAGACGGTCACCTCACCACCGCCGACTTTGGCGCGTGCTTGGTGGAAAACCTTGTCCTCGCCAGCGATGTAGAATCCGACATCCACGTCCTTATCAAGACGCAAACCCTCGGCGCCATCTTTTTCAAAGCTCACCACACACTTGCCGTCTTTGACTTCCATCTTGTCGAACACTGGGCCGCGCCACTTGATAGGCTGGTTGCGGTTATCCTTTAACTGATAGACCTCGGAGACTGCCCAGCGCGCGCTGCGTTCCCCCACCGGCCGTTTGTGCCTCGGGTGAATGTTACCATCGCTGTTGGCATCAAAACTCACGATGAGTCCCGTATTGGGAGTTTTACGCCAGATATCGAATTGCACCTCGCGGACCACGTTGCAGTGGTGGTTCATGTCGTAGCTCATACTACGACGAGTCGACCATCCGGCGATTTGA
>JBLHQF010000035.1:0-15798 GCA_047624885.1 Cryomorphaceae bacterium | reverse complement strand
CTGAGGGCGCATCACTTACTCTATCTTCGACTGGTTTGTCCAGCGCTAAATAGCTCTCATCTAGCTTACATTCCATTGGAATGTCCGCTTGATCGCATTTAGGATAGTCTGGCAGGTTGATCAAAACCTCTTCCCGTATAGCTTCAGTGGCATCCACTGTGCCAGAAAGCACCTCTAGAGAGACCGCGGCCTCTTCTAAAGAAATTGTCTGCACGAACAATTTATTTGTCCGGACACAGGTAAATTCAAATGGAGCTCCTAAGTATCCCCGTAATAAAAGCTCGTCATCGAACCGCTGCACGTAGAGATCATACTCCAATCCTCCCACAGGCCTGGCATCTTTCTCGGTGAGTCCGAAGACTTTCGGATCCAGCACGCCGCTGTATGCTTTGCCTTCCTCCGGCAGTTGAGCCATGTCTATTTCTAATTTCTCTTGCATGATTGTTAGCTACTCTCAATTTAGCGGATCGTCAAGTGTCTGTCAGCTTAAATTGGTGATCATCTATCTCTTTAGGGGATACTCTAGGTAGAACACACGACGGTAGGCTTTGTCTCGCCGAGCAAACTGCGATGCTTTTTGAAAGCTACTTTTTAGCCTGTGACCTGCTCGGTTGATTAGGCTAATATTTTTCTGCCCTGACCATGGGATAGATAATTCAGAGATGAAGGGCGTAACTCGGTGTGTTTGGCAAACCCACCCTAACCAGCTTCGCTGTTTGGCGCGGAAATAAAAAAACTTACCTCCAGCAGAGCTTAGCTTCTGCTAGGGGTAAGTTTTTGGTGAATCTATTGCTTAACTACTAGGGTGTGTTTTTATCTGGGGGTTACTTCATAAAGTAGAAACGACACCTTGTCGTCTCACCAAGCATTAACAGCGACAGAGTGTCGCTGCTACGCGCGGGAAACCGTCAGATAAAAACACACCTTAACTACTACTTTACTTCATCTGGTGCTATCTTGATGAGCATACTGCGGTCACTGCTGAGGTATTTTTTAGCGAGTGCGTTGATGTCAGCTAGGTTGATGGCTTTGTAGTCTGCTTCTCTGCCGCGTGCCCAGTCTAGCATGTAGGGCTTGGTCTGGGATTGCGCTACTACGCTTCCTAGCCAGTAGGAATTTTGGCGTAGTGATTTAGAGAGCATTCCGATGCGGGGCGTGAGCGCTCGCTTGAGTTCATCTTCTGAGGCTCCTTCTTTTGCGAGCTTATCGCCTAGTTCGACAATCACTTTGCTGACGTTGTCCAAGTCAGCTGGCTTCACGGGGCTGTAGGCTAGGACGAAACCTACGTTTTTGTAGGTGCCAGAGAGCTGTGTGGTGGCACCTGGTGAGTAGGCGTCTCCGAGTTCTTCGCGGAGCTTGATGCGCATGCGGTCACTGAGGACTTCTGCGAGGATGCCTGCGCGTCGAGCAAGCTTTACATCATGCTTGGTGTTATCTTCTGCCTTCCATCCCACAATAGCCATGGCGGTGGGAACTTTACTCTCGAAACCAAATTTCTTCGTGATCGGTGTCTCTGGAACGGTAATGGTTCTGAGTGCCTCTGCTACTTTTTCTGCTGGCTTGCGGGCTGGGAGCGCGCCTACGGTTTTCGCCAGGAGTGGGATGAGTGCCTTGGTGTCGATATCTCCCACGATACCGATCTCCAATGCGCTTTCGAGCATCTGTGGCTTGATCCAATTTACCACATCAGGCGTGCCGAGTCCTTGAGCTTGCTCTAATGTTGGGATGGTGAACCTGCCATCGCCTCCGTGGAGCCAGCCTGACATCTGGGCTTGCGCTCCTTTGGCTGAGTGCTTGAGTTGAGAGTACATCATCGGGAGCCTAGCCTTAAACTGACGTTCAGCTTCTGGGCGGAATCCAGGGTCTGTTAGAGAGGCACAGAAGAGCTGGAGCTGGAGCTCTAAATCCTCTGGAGTGGTGGCTCCACCGAGTGTGAATGAGTCATCACCGATACCTATTCCTATGCCTACATTCTTTCCTGCGAGGAGGGTACGGAGATCATCTGCGCTGTGCTTTCCTAGTCCACCGCCATTGGCGACTGCTCCAGTTAACATATCGAGACCTGGCTTACCTTGCGGCATCCCTAGCTTACCGGTGCCGAAGTGGGATGAGATGAGGATTTGGTTTTTGTCGAAGTCTGTCTGCTTATAGTTGACCTTAACTCCGTTGCTAAATTCTAGCTGATAGACATCAAGATCTGCGATATGGCTATTAGAAACTACAGTGCCTGGTCTTCCAAAATCTGTGTAGCCAAATGCGGCGACTTTCTTCTGCGCTACTGGTTCTACTTTGACGAGCTTTGATCTCTGGTAGAGCGCTGCTAGTGATTTTTCAGCGTTTTCTGGCTGCTCAGGAATGCTGAGGACCAGGGTCATATCCTCGGTATTCCAGAAGTCCTTGAGCGCCTTGTGGCAGGCATCTGGGGTGACGGTCTTTAGATTCTCTTGGAAGATGGAAAGGTCGTCTTCCGGCGTGGAATAAACGAAGTCACCATGGACGTGCTTAGCGAATGATGAGGCGATGGTGTTTGTCTTCTTCGTAGCAGCACGCACGACGTTTTGCTGGTAGCCATTGATCATGCCAGCGGTGATCTCATCGATCTCAGTCTGGCTGAATCCATGCTCTACGGCACGGCGAAGCTCCTGCTCAAGGACAGGGACTGCTGCTTGCCAGTTGCCGCCTTTTGCGGTGACATCGATGCTGCCGATCTCTGCTTCGCGGAAAAGCACTTGCGAGCTGATGGAGCCACTGGTGATGGTGGCATTTTCCCGCTTAGCGAGTCTGGAGAAACGGCGGTTGATGATGGAGTGCGCAATACTTAGCGGGAGTTTTACCGCTCTATTTACCTTGGAGTCGATGACTTTTTCCTTGGCTCTCACCTGGATGAGGGAGACATCGGTAGATGAGAGTTCTTTGTCTGAAAACACGGCGGTCTGGAATCCCTTAGCACCTGAGACATCCCCTACTGATCCTGGCTTTCCGGGCTCTACTGGGTTCTTGATGCCGCTGAAGGCAGCGTGAACGCGCTGCTCCATCGCTGCTACATCGATATCACCCACGACGATGAATGTCATTTTCTCTGGGGTGTAGTAGCGGGTGTAGAAGTCGACGAACTCGGCGCGTGGCGCCTTGGCGATGACTTCATCGGTGCCGATGGGGAAGCGGTTTGGCACCAGTGAATTTGGCATGAGGTGCTGGAATTGCTTTTCCATCATACGCATGTTGATCGAGTCTCGTGAGGTTTTCTCTGAGGAGATGACTCCCCTTTCTTCATCGATCTCAGCGTCTGTGAGGAGCGCTCCGTCTGCGAAGTCTCCCATGACATTGAAGGCGAGGTCGACGGTGGATTTCTTCATATCCGGGAGGTCGAGCATGTAAACAGTCTCATCGAATGAGGTGTAGGCATTTGCGTGAGCACCGAAGGCGATGCCGAGACGCTGCATTTGCGGGACGAGCTTGGTGGCATCTGGAAATGTCTTGGTGCCATTGAAAACCATGTGCTCTAGAAAGTGAGCGACCCCGCGCTGGGATTCCTTTTCAGAGAGTGAACCAGCATCTACGTGGAGACGGAAAGAGACACGTTTTGCTGGGAGAGCGTTCTTGTGAATGACATAGCGCATTCCATTATCTAACGTGCCGTAGAGCGTCTTGGCATCCGGTTTGATGTCGGACTGCTCATGCGCCCACTTGCGCGCGGTGCCCTTGCCGCGGGAGTAATCTGTCTTAGCAGAGGTAAGGTCTTTAGCCGCAGCCTCTTTATTTTCAGGAGCTACTGGAGCCTGGGACTGAGCAATATTGATCCCCCCCACGATGGCTACAGCGCTGAATGTAGCTATGAGTGATAAGTTTTTTTTCATGTTTTATAAATTATTATTTTTGCTAACATACTGCGTTAGAATAAAAGTATCGTCCTATGGAGTCTTTGTCTTAGGTTTGATCCAGATGTTACGAAAACGCACATCTTGTCCGTGTTCTTGTAGCTTGAGCCCTTCGGCGGTAGGGCCATTCTTAACTCCTCCATTGGCGTGTTTGACGGTCACGTTGTCGTGAACTTTTATACCATTCCACCACATAGTTAGACGAGCCGGCTCCGTTATCTTCTCACCTTCCCACTTGGCAGCAGTGAAGATGAAGTGGAAAGATTGCCACTCCCCATTTGGGCGCCAAGCATTCTGCTTAGGAACATGCTCCATGCAGACCGCACCAATTCCGTGCGCACCGATCTTCCAGTTGAAGGGGTCGGCAACATTTTTTTTCGCTTTAGGCGACTCTATCTGTAGCTCGTGGCGATTTTGCATATATACACCACTATTGGCATAGCCATCGGGCTTGTCGTCACCACGAGCCCCCATGAGGACAAACTCAACGTGCCCTTCAAAATCCTTATATTTCTTTTTAGTAATCAGATCGACAGTCCCCCATCTCTTACCACCATTGGTCATGAGAACTTTAGTGCCATCCGTCGGGCTTTTCACTATGGACCATGAGATCGCCATCTCTTTTTTAGGCCACATTTCCCAATTCTCTTCGATTGATTTCATCGTCCCATCAAATGGCGTGTCAGCTCCTTCCGGCGCCTTGACGCCTAGATCCCTGGCCTTGTCGTAACCCGGCTTATTCTGCGGCAACGTATTTTCTGCGTTGGCGATTGCTGTCCCAATCAGGGCAAAAACCGCGCAATATTTAATAATTTTATTCTTCTTCGTTAATTTCATTATGATGTTTTCTATTCGTTTTTGTTTCGATATTGCTCGATGCCATTATGCAAACTCGGGCACTATATAAAATCCGACATTCCCTACTAATCTAGCGCGGCAGAGTGTTAGATTTGTTTGATTTAGCTGATATCAAGCTAGATGGTCGGTTCTGGAGGTCAATGACAGAACTTGAGGAAGGGTGTGTTTTTATCTGAGGGTTTTGCTGGAGACGAGAGCGTGGGCGTCCCTTACCGGAAAATTGCTATTTAAAACCCTCAGCCCCACCCCCCTTGAGGAACACCATTTTTGCCAGTCCAGCGAGGTAATACGACAGCGGATTCCAGCTCATCGAGTAAGAAAATTCGACTTTTAAAGGTGTCATGGCATAGTGCTTGCTATGCTCAGTAGTATCCACCCATCAAATCACAATACGCCATCTATGGCTACCCATCCTCAGTGGCTTAAATCACTGATCAAAGCGGAAGGCTTACCTTCTGACTTCGAGTCCTTGGCTTTAGATTTCTACCTACCTCTGGCTAAATCGATAGTTTCTTGGGCTCAACATGAAGAAAACGGCCCCCTCGTGGTCGGAGTGAATGGAGCTCAGGGCACGGGTAAGTCAACGCTGTCTATGGTCTTGGCGCTCGCGCTAGAACATGAACACCAACTAAAATGTGCGATCATCTCCATTGATGACATTTATCTGACCCTTCAGGAAAGAGCAGATCTCTCGGAAAGCATTCATCCTCTTTTGAAGACACGCGGTGTGCCTGGGACACATGATACCTCGATGGGGATAGATCTGATCCAACAGCTCAAAAACAAGAAGCCTGTGATGCTTCCCGTGTTTAATAAAGCCATCGACGACCGGGCTCCTGAAGAGAAATGGAGCTCTTGTGACACTGCTGTCGATATCATTTTATTTGAAGGTTGGTGCGTAGGGGCACTCGCGCAGCAACCTCAAGAACTGGCTGATCCATGTAACTACCTTGAAGAATCCGAAGATCAGGATGCAGCATGGCGAACCTATGCGAATCAACAATTAGCAGGACCTTACAGCGAACTATTTGGTCTCATAAATAGACTGGTGATGCTCAAGGCGCCAGATTTTGAATGCGTTTATCAATGGAGGAGCAAGCAGGAAGAGAAACTACGGCAGCTTACAGCTGATCTAGGCCTGCACAGCAACTCAATCATGAATGACGAGCAAATCAAACGGTTCATCATGCACTACGAGCGCCTCACCCGATGGATGTTTGAGGAAATGCCTGATCGTGCCGATTGCGTCCTTGAGCTTAATCATGACCATCATATCGTCCGTGCAAGCTATACTCAAACTTAACTTCCACAGATGAAAAAACTCCTCATTATCACTGACCTCGACGCCAGCTTCATAGACGAGAACTATGAATACACTGATGCTCTCGAAGCGGTCGAGCAGCTTTCTAAGCTGGAGTTCCCGCTGGTTTTTAATTCGAGTAAAACCCTCATCGAATGTTCCGCCCTTGCCAAGGAGCTTCAACTCACCACTCCTCGGATAGCGGAAAATGGAGGTATCATCGCTGTTCCGCATAATTCTGAATTATCAACACTCTGCCAGCCATCTCCAAAGCAAGCATGGGAACATCAAGATGAATCCACAACGCTGATCACCGGATTATCTAGAGAATATATCCTCAGCGAAGCACATCAAACGCGGAAGGGAAATGGCTACTCGTTTGAGGGATTTAGTGATTGGAGCTACCAAGAATTATCCAGCAAAACGGGTCTCACTCACGATGCTGCAAAACTAGCCAAGCAACGACACGTGTCAGAGCCTATCCTCTGGCAAGATACCAATGAGCGATGGGGGTATTTCCAATCCCAAATGCAAGCCAAAGGAATACGCACGCTGCGCGGCGGTAAGTTCATCCACCTGATGGGACCATCCGATAAAGCCGATGGACTGAGGGTAACAAAGCAACTCTACGAAGCAAAATACCCTGAAACGGAATGGGTCACGGTAGCTCTTGGCGACAGCGCTAACGATCAATCCATGCTTGAGTCTGCCGATATCGCTATCGTCATCCCTCATGCTGATCCTCTGGGAGCTCAAATTCAAGTCAGCGGCACTCACGTAATCCATGCTAAATACCCGGCATCCAAGGGCTGGAATGACGCTATACTTAATCTTTTATCCACACTTCAACTCAATCAACACACTTAAAACATCATGGGAGACTTTCACCAATTCGGCACGATTACCACATTACATCAGCTCAACAACAGGCCTCTAGAAGAGCTCGAAGAAGAGCTACTCGAGTTCCGCAAAAAGAAGCCTATGGGACTGATTTTACCATCACTCTATTCAGAACTAGAAGGTCCGGCTCTGGGTTCTATCGTGGATGAAATAGCCAATGTCCCTTATCTTGATCAAGTCGTGGTAGGACTCGACCAGGCTGATGAGTCTCAGTTTAAGAAAGCACTGCAGTTCTTTGAGCGCCTGCCCCAGAATCCGGATATACTCTGGAACGATGGCCCTAGGCTAAGGAAAATAGATGCCCTACTTCAAGAAAAAGGCCTCGCTCCGCGTGAGGCCGGTAAAGGCCGTAATGTTTGGTACATGTTTGGCTACATTCTAGCGTCGAATAAAGTCGATACCGTAGCGATCCATGACTGTGATATCCTCACCTATAAGCGCGATTTATTAGCTCGCCTCATCTACCCTGTAGCGAACCCAACACTAAGCTACAAGTTCTGCAAGGGCTACTACGCACGCATCGCTAACAACTCGATGAATGGTCGAGCATGCCGGCTTCTAGTAACGCCACTTTTAAGAGCGCTTAAGAAAATCTGCGGGCCTAACGACTACCTCGATTTCCTAGACAGCTTCCGCTACCCGCTCGCTGGCGAGTTTTCTCTTTCTCGTGATGTCATCGAGGATATCCGTATCCCCTCTGACTGGGGACTGGAAATGGGGACGCTCTCGGAGATGCACCGAAATTACGCCACCAACCAAGTCTGCCAAGTGGATATCGCGGAAACCTATGATCACAAGCATCAGGATTTGTCACTTGATGACAAATCCAGAGGTTTATCCAAAATGAGCTGTGATATCGCGAAGTCGCTGTTCCGTAAGATGGCAACCCAAGGCGAGGTGTTCACACAGGAGAGAATACGGACGATTAAAGCCACCTATTATAGAATAGCCCTAGACTTAGTCGATAGCTATCACAGTGACGCCGCTATCAATGGCTTGAACTATGACATGCACACTGAGGGTCATGCTATTGAGGTGTTTGCAGAAAACATCATGCAGGCAGGAAACGACTTTTTAGATCCAAAACTGTCAATGGAAACGCCATTCATGCCGAGCTGGAAACGCGTGATCTCCGCAGTGCCAGACATCATGGACATGCTCATCGTTGCGGTGGAAGCAGATCGTGACGAGTTTGCTGGTAGTAGCAAATATGATATTATGCAGCACCCTAAGGTCATCCAAGTCCATCAAGGAGTAGAGGAAAGAGTGCGTAATATTTATGGCGAAGCTCAAACCAAGCAAATCACGGAACAAATATTCAAGACCGTCCCGCTCGCTAAAAAGACGATAGAGTCGACACCTAAAATTAATAAATGGGATGAAAAGGACATCATGGTCATCACCTATGCCGATTCAATTCAAAAAGAAAATGAGCGCCCATTACGGACACTTTATGAGTTTTTCCGGAGTGAGCTAAAGCCTCATATCAATAATGTCCATATCCTCCCTTTCAATCCCTATAGCTCCGACGAGGGCTTCTCCGTTATCGACTACAAAGCGGTCAATCCTGACTTTGGCGACTGGTCGGATATTGAGCCGCTCGTCAAGCACTTCAACCTCATGGCTGATCTCGTTCTGAACCATTGTTCTCGTGAATCTGCGTGGTTTAAAAATTTCCTAACAGGCACCTCGCCAGGAAAAGACTACTTTATTGAAGGCTCTGATTTCAAGGATCTCACCAAGGTAGTGAGACCTCGCAGCACGCCACTACTCACCTCGGTGGAAACCGTTGCTGGCGAAAAACAAGTGTGGTGCACGTTTAGCGAAGACCAAGTCGACCTCAACTTCGCAAACCCAGAAGTGCTGCTTGAAATCATCCGCATCATCCAATTCTATCTCGACAAAGGGATTCATATTTTCCGCCTTGATGCCGTTGCCTTTCTCTGGAAAGAGGATGGAACCGATTGCATTCATCGTCCTGAAACTCACGAAGTCATCAGACTGCTCCGCTTAATCGTGGAGCACCTAGAGCCATCGGCCATCTTGATCACTGAGACTAATGTCCCTAATAAAGAAAACTTGAGTTATTTTGGTAATGGTAATGAAGCGCATTTGATCTACAATTTCTCCCTCCCTCCACTGCTGCTTCACACCATGCTGAGCGGCGACGGTCGTCACCTCAAGAAGTGGATGATGTCGATGCCTCCAGCGCGAAGAGGACGAGCATACCTTAATTTCATCGCCTCACATGACGGCATAGGACTCCGCCCAGCTGAGGGCCTACTATCAAAGGAAGAGCAGGATAACCTGATCACTACTTTACGAGACTTCGGCGGTGAGATATCGATGCGTCGTACTCCAGATGGAGACTTAACGCCCTATGAGGCAAATATTTCACTCTACAGCGCCATGGCCGGAACAGTCAAGAATGGTAAAGACCAATGGCAGCTAGATCGCTTCATCGCAGCTCACACCATCATGCTCGCACTCGAAGGATTGCCAGCATTCTACATTCACAGCCTGTTAGGAACAGAAAACAATAACCAAGGAATGGCAGAATCAGGTCAAGCACGTTCCATTAATCGTTATAAATGGGACATAGAGTATCTCGAAGGAGCACTTTCCGATGAAGAGCTCCACCATAAGCGCCTATTCGATGAACTAAGAAGGAGAATCAGCATCCGAAAAGAACAGGAGGCATTCCACCCTAACGCCACTCAATACACACTTCACTTGGGTAAAAAAGTCGTTGGCTTCTGGCGTGAGAGCTTAAACCGTTCTGAGTCTATCTTTGCTGTTCATAACATCTCGCATAAAGTCCAGCAAATCCCACTTGTGGAACTCAATCTCATCGCCACAGAAACGTGGACAGATTTACTCAGCGGAAAGACCTATTGCAGCCAAGATGACACGCACCTAGAATTAGCTCCTTATGGCTGCGCCTGGGTATCCAATCAGGCATAGAAAACAATGAGCATGTCATGCTAAAAATTAAAGGACACCAGGCTAGCTAGCTCCCTTAGTTATTTTTTACATGATTTTTTTTATCTGACTTGTAAATTTTATTTCAGTAGTATTTAATCAGATAGATTTGACTATGTCACAACATGAAACACCAACTCAGCCTCTCTCTGAGGCGCGTAAGCGACAGGCGCTCCACATCGGGTATGTGGAGATGGAGAGAATTGTGGAGGAGGTGATTGTGGCTGAGTTTACTCGGATAGGTGAGCTCCTGATGAAGCATGACTATACAGTGGAAGTTGTGGTATTTGATACTGAGTCTGAACTGGATGGGAAGCTGTACGTCTGCGGGGCAGGGCTGAGAGCTAATAGAGGATCTATGAAAAACGCGATCGTTTTTACGGGTGATCCGCATAGCTTTAACTTCGTGCTGCAGATGCAGAACTTCGCCTCTAAGACATCTGAGGAAACGGTGGAGTATCACCGACTGACTCCGAACTGGTTCCATAGCAAGGTGAAGAGTTTTCTGAGTTCATCATTCCGTGAAGTGGACTTTTCTCATATTGAGAATTCTTTCTCAGATGACTGGCAGGTGATGGAAGGACCATTTTCTATTAAAATTAAGAATAATTACGGTTATTATAATGAGGTAGCGAGTGCGGAGACTATCGAGCGAGCATTTCAGCTCAGCTCGTATGCGGCAGAAGAGCATTACGCGGAAGAGGACTTGATCGTGACTGATAAGAACGGTCGGGAAGTGGGATAAATAATAAATTCATGGACTGGAACGCACGTTATAATAAAAATGATATTCCCTGGGATAAAGGCGAAGGAACTCCTGTGCTCGCGGAACTGTTAAAGATAGTGCCGCAGTATTTCCAGCCTGATACCAATGCTCTAGTGCCCGGCTGTGGGATTGGTCATGATGTGGCAATGCTGCGGGGCGCGGGGATAGACGCTACCGGCCTGGATATTTCTGACACAGCTCTGAGACTTGCCCGTGAGGCTCATCCTGAACTGGGTGAAGTGTGGCTCAAGGATAATTTATTTGCTATGTCTGATAAATCAGGCGCATATGACCTAGTGTGGGAGCACACTTGTTATTGCGCCATTCCACCTGAGAAACGCGCTGATTATGCAGATAGCGTGTTTGATTTGCTTAAGCCTAATGCATATTTCGCTGGGGTGTTCTTCACAGATACGGGGCAACCGCCTGAAGTGGGACCACCATTCTCCACTACACGAGATGAGGTGTTTGAAAATTTTGATACGATGTTTCACTTGGTTTGGGAGGGTAAACCTAGCCAGAGTTATTCAGGAAGAGAGAACCGTGAATGGGTGATGGTGTGGCGAAAAAACATCACAGGCTAACAGATTTGTCATGTTGCGGTAGCTCTGTGATTGTGTTAGATATACTTTATGAATAAGTTCTCATCAAATGCTTCTCTGAACATTGCCAGAGCAATCTATCTGATTGTGTGTCTGCTTGCCGGTATGGCACTGGCATTTCAGCTGCTAGGGCCTGACAAGCTATGGATCGGAATGATTGTGGGCCTATGCGTGGCAATGTTCTTCATGTTTGTTGAGAATCTTACAAAAAGTTATACCATCCGGGGGTTCTCTACTGGCACTTTTGGGCTACTTATCGGGCTGTTTTGTGCATGGCTGATGACGCGGGTGGGGGTGCCAGAAATAATCGGCTCAGTCTTCGATGAAGTGATCCCTAACAGGGTAGGATTTAATACCGCTTTTAATACCATGCTATTTGCTAGTCTGGGGTTTTTAGGGACTGTGATAGCGCTGCGTAGTGGCCAGGATGACTTCGCTGTATTAATCCCGTATGTGCGCTTCAGGAGTGACTCCACCACGGGTAGACCGCTGTTGTTAGATGGTGATGTAATCACGGATGGTAGGATCGCTGCAGTGATGCGGTCAGGATTTCTTGAGAAAAATGTCGTTATCCCAAGGTTCGTTTTAGAAGAGCTTCAGATCATGTCTAACTCCCCATCCCCTGGCAGAAGGCAACGTGGGCAACGCGGGCTGGAATGTCTGGAGAAATTGCAGTCGTCTCGCGACATCAAAGTGACAGTGCATGACTCTGCAGCACAGTCCTCTGAGGATAGCCACGATGCGCATTTATTACAAATCTGTAAGGTTCTCAACGCGCAGATCCTAACAACGGATGATAATCTAACTAAAGTAGCAAGACTGCAAAATGTGGATGCACTCAATCTGAATGACATGAACGAAGCGCTGAAACCACAGGTCGATGTGGGTACGCGAGTGCCACTACCGATAGTACGGACGGGCAAGGAAGACCACCAAGGTGTGGGCTATCTGCCCGATGGAACAATGATCGTGGTCAATAACGGAGTGTCTAAAATAGGCACCACTCAAAGCGTGACGGTGATCTCTACCATCAATACGACTGCAGGCTTGATGGTTTTTGCTGAGATGGATAACGAGAAAGAGACTGAAGAGTAACTCAACTAAATACGAGTTTTTTTGAATTTCTGGCGCAACACGGCGTCTTTGCCCATGTATCTCGCCATAGAGAGGAGTAAACTCATCACTTTATTCCAACGAGAAACTACTGATTTGTAAGCCCATCTTTTCTGGCTTGCTTCCAGTAAGCGTATTCGGAGCGATTAAAATCCACATATTCTGGTGATAAATCACTGCTATAGATAGTGTATTCACCTCCACACAGGTTTAAATTTATTTCTATTATGAAGGCGTCTGCTGCTACTTTTTTACGAAGAGCATCCATACTAACATTTGCCTCCATACCCCCAAGACAAGCCGCCAAACCACCGATATGAATATCTATGAGTTCTTCTTTTACTATCGCCTTTGAGTAACCCACTGCATGAATGATCCTACCCCAGTTCGGGTCATTCCCATTCCATGAGCACTTCACTAATGATGAGTTTGCTACGGCTTCAGCTACCTTTTTTGCGTCGTTGTATGACTTCGCGCCCTTGACATTCACGGTGACAAATTTCGTCACACGCTCACCGTCTCTTACTAAGGATTTAGCCATTTCCAGCATCACGTAGCTAAGCGCCTCTTGAAATTTTTTGGCATCGGAAGTCCCTCGTCTGATTGCCTTTCCTCCGCTGGCTCCGTTAGCCAGCATAATGACGCTATCGTTGGTGCTCATATCGCCATCGATGGTGATCCTGTTGAATGACTCTTCTACCGCCTCTGAAACAAAGGCTCTGAGAGCATCTTGGGAAAGCTTAGCATCTGTGGTGACGAAGCACAGCATAGTCGCCATGTGGGGGTTGATCATTCCAGCGCCTTTTGCACAGGCTCCTATCTTCACCTTCACACCACCAATCAATAAACTAACAGAAATTTCCTTATGGCAAGTATCGCTCGTCATGATCGCCTGCGCTACTAATGTTCCTTCTTTCCGCTTCAGGCCACTGACTAGCTCGTCTAGCATCGGCTCTATCCGCACCATAGGCATTGGCAGACCAATAACACCTGTCGAACAAACCGCTACTTGTGATTGTTTAATGTCTAACCGCTTACCTACCAGCCTAGTGCATTTTCGTGCATCTTGTAATCCTTTAATACCTGTGCAGGCATTTGCGTTGCCGCTATTCACTAGGATAGCGCGTACATCCCCATCTCGTAAATGCGTCTGACTTACCTTCACCGGGGCAGCCTTGACTCTATTGGTGGTAAAGGTTCCAGCCGCCACGCATTCCACCTCGCTAGAGATCAATGCCATATCCAGGCGATCAGAACCTGGGGTCTTCACACCCGCACTCACTGCGTTGGAGATAAATTTTTGAGGCGCTGTTATTCCGCCTTTTATTTTTCTATATACTGATGACATAAACTTTTTTTCACTTCAAATGAGACACTCAATAAGCATCCAGAATTACCAGATATTGATTGGGTTTCTATGAATTATCGACGATTCTAAAGTCCACCATCTTCCGCTCTAGATCCACTCGCACTATCTGAACCTTAACTTTCTCACCGAGCTTTATTTCTAGGCCACTACTACTTGCATAGCGAAGCCCTTCCATGCGCCATTTATCGTGAGATTTTCCTGGTAGATCCTCTACCTTTACCAGCCCTTTTACCCTCATCGAGGAAATCTCTACAAACAGTCCCATGTGTCGAACATCAGTCACTAGCGCAGTGAAAACCTTACCCCCACCATCTTCCTGGATGCTAACGAGATACTCCATCATCTTCATGCGCTTGGTTTCCATTTCAGCCTCGGAGCTCTTCCGCTCGGTGTCTGAAATATGAGCGGCTATCTCAGCGATTTCTTTTAATTTAGGATTTCTATCCGGGTTCTCTGGCGGATTCACTAGCAATGATTGCAATGCCCTATGCACCACTAGATCTGCATACCTACGGATAGGGCTGGTGAAATGGCAGTAATCCATTTTCGCCAGGCCATAGTGACCAAATGCATCCGTGCTATAAGCCGCACGCTTGAGGCTTTTCAATAATCCTATCTTAATACTCTCCTCATTCGCCGTCCCCTTGACCTTCTCTAACAACTCTTGGATATGCTTTTTATTAGTCAAGTCACCCACTCTGTATCCTTGAGCTCTGGCTTTCTCAGCGAACTCACTGAGCTTATCAAAATCTGGATCTTCATGGATGCGATAAATAGCATTTTTGCGCTGCATCTTCAGCGCTACTGCCACGGCTTCATTCGCCGCCAGCATGCATTCCTCCACCATCTGATGACTCTCATTGTGCACCACGTCCACCACATCTACGGCTTTCTTTTTGTCATCGAGAACAATCTTCGTTTCCTCAAATTCAAGATCTAGAGCTCCATCTGCGAAACGCCTTTTACGTAGTATACTAGCTAACTCCCAGGCCAGCTTTAGCCCAGCCACTACTTCTCCCCCTACCTCAGGAATCTTTATCTTATCCGCATTTTCCATCGGCAGACCTAGCAGGACCTGCGCTTGCTCGTATGCAAGTCTCGCCTTGCTATGAATTACCGCATCACAGAACCTTGATGACGTCCGCGTTCCATTCTTATCAAATGTCATCACCGCACACTTTGTTAAGCGATCCACTTCCGGCCTCAAACTACAAATATTATTAGAGATCTGCACAGGTAACATTGGCAAAACTCGATCCACTAGATAGGTGCTATTCCCGCGTTTTACCGCCTCATCATCCAGCGAGCTACCAGGCTTTATGTAATGCGAAACATCAGCAATATGAACAGCCAGCTCCCAATTCCCATCTTCTAACAACCTAACCGCGATAGCATCATCAAAATCCTTCGCATCATCAGGATCTACCGTAAGCACTAGCTTATCTCTCCAGTCCTCACGTCTCTCTAGTTCCTTGGCTGAAATTTTTATCACTGGGCTCTCCTCACCCTCTTTGGCATCTGTAGCTCCTCCTTGCAGCGATGCTAAAAGGGCCATCGCCTCAGACTTCACCTCACTCGAGAACCCTGCTCTCAGACTGTGCTTAGAAATCACGCTTTCGATGTCCACACCCGGATCTTCTGGCCAACCCAGAACCTTAGTGATCCTACCCACTGGCGGTGCTGACTTACTTTCCCAGCGCACCAGCTCTATCACCACTCTCTGTCCGCTCTTCGCTCCCATTTCCTCATCCACTAACTCTAGTGAAGCTTGAAAGCCGCTGAAATCTGGCTCCACATAGCGGAACTTGCCCTTTGCTCTGAATGTCCCTAAAATGACGTTACTCATCCTCTCGATCACATTCTTCACCTTGCCCTTGGCCTCATCATCAAATCTACTGCGTCTGCCGCCTCCTTTACCATCCTTCCCTCTTCTGTCTCTGCCGCCTTTTTTCCCTTTAGAATTCTTACCCTTATACTTTTTACTCTGCAGCTCCTGTTCCGGTGGTTTAGGCAGCTTCACACTCACACTC
>JBLHQF010000034.1:0-15965 GCA_047624885.1 Cryomorphaceae bacterium | reverse complement strand
CCCGCAAACATTCAGCCACTAACTGATCATGATTACTCTCCGTCACTGTCTCTCGCTCCTATCCCTAATGCTGATTCTCACTACTCCTACAGCCGCGGCGAAGAACAAATTCTTCTCCATGGACAACAGCCTCCGTGATGTGAAAACTATCGCCGCCAAAGCTGCTCTCTTGAAAGAGCTTGGCTACGACGGGGTGACCTGGCGACCGAGAAACACAGCGGAAGCAGTCAAGGAGATGTCCGCCAAGGGCATCAACCTACACGCCTTCATGATGAAGCTGCCAGTGACAAAGGAAGAAAGAGCCGCACCAATTCCACTAGCCGACCTCGAGGCCCTCAAAGGCACAAAGGCAATTCTCTGGGTGCAGTTAGCCCGCAAAGGCGGAGGTGACGCCGATGCAGTTCGCGCCCCTCAGCGACTGAACACAGTGGCCAAACCTTTGGGCCTGCGCATCGCCATCTATCCGCACGTCGGCAATCACTGCGAATCCCTAGAAGATGCCCTGCGGGTGGCTAACCTGAGCGCCGACGACAATACCGGTGTCTCCCTCACCCTCCCTCACCAACTGAAGAGCCAAGGCATGCAAGATCTCAGCCCCCTCTTTTAAAAGGCCCTCCCCAAACTCTTCATCATTCTCATCGCCGGCGCCGAAAATGATGACACACAGAAAATGGGCTGGGACAAGCTCATCCAACCACTGGGTTCGGGCAGCTATGACGTCAAGAGCCTACTCCTAACCCTGCGAGAGCTCAATTACAAGGGACCAATCGGCGTCATTGGCTACGGCATCAAACAACCAGCAAAGGAACACCTCAAGCAATCGATTTCGTTCTGGCGGAACTTACACCCCTAGGATAGCGAAGAAATGTGTTAAAGAATATGAAAGCTCGTTTCCCTACAAAATATTGATTATGGTGGGAGGCCTAGTATTAATTCAATTTATGATATGTTTGAAATAAATTCAAAAGTTATTTTCCTAATGGGTTCAGCAACAGGATATGGAGCCACATTTTTCTTTTTAATCAACAATGACAATATTAACTCTTGGTTTTATAGACCCTATTTGAGAGCCATTGAAAAACCTAAAAAAGAGTCAACGTTCGAAAACTAAAGCCTTATCCTCGTGACGACTTTGCTTAATTTCGTGTTTTCATCTTCGTCGAATTTTGAGCGGCAATGAAAGATCTGTTTGCACCCCAGTGAGCATTCTCAACTATTTCACACTTTTTGATATTCTCCCCTTGCCTGTCCGCAGTCCTCACGTATCTATGCGAGAATTGTATTTTCTATCCTCCTGGCGCAACTTTATCAAACAACCAATATCATGCTCTCAGTCACCTCATTTAAAAAGCAAATCCCTAGCAGTTTAATCATTCCTAGCAGTGTTTTTATAAGTATAATCTTTATACTTATCTATTCTTGCTCATCACCTAAAGATCCCAAAACTAACTGGAACAAAACGGCATGGAAGAAACATATTATTCATAACACAGGATCAAATACAAGCACGGCAGTTGCCAATGATTTTGATAATGATGGTCATATTGATGTTATGTGTTCTTATGATGGTAAGGTAGTTTTGTATAAAGGACCGAACTGGACTAAGGAAGTCGTGCTTCCACAGAAGCCAAAGGACTGGACAGGACGAGTAGCGAAACGTGGTTGTATCCACAGCACATTGATGGATGTAGACGGTGATGGAGATATGGATTACATCGGATCTAACAGAATGTTATTTTGGCTTGAGTGTCCTGAAAATCCTTTTGAAGATGAATGGATTTGCCGTATGATCAATCTGGAAGTCAACGGAGCTCACTGTGTGATCACTGCCGACGTTGACCGTGATGGTAAAATGGACCTTATTGCCAATTCTTGGAGAGATGAAAAGGAAAGCACTATCCCAAATTCAATCACTTGGTTCAAAACGCCAAAAAACCCTTTCAATGGAGAACTTTGGAAGCCTAATGTTTTTGCAGATAACGACGCTCCAGGAAGAAATCACTATATGGGATTTGGGGATATCAATAAAGACGGTAAAGGTGATATTGCTTGTGCAGCACCTACAGGCGGTTGGGTTGCCTGGTGGGAACAGCCTGAAGATCCAACAAAAAAATGGAGTAAGCATTTGGTTTCCGATAATGATCCCGGTGCAACAAATGTCCTCACCTTGGATTTAAATCAAGACGGGCATCTAGACCTACTTGTGACCCGTGGGCATAAAAAAGGTGTCATCTGGTTTAAAGGTCCAGAGTTCGAAAAAATTATGATCGATAGTGAGCTGGATAAACCGCACAGCCTAGCAGCATCTGATATTGATGGCGATGGGGATATCGATTTTGCTTCATGCAGCTCTAGTCTAGTTGGAGAAACTGCCTGGTACGAAAATGATAGCACAGGCAACTTCACAAAACATGTAATAGATACCAAGCAGAGCTCCTATGACACACGCCTCATTGATATGGATGGGGATGGTGATCTGGACATCCTTATCGGTGGTCAAAGCAGCTTTAATGTTGTTTGGTATGAGAACCCATTAAAGTGAGGTAATTCCCATCTGGCTCATTAATTGATCTCTCAAGACCTAAAGCCTAACTCTGGTCACACCTTTACTCACTTTCGTGTTATCCTCATCGTCGAATTTTGAGCGACGATGGATGCTTACTAATAGGCCTATTGCAATTAGAGTGAAGACGAGGTTGGTGCCTCCGTAGCTCACGAATGGGAGTGGTAAGCCGGTGTTTGGAAGGAGCCCGGTGGTCACGCCGATGTTCATCATACTGGGAACTACGATCAGGCAGGTGACCCCAATGGCTAATAATCTGCCAAACATATCGTTAGCGTAAATTGCTACGCCAATGCCATAGACAGCGATAATGACGAAGCATAATACCGTCCCTAATGTGAACCAGAGGCCTAGCTCTTCCCCGATGATGGGGAAAATGAAGTCAGTGTGGGCGAATGGTAAGTAGCCGTGTTTCTCCGCTCCATTTCCGAGACCTAGACCATCGACCCCACCATTACTAAATGCTAGTAAGCTACGCCACTGCTGGAGTGCTGCGCCGAGTTTATTTGCCTCCATATCTGTGAAGGAGGTGATTCTGTCCCATCGGTTAGGGTTCGTGTATACCGCTAAAAACAGCATAGCCAATCCACTTACTGAGCTGAGAACCAGGTAGATGGCGCGTGTGCCTGCGATATATAAAATGGCAAAACATGCGGCGGCAAGCCCCACTGCTGTCCCCATGTCTTTCTCAAAAAAGATGAGCCCCACTGGCACTACGATGAGGATCCCTGGGACGAGGAATCCTTTTTTAAAGGTCCGAGTTTCTGACTGGAAATGCGCCAAGTAAGCACCTACCGCGATGATGACTCCGAGCTTGGCTATCTCAGATGGCTGGAATTGCCCAAGAACAGGCAGTCTGATCCAGCGGGTTTCCCCATTCACGGTGTGCTTGATTCCTGGGACGTAACAGAGCAACAGAAGGATCACACTAGTTATGAAAATGAACTTTGCATGCTTCTTAAAGATTCGGTAATCAACACAAGCTACGATGCTGGCCAGGACAACTCCTATCGCGGTCCAGCGAGATTGCTTAATTAGATGAGAATATTTTGAGTCCGCTGTTTCGACCCAGACACTGGTAGAGGCAAGCATGATGAGGCCTAGCACCACGAGTGAGGTGGTGCCTAGACAGATCATGATTGCGTTTCTTCTACCCATAATTTTTTCTAACAGTTTTTACTCTTGAGGAACTTTGACTATCATTCCTATCTTCATCCTGCTGGCATTCACGTTAGGGTTCATATCGATGAGTTTCTGTTGCTTGACTTTATATCTCTTCGCAAGCCTGTAGAAATTGTCACCTTTTTGAATTTTGTAATCATTGTAAGCTGTAACTGTAGGATTATTCAAAGCCTGAGGTTTATTCGGGTCGCGCCTTGGCTTGATGACACGTGGACGACGTTTTCTAGGCTCTACTGTTAGCCCTTGATCATTGTTAGGTCGGTCATTGATATCGTTACCAGTCCCGCTGTTACTTTGACCGTTGTTGTCAAGATCATAGGATGCTGGAGTATCTAAATAAACGGTTCCTGGATTATCATTTGTCATCTCACTTTGTTCGTCAGTATTTTCCTTGTCTACATCGAGTGCTATGCCATTCCCCTTACTGTCGTCATCATTGCCTCTCCACTGGGTGCCTACATAGATCGCCGCGATCGCTAAAACATGAAGAATAAGGATCACACTTAAAGCCTTACCGATACCTACACTAGGAACATCACCATCTAGCTCCTCTGCTGAGGCAGCAGCGGATGCTTTCACTTTCTTCCCAACGGTGCGTGCGTATATGGCACGGAATCCTCTTTGGGGCTTTCTTTTAGTTTGGAGTTTATTGTTTTTCATCTTTTTGTGTTTTGTTATAATGGTTTTACTTTAGTTTAAGTACTGCTTCACGAAACACATCCCCTCGGTGTTCGTATCCTTTAAATTGGTCAAATGATGAGGTTCCTGGTGAGAGGAGAACCGCGTCGCCATGTTTGGCTAGTTTGGTGCTTAGCTGCACCGCTTCTGTTAAAGTAGCTACTAAATGAGTCTCTACTACCTGTGAAAATAATTTCTTGAGCTGATCTGAAATTTCTCCAAAAACAATCGCATGATGCACGTGCAGCTTCAGCCTCGGTAAAAGATCTTTGTAATCTAAGCCCTTCTCTTTTCCTCCAGCAATAAGCACGACTGGTCTGGACTGACTTCTGAGTGCGCTATCAAGTGCGTGTAGATTGGTAGCCTTGCTGTCATTTAGATACTCTACTCCGTCAAGAGTGCGGATCAGCTCACAGCGATGCATCGGCGGCGCAAATCCCGCCAGTGCTGGCGCGATCATTTCTTCTGCAACTCCCATTTTTAAGCAAGCACCGATGGCAGCCATAGCATTCTCTGCATTGTGAAGACCTCTGAGGCGTGTATGACTTAAATCTAAGAGCGGCTTCCCTTGGAAACAAATGTTGTTATCTATTAGAGTAAAATCACTGTTTTGGGACTCGGTGCTAAAGGTAAGTTTTTTCGCTTTGATCCCCCCCACATCTTCACCTTCTCTGATGATGGAGAAATCGAGTTCAGTTTGGTTCTCGAAAATACGAAGCTTGGCATTTTTATAATCTTGGATGCAAGTGTAGCGATCCATGTGATCTGCATCGAAATTTAACCAAATCGCGACATCCGGTTTAAAATCCTTGATGGTCTCTAGCTGGAATGAACTCAATTCCAGGGCGATAGAATCAGGAACTTCATCGAGCATGACTACTTCTGATAGTGGTATCCCGTAGTTTCCACAGGCCACGCAACTTATGCCGTTTTCTGACATGATCCGCTGCACTAGCTCGGTTGTGGTGGTCTTGCCGTTGGTGCCAGTGATGGCGGTTATTTTACCGTCATAGAAACGGTAGCCTAGCTCAGTCTCGCCAATCATCTCACCAGCATGTTCAGAAAAAGCAGCGACGTAATCACCGAAGGTATCGATACCTGGTGAGATCACGAGTAGCTCACAGGATGAGTTCTTACCTGTCTCAATGGTAGCTTTAGGATGAACGGTGATGTTCGTGGGTATGTTAGAAATCTCATCAGAGGAATCAAACAGCGTCACAATAGCTCCACGAGACGCAGCGAGCTGGGCTGCTGCCCTGCCGCTTCTGCCCGCTCCTAGAACGTGAACTATTTTCCCTTTAATGATCATACTATTTTTAATAATGATAGACCGATGAATGCACTGATGATGGAGATGATCCAGAATCTTGTAATGACCTGGCTCTCATGCCAGCCTCTGAGTTCGAAATGATGGTGGATGGGAGCCATAGCGAAAATCCGTTTACCGCGCATCTTGAAGCTACCGACCTGTAAGATCACTGACACAGCTTCCATGACGAAGACGGACCCGATAATAACGAGTAAAAACTCTTGCTTAGTGCAGATAGCCATGGTGCCGATGCTGCCACCGATAGCTAGTGATCCGGTGTCGCCCATGAAGACTTTTGCTGGGTGACAATTAAACCATAGGAACCCAAATGTGGAGCCTGCCATCGCCATGATGAAGACTGCTAGCTCGCTTAGCTGTGGATTAAATGGGATATGGATCCTTGAGAACGCTATGATGTTTCCTGCTAGGTAGGCGATGACTGCGTAGGCGATACAGGTGGTGATGGTGCATCCGCTTGCTAAGCCATCTAGACCATCTGTTAGATTCACTGCGTTCGATGCTCCTATGATGATGATGATGAAGAACGGGATCGCCAGATAAGAAAGATCGATGATGGGTCTTTTAAGCAATGGAATACCCACTTCACTAATTGCCATGTGCTGAGCAGAACCATCTTTGGCTTTCACCCAGAATGCGTTTTCTCTAGGTATATCCTCACTCTGCATTTGTTTCAGACGGGCGGTACTAGCTTTGAATTCGACCTTGGCTTTCTCTGTCTTCAGCACTTCTCCTTCTACCCCTGTATTGAAGAATAGGAAGATAGCCGCTACTGCTCCGACACATGCTTGCCACATTAATTTAAATTTTGAACTCACACCTTCAGAGTTTTTAAGCTTCACCTTGGTATAGTCGTCCATGAAGCCTAGTGCCCCGAGACCAATCATCACGAACATGGTGATCCCCACAAACGGGTTCCAGACTTGTCCGCAAAGAAGCACTGCTATAGTGATGGTTCCGATGATCATCACGCCACCCATGGTAGGAGTCCCGGCCTTGGCTCCATGAAGCTCATGGAGCTTATGCACTTCCTCAGCGGTTCTTATCGGCTGCCCTATCTTAAGGGAAATCAATCTTCTTATGACGCGTGGCCCAAGCCAAAGAGAGAGCCCAAACGCGATCAGGCATGCCAGAGCTGCACGCACCGTCAAATACTTGAAGATATTGAGAAAACTAAATGTCTCAGCCCACGACGCACCTGCTTGGTTCGCCTCATTCCACCATTGATAAATTAGATATAACATTACTTAGTTTTTAGAAAATGCTTGGTTCATTATTTCTTCCATTCCTGCCGAACGGCTGCCTTTGAATAAGACCACATCGCCACTAGTACATGTGCTCCGCAGCCACTTAGCCGCTTCGTCTCGTTGATTAAAATGTTTTGCTCTACCTCCATCGGCAAGAACCGCCGCTGTAATCCCTGCTGCTGACTCTCCCACTGAAACTGTGTAGATCCCCCTCCTAGCAGCAAGCTTACCCACGTCCTCATGTGCTGCTTTCGAGTGTGCTCCTAGCTCTGCCATGTGTCCTAACACCACGTATTTTTCACCTACTTCCACACCTGACTCATTGAGCTCTGACAGGGTATCGATAGCCGCAGTGACCGACTCTGGGTTAGCGTTGTAGGTATCGTCAAAGATGGTCACACCATTGCTCTCGAAGGCTCTAAGTCTGCCGCTTGTTAGAGAGGTCTTGTTCAGACCAACGGCTATTTCTTTGGCCGTCATTCCAAGCGTGTAGCCTGCACCTGCTGCCAGCAGAGCGTTCGCAACCATGTGTCTGCCGACCACTGGTAAGTTCACTCGGATTGGTTCTTGATCTAGGATGATGAGATCAAACTCGGAGCCGAGCGCTGTCATCACTAAATTATCAGCCCTGACTGTTCCCCTACCATTTCCCACGATGAGTGTCTTGGCCTTCGTTCTGGTGGTGAAGTAGTCGATGTAGTCACAGGCGGCGGAAACGATGAATGTCCCGTGATCTGGCAGACATTTTGCAAGCTCACCCTTTTCCTCAGCGATGGCATCCACACTACCCATGAACTCAATGTGCGCGGTTCCAATATTAGTGATGATGCCAATGTCTGGATGAGCGATGCTGCAAAGCGGTGCAATCTCGCCTGGATTACTCATGCCCATTTCCCAGATACAGACTTCGTGCTCAGCTTCAGCCGACAAGATACTAAGTGGTAGGCCTATATGGTTATTAAAATTTCCGACTGTGGCTGATACGTTAAATTTTTCACCAATCACGGATTCCGTAAAGTCCTTGGTGCTTGTTTTCCCGTTAGAGCCAGTGATGCCAATGACTTTGATATCTAAACTACGGCGATACCATGCTGCAAATCGTTGTAGTGCCGTGAGTGTGTCCGCTACTACGATGACGGTAGTATTTCCCAGGTCCGGACCTTCTGGAATACGGCTAACTACGAGAACTTCAGCGCCACCTTCGACTGCCTTACCGAGAAAATCATGTGCATCAAATCGCTCACCTTTTAGAGCAAAGAACGCGCAGCCTGAGCCTATGTTCCGAGTGTCAGTGGACACCGATTCTATCAAGGCATCTTCTGATCCTTGATAAATGGTTCCACTCACTGATGCTAGTAATTCTCTAACGGCGGTCTCGTTCATTGTCTTCTCGTGGGTTATAGTCTCGTCCATTGTCGTCTCCTCTATTGAATTTTTTAGCGTTTTCTTCCCCTTCTTTTTGTTTGGCCATGCGCTCTTTAAGATCGCCTATACGGAACTCGTTAAGGACTCTTCTTGCTACGGCTCTATCGTCAAATTGTATCGTTTCATCGGCAAACTCTTGGTAAGTTTCATGCCCCTTACCTGCGATCAGGATAATGTCACCCGGTCTGGCTATCTGCATTGCGGAATCGATGGCTTCTGCCCTGTCCACTACGACCTGGTATTTCTTACCCTTCATTCCAAGCTCTATCATTTTAGTGATTGATTCTGGGTCTTCGCTACGAGGATTATCAGATGTCACGATGCAGAACTCGCTATTCATAGCTGCTGCTTCTCCCATGAGAGGACGTTTATTTTTGTCCCTATCGCCACCACAGCCGAAGACCGTGATGAGATTTCTAGGCTCTAATTCGCGCACAGTGGCGCAGGCATTCTTCAGCGCATCTGGAGTGTGCGCGTAGTCCACGAAGACGCACATACCATTGGCTATCCCAACGTTTTCCATACGCCCAGGAACTTGTGGAGCTTCTGCTAGAGACTTCACGGCATCTCTTATTTTCATTCCAGCAGCGGCACATGCCGTGATGGCACTGACCACATTGTAAACATTGAATCGTCCGATCAGAGGCACTTGCACGAGGTAGGATTTCCCTCTGACATCAAGTTGGAATGAGGTTCCTTTGAATGTCTGGCGAATGCTAGAAAATTTAAAATCACAGTGCGCATTCATCCCATAAGTCCAGACGGACATCCGCTCATCGATTTCCTTCACCATACGCTCTCCGTAGTTATCATCGGTATTGATCACGGCAACAGATCTCTTCTCACTACCCGCATCCTTCATGGCGATCATTTGCTCGAAGAGTGCCAGCTTAGCACGGAAGTATTTATCCATGTCACCGTGATAATCGAGATGGTCTTGAGTGAGATTTGAGAAAACCCCTACATCAAAATTAACCGCACTTACGCGCTTCTGGTCAAGTCCATGAGAACTCACTTCCATGGCAACTCCACGACATTCGTTGTCCACCATTTGCCTAAGAAGCTGATGCACCTTCACCGCTCCAGGAGTGGTGTGAGTAGCAATAGATTCTTTCAGGCCATCGTCAAATTTGATTGTCCCTAACAAACCAGCCCTTCTCCAGACGTCCTTCATGATGTGATGGATAAGATACGTCGTTGTGGTCTTGCCATTGGTGCCAGTGACTCCGATGACTTTGAGTGCATCTGAAGGATAATTATAGCGTGTGTTCGCTATTTCCCCGAGCACTTTACCCGTGCGCTTGGTATGAACCCAAGCTACTTTTTCTGCCTGCTCCTCAGTAGGAGCGGACTCAGCCACGATGGCAGCAGCTCCCCTCTCGATGGCTTGATCGATAAACTGCTGACCGTCAACGCTCCCAGAGATAGCGACGAATAGTGCGCCCTTCTGGACTTCACGGCTATCCGACGTGAGAAAGCTTATCTGTGTATCTGAGTCTCCTGAGATGACTGGATTTTCTAGGTTTTTGATGACTTCTTTTAATTTCATAGTGCTTTGCCCAAGGTGGATTTCACCTCCTCAGTTGGTGTTAAATTTCTATAAGCAGCGATCTGCTTCATGGTTTCCTTCCATATCGGGGCGGCTACTGTGCCACCTCCGAAGTTATAATCTTTCTTAGTTCTTGGCTCTTCGATGACCACTACGCAGACGAATTCAGGTGTCTCTATTGGCAGCATCCCTACGAATGAAACTGTCTTCCGGGTCTTACTATATAGTTTAAGTTTGTTGTCCCAGATCTCTGCGGTGCCTGTCTTGCCGCCTTCAGTGAAGCCTTCTACATCTGCTCTGGTGGCCGTACCGCCTTTTTCAACCACAGTTTTCAATACTTGTCTACAGTCTCTAGCCGTTTTTTCGCTTAGAACACGGCGAATAGTCTCTGGCTTGTATTCCACCACGGTGTCTCCTCGGTAATTTTCAACTTTTTTAATCATGCGCGGCTTCATCAGATTCCCTCCATTTGCGATGGCACAGTAAAAATTAGCGATCTGCATGGGAGTCACTCTCAGCGCATACCCAAATGAAACCCTAGAGAAATCAACCATATTCCCTTTGAGCTTTCCTTTGTCTCGAACCAGACCATCGCTCTCAGCACCAATCCCAATACCCGTTTTCGCCCCAAATCCAAATACCTTCACATAGTCCATGTATTTGCGGTAGCCAACCTGCTTGGCAAGCATGAATGTCCCGATATTATTAGATTTTTTGGCTATTTCCCAGACCTTAAGAAACCCTTTACCATAATCATCTCTGACGGTAAACTTAGGTGACGGATTCCTGTAATATCCATTGTGACACCATACCTTATCGTCCAACTTACGAATACCCTCATTCAGTGCTGCTGAGATTGCTACGAGCTTGAAAGTAGAACCCGGCTCATACTCCCCTTGCAGCGCATAATTAAATTCACTAGTCAAAATCCCCTCACGAGTTGCTAGATTATAATGTGGCCTACTACCTATCCCCAGCACATCACCGGTATTCGGATCCATGACGATGATGGTAGCCCTCACTGGATTGTATTCTATTACCGCTGCATCTAATTGCTCATCAACGATAGCTTGGATACCCATATCGATCGCTAGCTGAACGTTATTACCGTTAATCGGCGCATGAATACTCCCTTTATGAGCTGGCATGACTTCACCTGAAAGATCGCGCATTTCTTTCTTGAAGCCGTCCTTTCCCGCGAGATGCTCCTCACATGCTTTCTCTACACCAGCTTTACCCACTTCTTTATCATCACCTCTAGCGTGAGAGGAATATCCAGTAATGTGCGTGAGCAGGCCTGGAGAATTATGGAATCTCTTCATACTCTCAGTGAACCTGAAACCCTTGATACGCCTCTTGGTAATCAAATCTTTAAGCCTTGAGGCGATGTCTGGAGCGATGTCTTTCACGATGACCTTGTCCGCCCTACTCTTTTCATCAATATTGATCAACGCCTTTAGCTCATCCTTAGTCATCCCAAGCGGAGTCGCTATTTCATCACATGCGTAGTCCAGATGTTGATCAATGATCCATTGTCTGTCCTTACTTTTATTTAGCAGAGTGCGACTACGAAGCTTGATTTTACGACCTCGTGTCTTCTCATCCCAATCATGCCATTCAGCAGTTTTACTCAGCTCCTGGCACGCCACCCCCCTAACCACAGTTCTTACCTCCTTTATATGGTATTTATCTACGATGAGCGTTTTAGAAATGATGCTTTTGGCGATTACTTCACCATTACAATCAACAATAGTGCCGCGTTTAGCCAGTAAGGGGTAAGTTTTTTCGTAAGAATTCCCAGCCCTCTGAGCATACTTATCACTATCCACTACTTGCAGGAAATACAGCCGAACAGACAACGCACTAAGACCGATCACTAGGATCAGGCAAAGCTTTAAGCATCGTTTGTGGGTCTGTTTATCCATGATTCATTCTACGGGGCAAGTTCCCCGGAAGCAGAAGTTGAAACTGCCGCTATCCCGCCATCACCGTCAGCGCCGGGCTTCACTATCTCTAGCTGACTCGGGTCCGTCTCTCTAAGAGCTGAACCTCGCGCGAGCAGATCTTCCTTCATTAAGTATCGGTCTAGGTTTCTATCTATTTTCACATTCGTCATATTCACGCCTGCATAAAATTCATCGATCTCTTTTTGAGCTGCATCTATTTTCCTCGCCGTCTCGATCTCCTTATTAGATGCATAAACGTGCATGATGCCACCAGCAGTCAGGATCACTGCAGCCACACCTAATAGGACGAGTTCACTTAGACTAAAATTCTTCTTTTTTGTTTTTCTTACGTTCATTGCTGATTTTCCTTTCTAGGTTTCTACTGACTCTATTCTTTCACCCACCCTCATGATGGCACTCCGTGATCTCTTATTTCTACTGACTTCTTCCGCGCTGGCGGTAACTGGCTTCCGTGATGCTAGATGATAATAATACTCTGGATTAGGCCGTGGTGCCGGCCATTCCTTTTTATCTACTTCCTTGGCAGTGGTCGCTTTTAGAAATCTCTTCACCATTCTGTCTTCGAGACTGTGAAAACTAATCACACAAAGCCTACCACCTGGATTAAGTAGTTTCGCAGAAGTATCTAACAAACCTCTAAGCGACCCTAGTTCGTCATTAACCTCGATGCGTAATGCTTGAAAAACTTTCGTAGCGGGATGAATTCTCTTCCCCATCCTAGGACACCATTTTTCGATGGCCTCAGCTAGCTGCGTGGTCGTTAGAAATGGTGTAGCCGCCCTATGCTCACAAATACGACTGACAATTTTACGTGCTGATCTCTCCTCACCATACTCCCAGAAAATACGCCTCATATCAGCCTCGTCCCAAGTATTCACTATGTCAGCTGCTGTCGTCCCTTCATCGCCCATGCGCATGTCGAGTGGCCCATCCTTAGAAAATGAAAATCCGCGTGCAGCTTCATCGAACTGCCATGATGAGACACCCAGATCTACTAAAACACCATCCACTCCATCCACTCCGCGTTCCTGCATGAGCTTGAGTGAATCTGTGTAATTCCCTTTCACGGGTTTGAAATTCTCGCCAAATCTAGCCAGACGTTTTCCAGCATATTCTAAAGCCTGCGGATCTCTATCCACTCCGTAAACCACAGCACCAGCTTCTAGCATTTTCTCAGTGTGCCCTCCCCCTCCCAAAGTACCATCGATCAAAACCTTACCTTTAGCAGGAGCCATGAAATGCACAGCCTCTTCTAACAGAACCGTCTCATGATAGTAGCCGAGCTCGTCATCACTACCTCCCGAACTCTGATTCGCTGACTCATTCATGAACCATCCAGCCACTGCGGAAGCTAACCCACCCTGTGGTGGGGAAGTTCCTGCCGTTACGGTTGCTGGTATGAGTCTTAACATGTTTTTCTGTATTCTAAATTTTCTAGAAGAAATCGACTTCTTCATTGAGTTTCGCAGTCTCTGCGTCCTCTCTTTCCTTCATGATCTTGTGATTCGCAGGGCTTAGGATCTCGAAATATGTCCCTCTTCCGACTAATTTCACGGCCCCACCTGACTCCAAACCCGGCCTTTCGCACCACGCCTTAGGGATCAGCAACTTACCCTGATCACTCATCGATGCCTTCTGACAGCGTGAGTGTAATTTCCCCTTCATATTCTTCTTTTCTGCCGGCGACCAATTCTCCATCCCGTCCACAGTCCGCAGCATATCGTCATATTCACACTCAGTTAAAACCCTAAGCGTCTGAACCTTATACTTAGAAGACTGAAGTAACCGTAAAATCCCACCACCAGCCAGTTGGCGCCAATCAGCAGGAACTGAAACCCTATTTTTAGGATCCAGTTTATGCTCATAATCGCCCTGTAAGGCATGTTCGTTTTGGCTCATTTAGTCTCTTTAAGTTCTCTATGAAACACATAGATACACTTTAGTACACTTTGATGTCAACGCAAAACTAAGATACTTTTATAATTTATCCATCTTTTTTATAAACTGAGACCGAATATCAATACTTACTAACTAATTTAGCCAGAGAAACAACCACAAGTCTACCATAATCAAAAAATTGAAACCGACACAATCATACTGAAAATTCAAAAAAATCTTCACGGCTAATTTCAACCTCTACCTCGGGATCACCAAGCTCAAGGAAGATCCCTCATCACATCAAATCCAATTGATCTAAATCAACCATAACTGGGGGCAAGAGGAAGCACTCAGCACACATCCCCCTACTACTACATAACGTTATCCCTTTGAAGACCTAGATAACAAGCCTTACTCACAATCCCTTACTAAATAAATTAGCCTGTCTCTTTATGTTATTCAGAAAGCATCGGCTTCTGAAGTAGCGCAGAAATGGAAAATAGGGTAATCCTTGAATGGTGAGTTCCAGAAAACCATTGTTCCGCTAGCCAGCCCTTCACTCAGTTTAGCAGCGTCGCTGATATGATGGGATCAGATTCGCTACTTTAACACTAGGTCTTAGCTTCACTGAACAACAAACCTACATATCGAATTTTATCGATATTTATTTTGACAATGTTTCATCGTGGATTAAAAGACAGGTATGAATCTCGTTGAGATAAACAAGGCACTCGCCAATGACACCCGCATGGACATCATATGCTGGCTGCGTGATCCTGAGAAACATTTCCGTAAGCATAAGGACGGCAAGGGGTTTGAGGATGGGGTTTGTGTCAATGTGATCAAGGAGAAGACTGGGATGTCTCAATCAACTATTTCTCATTATCTTTCTAGCCTACAGCGCGTGGGTTTGGTGCAGACGGTGCGTGTTGGTAAATGGACTTACTATCAACGTAACGATGAGATGATCTGTAAATACCTGAGTGAACTTCAGCTGATCCTTTAAAGGATAGCTCTGTAACTTGAATCAATAAATCGAAAAAATCAGAGCGTTAATTACAGAAAACAATCAATCATGAAAAAAGAAAAAATAGCATTTGTAGGAGTCGGCCGGATGGGTGCGAACATGGCACGTAATCTGAAAGACCGCGGGTATGAAATCACCGCGGTGAACGATCTGGACACAACCGCTGCCGCTAACCTCGCTGAGGAACTCGGTGCTAAGCATTGCGAAAGCCTCTCTGAGCTGACTTCACTAGCAGATGTGGTCTTCACAGTGGTAAGTAATGATACTGCAATGAGAAATATCTTTATCGATAGCGAAGACAACCTGCTTCAGGGATCTGAAGGAACTGTGTTTGTGAATTGCGCTACCGTTTCTGACATTGTTCAGAAGGACATCGATACTGCGGCAAAAGCAATTGGGGCATCCACACTTGAGGGAGCCATGGCATCTAGCATCAGTCAAGCTCGTGAAGGGACACTTTTCCTCATCATCGGTGGAGAAGAGGAGACCTTCCACCAGCTGAAGCCTATCCTAGATGAGATGAGTGTGAACCTCTCTCACATTGGCGAGATCGGTAAAGCAGCACAGGTGAAAGCCTTGGTAAACATGGTGATGAATATCAACACTGCGGCTCTGGCTGAAGGGCTAGGCCTGGCAGATGCTTTAGGCTTAGATCTTAAAATGATCGTCGATGTGTTTTCCCAGACCGGAGCAAATAGCCGAGTACTAGAAACCGATAGTGATGATATGATCGATCGCGATCACGAAGCGTGGTTCATGGCAGAGCATGCTGCGAAAGACAGCGGACTAGCTAAGGATCTGGCTGATAATGCTGGGCTAAATTTACCATTGAACGATGCGACCAAAGCTCAATACGATAAACTCACCGAAATAGGAAAAGGGCAGCTTGATAAGTCCGCTATCTCCGAACTCACTTTTCTCAGCCGTCAATAATCTGCCGACTGAATCACAACCAACAACCAATAAAAACAACTAACAATATGAATAAAACAATTCCACTCATCAGCTCAGGACTAACAGGACCACTCGGAGTACTTCACCTACCACGTCTGTGGCAGAAAGTCTCACTCGAAATCGCAGGCAAACTTAACAGTGACTACCCAGGAATCGGTGGCGGCTATG
>JBLHQF010000033.1:0-15990 GCA_047624885.1 Cryomorphaceae bacterium | reverse complement strand
TGAAATAAACAATAGTGATATGCCAAAAGTAAAACTAGATGAAGCGATCAAAAACATAGAGCTATTCTATGATGGTCGATGTGGGATGTGCTGCACTTTTATAGAATGGCTGGAGAAGCAGAAGCGTGCTTGTGAAACTTCTTGTATAGATTACCAGAGTGATGAGGCTAAGAAGTTATTTCCTGAATTATTTAAACATGACCCAGATAAGTTGATGGTGGCGCGCATTGACGGTAATACTATCCACAAGGGCGGCGAAGGCTGGGTTTGCTGTCTCTGGTCATGTGCCAGATATAGGTGGCTAGCTAAAATACTGAATAGCCGGTTGCTGCTCCCGATGGCTAAAAAGATCTGCTACATCATGTCCAATAATAGAGTGAGGATAAGTAAGATATTCTTCCGTAAGAAGAATGCTGAGATAAAATGTAAAGGAGGGTGTGAGAAATGAATCTGTTAGACTTTTCTATCTATTGGGCAGCCTTCGTCCTAGCAATGATTATCTTAGCTAATTTCATCGCACCTAAGAAGCTGGATTACGCTAAGAATCTCGCAAAAGTAGATCCATTCTTTAGCGAAGTGTTCCGAGTACACTGCGGTTACACCGTTCTGACTATGCTAGCTATGATGCTGGCATGTATTTTCTATCATGATGAACTCAGAGATGGCGTGGGTTTAGGGTTTGGTGTGAATCTTTTTTTCGCTTTGTTCTGGGGGAGTAGAGTGGTGGTCCAGGTGTTATTTTATAATCGGGCGATTAAGCAGAAATATCCGATCTACAATATCATTTTCTTTATCGCCTTTCTCTATCTCGGGGTGCTATTTAGTTATCTAACATTGAGGAGCCTCAGCCTATGAATGAATACTTGATCTTAGCGTTAAAGCTGGCGGGGTTAGCTCAGCTAGTCCTAGTGGCTGGCAGTGTGGCGATCCCTAAATGCCTCAACTGGAAAGGTGGTCTAGCAGACCTGATGCCCTTACTAAGGCAGATGTTCTGGACCTATGCAGTTTATATTTCTGTGATGCATGTGTTCTTCGGGGTAGTGAGTTTGTTCGCTACAGAGGAGCTGATGTCAGGTGGATTTATCACCACGGCATTATGCGTGTTGATGTTGATTTGGTGGTTCGCAAGAATACTGATTCAGTTTTTCTATTTTGATAAAGGGGGGATCCCTGAGACGAAGTTTAATCACTTAGCGGAAGTGGCTCTGGTGCTGTTGTTTAGCTATTTATCTGCCGTCTATGGCTGGGCGGTGTGGGAGAACTTACAATGATGATCTGGCCGACATTTTTAATTCTTACCATCGGTCAGATAGTTCTGGCTGGATTTCTTGGAGGTAAGTTTTTCAGACTGGGAGTCTGGCTAATGATGCTGGCGTCAGTGTTGCTGATGCACTGGGTATCACTCGGAGAATCAGGCTTTATGCGGATGATTTGGATTTGCTCCGTACTGCTGGCGAGCATGAAGGCGATCACTTATCGAGAGTGGTGTTCTACAAGAAAAAGGAAACTAAGCTGGCCTCGTTGGTTGATGTTTTCTTGCTTATGGTTCGGGATGGATCCAGGGGCCTTTGTGACGAGAAGAAAAGTAGAATGGAAGAGCCATATTGTAGTAGGGGGCTTGTGCCTTATCTTTGGATTAATCGCGGTTTGGGTTTGCTATCTGTTAGATATTAGAAATGTGGTGATCTTATTTATCTGTATGAGCGCAGGGTTTCACTTCGGGATCTTGAGGCTTCTAACTGCTTTTTGGCGAATGATGGGATTTCCGGTTAGAGTGCTATTTAGAAATCCGCTTAAAATGCGTGGATTCAGGGATTTTTGGTCGAAGCGATGGAATCTAGGCTACTCTCAGATGATGGCCAGGGCGGTTAAGAAGCCACTGACTCAGTTACTTGGAGAGAGAGGTGGTATGTTTGCGGTCTTTGTTGTGAGTGGTTTGCTGCATGAGCTGGCGATCACAGTTCCAGTGGGTGCAGGGTATGGCTGGCCAACCTTGTTTTTTCTCCTTCATGGAGGGATCTGTTTCTTTGAGAAACGAGATTCTGTCTTGATGGGGGTTTTGTGTGGGGTGGTGTTAATTTTAGGGGTGCCGTTCCTGTTTGGTGAGAAGTTTGTAGAAGAGATCATTTTTCCGAGTAGAAATGTGATGGAGTATTTTAATTAGAAAAACCGAGAAGAATGAGTGAGATAAAGACAATGATGGTCGCTGGAGCAAATGGCTTCATGGGTAGATATATAAGTAGACATTTCCTAGAGAAGGGGTGGCGAGTATTTGGTTTGGCGAGAAGGACTAAGGGGCTGGCTGTTGGAGTGGAATTTATTAGGTGGGACGGTGAGACATTAGAGGCTAGCTGGAAAGAAGTGCTAGAGGGGGTGGATGTCTTGATTAATTTAGCCGGGAGGACGGTGGACTGCCGATACAATGATGAAAATAAACGTCAGATTTTAGATTCACGGGTAACCAGTACGAAAATATTAGGTAATGCGGTGGCGGGCTGTGCTAGCCCTCCAAGCGTGTGGATGAATGCGAGTACTGCTACGATCTATGCGAGTACAAGAGAGAAAGCACAGACCGAAAGCGAAGGGGTCATTGGCGATGGGTTCAGTGTGGAGATTGCGAAGACTTGGGAGGCTGCATTTAATGCGGCAGAAGTAGATGAGTCTGTGAGAAAAATAACGTTGCGAACTACCTTAGTGATGGGGGATGAGAAAGGGACGGTTCTCGATGTTTTGAGCGGGCTAGCTCGTAAATATTTAGGCGGGAAGATGGGTGATGGTGGCCAGATGGTGAGTTGGATCGATGTGAATGATCTGTGTCGAGCGGTGGAGTGGATGATAGAGGATGAGGCGGCGAGTGGTGAGTATAATTTAGCCGCGCCTGAGGCGTTAACTAATGCTGAAATGATGAGGCGGATTCGTGAGCGCGTGGGGGTAAGGTTTGGGCTACCGGCTAGTGAGTGGATGCTTGAGGTAGGGGCCTTTTTCATGCGCACTGAAACTGAGCTTATCTTGAAGAGCAGGTGGGTGTATCCTGAGAGGCTGATAGAGGAGGGATTTGTTTTTGAGAAAGAAGAGTTTTAAATACTAGAAACTGGGTTAGCTTATTGAGTAAATAGAAAATCAAATAGAGTAGATGAAATGAGCGAGCAGGTAGAGAAGAAAATAATAGTGATAGCGGGAGCTAACGGGTTTATTGGTAAATACATTAGTAGGCATTTTCAGCAGCTTGGATGGAAGGTGCTGGGCTTAGTGAGGAGGCAAGATGGTCTCGCAGATGGAGTTGAAATGGTGAAGTGGGATGGTGTTACGCTGGAGTCTGCTTGGGCGGAGAGGCTGGATGGGGCGGATGTGTTGATCAATCTGACTGGGCGGACGATAAACTGCAGACATAATACTGAGAATAAGCGGCAGATCATGGATTCACGCATCGATAGTACTCGTGTGCTCGGTGAGGCTCTGCTGGGTTGTGAAAATCCGCCAGAAGTGTGGATGAATGCAAGTGCTTCTAGTATTTATAAGCCGACTAGGAAAAGTCGGCAGACGGAGAGTGGTGGGGAGATGGGAGAGGATTTCATGTCTGAAGTTGCGATCAAATGGGAAGAGGCATTTTTTGGAGCGAAGGTGGGTGATTCTGTGCGGAAGATAGCGCTGCGGACAACGCTGGTAATGGCCGATGAGAAGGGGACGGTAATGGATATTCTGAGCGGTCTTGCGCGTAAATATTTAGGTGGGACCTTGGGGGATGGTGGGCAGATGGTGAGCTGGATTGATATAGACGATTACTGCCGTGCCGTAGAGTGGATGATTAAGACTGATTCTTCAAGTGGTCCTTATAACTTAGCGGCACCCCATGCGCTGACGAATGAGGAGATGATGAAGCGTGTGCGTGAGAAGGAGGGAGCTTGTTTTGGGTTGCCCGCTTTCGAGTGGATGCTTGAGATAGGTGCATTTTTCATGCAGACAGAAGCTGAGCTAATGATTGGCAGTAGCTGGGTGTATCCTGAGAAATTACTTGAGGAGGGGTTTGTTTTTAAGAGAGAAGAATTTTAGTTCTTATTAATGGGGTTTTTATGGGGAGCGGTTTTAATCAGCGGCTAGAAAGAGTTTATTTTGAGATGGTTTTCCTAGCTTGATCGCCCTGGGGCGGCCTTCGGCTGGGAGCAAGCTGCTGCATGCGTTAGCCGATAGTATGAATCCTGTTAGAAGTCATAGTTTCATTGCTGCCAGATGCATCATGAACGGACTGCGGCTGGAAGCCACAGTTACTGGAAACAAAAAAAATCCGTATCTCGAAAGATACGGATTTTTTGTAAATTAGAACCAGAATTTAGAGCTACTAAACGAATAGTAACTCTGAATAGCGGATTAACGCTTAGAGAACTGGAAGTTCTTACGTGCACCTGGCTGACCAGACTTCTTACGTTCCTTCATGCGAGGGTCACGACGGAGAAGTAGAGCTGCCTTTAATACTGGGCGTAGTTCAGGGTCAATCTGGATGAGTGATCTTGAGATAGCAAGACGGATAGCTCCGACTTGACCTGTCTGACCGCCACCTTTAGTGGAGATTCTCACGTCATACTTCTTAAGAAGTTCAGTGATGAGGAATGGCTCTAGAATGCCGTTCTGGTGAGATAGCATCGGGAAGTATTCCTCGAAAGGACGCTTGTTGATGGTGATCTCGCCTGTGCCTTCAGTTAGCCATGCGTGTGCTACGGCGTTCTTACGTCTGCCGGTAGCGTGTGGTGATGTTGTTGTTGCTTCGCTCATAATAAAATTTGGATGATGTTAGATTACTTAATCTCGAAAACTTCTGGGTTTTGAGCTCCGTGTGGATGCTCAGAACCACAGTATACACTGAGTTTCTTGTAAATAGCATTTCCAAGCTTGTTGTGAGGAACCATGCCGCGCACTGCTTTCTCTATTAGGAGTTCAGGCTTACGTCTACGGATAGTTTTAGGTGTCTCTACTTTCTGGTTACCTACGTAACCTGTATAGTGAGTGTAAATCTTTTGTGTCTCTTTGTTTCCAGAGAGAACCACACGTTCTGCATTGATGATGACTACATGGTCACCTGTGTCTACGTGTGGTGTGAAGATTGGCTTATGCTTTCCACGGAGGAGTACGGCTGCTTCGCGTGCTACTTGCCCGAGGATCTTGTCTGCTGCATCGATGACGTGCCACTTGCGTTCTACGTCTTGTGCTTTTGCGGAGAATGTTTTCATTATTCTAAATTTCTGGTTCCTTTGATTTTTCCCTTATTGCTCACTATATAGAAGGCAGCCAACTGCGGCAAAACCATGGTGAAGGGGCGCGCAACCTAAGTAGCAGGTGCCCGACTGTCAATCGAAATCTGGACTGAATTGTGGATTTTTTATCTTTTTTTGCTCAGTGGGGAGATTTAACCACTAAAAACCTTCATTTCTAGTAAATTAAGTGTTGCGAATGGTTCAGAAATCATGATGATGCGCTCGTTTCCCGAAACAGGGAATACAACCATTAATCAAACAAGGAGTAATTATAGCTGGAAGACCAAAAAAAGGACCAGGGGCGAGAAAACGCACCTCAGGAAGAGGCAGACCAACAAGGAGAAAAGGCGGAGGACGTCCTTTCAAGAGGAAGGTTGTAGATGATCGCGAAGACAAGGCGGTTGAGATCGAAGGTATCGTTAAAGTCGTTTTGGCTGGCACGATGTTTAGAGTCGAGCTTCAGAGTGGGCACGAAGTGCTAGCACATATCTCAGGTAAGATGAGAAAGAGATTCATCCGCTTAGTAGTGGGTGATAGAGTGCGCATGGAAATGTCTCCCTATGACACTACTAAGGCGAGAATCACTTTCCGAATTGGATAGAGGGCTTGCCTTCCCTACGGTCAGCCGCAGGGCTTGCCTTCCCTTACGGTCAGCCGCAGGGCTTGCCTTCCCTTACGGTCAGCCGCAGGGCTTGCCTTCCCTTACGGTCAGCCGCAGGGCTTGCCTTCCCTGATGGTCAGCCGCAGGGGGTGAGGAGTAATTAATACTGATTTTGTGTATTCTTATGAAGGTGAAAATTTATGGCTACAGCGGCTGAAGTAACTGCCGCAAAGCTAACCGTTGGTTAGCTGAAAATGGAATCGAATTCGAATCCATCCAAGTTCGCGAGCAGCCGCCAAGTGTGGCGGAGCTCCAGCAAGCCTGTGCCGCTCTGGGACTGAAGAAATTATTTAATAGTTCAGGGATGGACTATAGGAGTCTGGGTATGAAGGATGTTTTGCCCACACTAAGTGAAGTAGATGCCCTCAAACTGCTCAGTGAAAAAGGTAATCTTATAAAACGCCCATTGGTCATTACTGCCGATAGTGCGATTAACGGCTTCAAGGAAGAGGGGTGGGCAGAGTTTTTTATCTAGCCAATACGGTTGAGGTCAGGCTGCTTTTTGTCTTTCTTACCCCAGCTCGTTCTGACGATTTTGTTTAGTTCAGAGGGACGGCTGCCAGCGGGGACTTTTTCATAGAGAAATTTTAGCACAGCTTTATCGATTTGCTGGAGGCTAACAAAAACTGCCTCGTCTTCTGACATGCAGCTTGTTTCAGTGACATCACTTTTTGACGGTATCCCCCCACACTGCAGGGTTGTTCTATTAGGCAATCCTCGAGTTCGGCTTTATTAGTGAGCTTCTGTGTATCGATGAAAATGTAGGACTTTGTTATTTCGTAGGTAGTATGATTCCAGTATTTCCAATACGTGGATCCTGCTTGGAGATTGATTTTCTTGGAGATTGAGCTAGCCTTCTTAACTAGAGGCTCCGTGTTACCAAAGAAGAAGTAGATGTTTGGCACAGGTGTTTTTTTATCTGCGGGTTGTTCAGTAGTGACTCCGGTTACTTTAATGAATTCAGCTACTTTTACTTCAATAATTTTCTGCTCAGCAGCATTGCAGTCAAAATGGAATTTTACATGCTTAGGCAGTTTGAGCAATTTCTTATCTCGATCACCAGCATCTACGCGATAGGTAACATCGCCAATGAATCTACGTAGCTTAGATGAATACTTGCTGAAATCTAGCTCGCGAGCTTGGCTTAAGAGGCAACTGAAAATGAGAATGCCTAAAATTTTTGACATCAGATCTGCCTAATTCGTTTGCATCATCAAGTCAAGCAGATAGAGGGTCAAAATAGCACACTTTTTACTAGATGACGGTGGATTGTTAGGGTAGAACCTTGTGCATGTCAGCAGAGCAAATCTTCCTAAGTATCCTCATTGTGGTGGTTTTCTCCGCCTTTGTGAAGGAGTGGGTGTCTGCCGAGCTTGTGGCGATGGGCGCGTTGCTGGCCTGTGTGCTCGCTGGTGTGCTGAGTATGGATAATGGCGCATCTAATAATGCGCTTAGCGTTTTTTCTAATCCCGCGCCCATCACCGTTGCGTGTATGTTTATCCTTAGTGCGGCTCTGGAGCGGACAGGTGTGATCGATATGCTGGGTATCTGGTTTGAGAAATTAGTCGGCTCCAGTCCGCTTAAGATGCTTGCGAGTTTGATCTTGATCGTCGCCGTGCTCTCGGGCTTCGTCAATAATACGCCAGTCGTAGTGGTCTTCATGCCTATTGTCCTCGCGATCTGTCGTAAGCAAGGGTTCAAGGCATCAAAATATCTTATACCGCTTTCCTACGCCGCTATAGCAGGTGGCACCATGACCATTATAGGAACTTCTACTAATCTGATAGCCTCTGGAATATTCATGGAATCCGAGGCGGCGATCGAGAAAGGATTGAAGCCGTTCACCATGTTCGAGATCATGCCTCTTGGTCTGATCTTTGTGGCGGTTACCTTTGTCTACTTGATGACCATCGGGCGGAAGCTACTGCCGGACCGTGTCACCTTGGCTACATTGATCGATAGCAGCGAGAACAGAGAATTCATCACCCATGCATTCGTAAAGAGTGATTCACCGCTGATCGGCACGGCTTATGTTGATACAGAGATTGGTAAACTCAAAAAAGTCCGAGTGTTAGAGGTATTAAGAAAGGGTAGAAGAGTCAGGGACCCTCTACCAGAGATAAGGTTTGAGGATGGCGATGAGATCGTTTTCAAAGGTAAACTCGCCGCTGTGATGGGAGTGACTAATACTGAGGGAATGGATGTACGTGGCAACGAAAAGCTAGGACTCGAAGGGATGCGCACCGAGTCCGCTGTGCTGATGGAAGGCATACTGGGTCCGGATTCCTCCCTAGCGGGTAAGAGCTTGAAGCAGCTGAATTTCCGTCAACGGTTCGGCGTGCTGATCCTAGCCGTCCATCGCCGAGGGCGTAACCTCCGAGAAAGGTTCGAGGATGAGAAATTAGAATTTGGTGACACGCTCCTGGTGCAGGGACCGGGGCAGAAAATGCGAAGACTGTTTGAGGAAAAAGATTTTATTAACCTCAGTGAGCCGCATCACGTAGAGACAAGAAACAAGAAATCTCCTATCGCCGTCGGAGCCATCGTGCTGTTCATGCTCATCGGAGCGCTGAGTGCTCCGCTAGGGTTTGAAATTCCCGTGGTGCAGACCGCGTTATTCTGTGCGATGCTCGTCATGATCACAGGATGTATCAATCCACAGGAAGCTTATAAAGCGATCGAGTGGAAAGTAGTCTTCATGATTTTCGGAATGCTGGGAGTAGGGCTAGCCATGAGTGAATCTGGTCTCGCACAGCTTATTGGTAGCAGCGTGGAGAGTTTCCAAGAGAATCCGCAACTAGTGCTTTGTCTGATCTATCTGGTAGCAGCTGTGATGACGGAGCTGATCAGTAACAACGCAGTCGCCGCGCTCCTCACCCCCATAGCGATCTCGGTAGCAATAGGGATGGATGTTGACCCGAGACCCTTTGTGGTGGCAGTCATGTTCGGATCATCCGCCAGCTTTTCTACGCCTATCGGCTACCAGACCAATACCTTTGTTTACGGTGCCGGTGGGTATAAATTTGGAGATTTCTTCAAAGCAGGCTTCCCGCTCGCCGTCATCATGTGGCTGATTGCGAGTTACACGATTCCACTGATCTGGCCGTTTTAGATTTAATTTCTAACGGTTCTTCATAAATTAGGTCTAGACGTGTATATGAAGCAATTACTCATCACAGTCGTCATCGCGGTTGCCACAGGAATCTCTGGATATTTTTTAGGAGTTAATAAAGGTTATTTAGCTGATGCTTTATCATCAGTAACGCAAGAGGAGAAGGTTGGGAGGTTTAACTCAGAAACGGTCTTTCAGATCAATCCTATAGGTTATGGTAATACTCACCTCAGTTATACCCATATGATGATGTCTCAATTTCTTGAGACGCAGTTTCAAATAATAAAAAGCCAAGAGACTCTCAGCAGGGCAATTAAAGATTATGATCTCGAAAGGCTGCTAGGCAAAAGTGAACAAGAATTAATCAAAGAGATAGCTGAGAGAATTGACGTCGGCCAAGTAAGTGGGACGGATTTAGTGAAATTCAAAGTGTACGCGAATTCCGAGCTAAAAGCTCAACAGATAGCTTACGCAGTGATGCATACTTATGGGGATAGCCGCACTGAAGAAAGGAAGAAAAGGCTAAAGGATACTATAGAGGTATTTGCTAAGAAACGTAAAATGCAAGAGGCCATAGTAGAAGATCATAGAGCTAGACTTTACGCTCTGTCAAAAAAACTGCAGATCCCATACCATGGCAAAAAACTGAAAGCAGATCTCATTATTTTTAATAAGAACGTCGAAAAGTTACGGCTAGATAGTAGTATGGAAGTGTGTGGTTTCATGGTTTCCGCTGAAGAAAAAACGAAATTTGGAAAAGTGCGTGAAGACTACGAAAGAGAAATGGCAATCTTAGATGCTATTAAACAGGCTGAATTCACAGAAATGATAGGTGAGGATTTGATGAGGGATCCATTGGTTTTTCATCAACTAGGCTGGACTCCTGAAGTCGCAGCAGCGATGAAACTGCCTGAGTAATCTATACGCCATTCTGTAGTATTCTGAAAACAAAAATTGACAGCTTAAACTTTGGGTATTAAAACAGTTGTACTATGATAGATTTTGAAAGAATATTGAGAATAGTCGGCGAATACGCGACCACTTATGGAATGAAATTGGTGGTTGCGATCATCGTCTTTATTATTGGTATGAAAGTTGTCGGTTTCCTCTGTAAGGGGATGAGAAAATGGTTTGAGCGTGCTGATTATGATGAGGCGCTTGAGAGCTTTATGCTCAGCTTAACTTCTATGGCTCTTAGGGTGATTCTCATTGTTACCTGTGCGGGGATTATAGGGATCCCGACTACTTCATTCGTAGCGATTCTTGGAGCGGCTGGATTAGCAGTTGGCTTGGCTCTCTCAGGAACATTACAAAATTTTGCTGGTGGCGTTCTGTTGCTAATATTGAAGCCATTTAAGATCGGTGATGTGATTGAGGCAGGGGGGCATACTGGTAAAGTGATAGGGATTCAAATTTTTAACACCACTCTTAACACTCCAGACAATAAGCGTATTATTTTGCCAAACGGACCAATTGCCACAGGTGCAGTCGTTAACTATTCTACCGAGGAAAAACGCCGTGTCGATTTTGTATTTGGTATCGGTTATGATGATGATGTCGATAAGGCACGTAGCGTTATTCGCGGATTAATTGATGCTGATAGCCGTGTCGACCAGGATCCAGAGCCGGTGATAGTGCTTAGTGAACTAGGTGATAACTCTGTGAATTTAACGGTTAGAGTCTGGTCAGATGCGGCTGATTACTGGGACATTAAATTTAATCTAAACGAGCAAGTGAAAAGCGCCTTTGATGCGGAAGGGATTTCATTCCCATTCCCTCAGACTGATGTTCACATTCACAACGTACCTGCTAACTAATTTTTAGTGTGATGAAGCCCCAAACGGAATGATAGGCTTAAAGCTGAGCGATCTTTCCGTTGATGGCTGTGCTGCCAAGTTCAAATTAATGAGAGATTACCTTGACTAGAAATGGAAGACTAAATATTGCCGCAAGCTAGGTTTTGGTTCATTTCTAGGGCGGGGTTTTCTTCGCTGGATTGTCCTACGATGATGGCGGGGACGCCGGCTACGGTGGTGTGTGGCGGGACGTCTTCTAGAACCACGCTGCCGGCTCCGATCTTGGCGCCGGTGCCTATTTCCACACGACCTAAGATTTTAGCACCCGCGCCGATGAGCACGCCTGAGCGGACGACGGGGTGGCGGTTGCCTTCTTGTTTGCCGGTTCCACCGAGGGTGACTTCGTGGAGGATAGAGACGTTGTCTTCTACGACGGCGGTCTCGCCCATGACGATACTGGTGGCGTGGTCTAAAAGAATGCCACAGCCGACTCTGGCTGCGGGGTGGATGTCTACTCCAAAGACTTCACTGCTGATGCTCTGGAAGTAGAGGGCGAGGGGACGTCTGTTCTGATGCCAGAGGTAGTGGGCGATGCGGTAGGTGGTGATTGCGAGGAAGCCTTTAAAGAAGAGCATGGGCTCTAGCATGTTCTGGCAGGCGGGGTCTCGCTCCACGATAGCCTGCATATCCGCTACGGCACTGGCGCTGATCTTTTTGTCAGCGGTGAAAATTTCTAATAGAAGTGGCATAAGCTCATCTCTGCCCATGTCGTCTCTGGCTAGTTTACGCGCTAGGCGGGCGGCTAGAGCAGTGTTGAGGCATTGGCGCTCTATTACGACATCGGAAAGGAGAGCTTGAAGCTGAGGCTCGGATTCTGCGAGATGGGTGGCTTGTAGCTTAATGGATATCCAGCTCTTTTGCAGATCTATGTGTGTTGCATGACAGAGTTTGTAAGTATTGGAGTTAGAGTTGTGATCCATGATGTGATTGATTCGTCTTAGTGAAGATATCCCAGAAACTAGAATACGCTTGTAGAGCATCGGTGCAGTTAGCTAAAAGCTCTCAGCTATCGAATAGCTCCAGTAGCATACTTAGGATAGAAGAGATAGCACAACGTGAGAATGTGTCATCGAATTACCTCGTGCAGATTCTGAATGCGCTGCGGTCTGGGGGGATCATCCAGAGCAAGCGCGGCAAGCATGGTGGCTACTTCATGGAGAGAAATCCTGAGGACATCAGCCTGTATGAAATTATCAAAGCGGTGAATTCTGGAGTGGTGGCTGATGTAACGGTGAAGGACGGTGACTCAGCGGAGCAGGTAGCAAGTATTTGGAAATCGATCAGTAATGACATCGATGAGTTGTTGAAGAAAACCTCGCTTCAGGATATGATGGGGAACGAGGATACTTATATGTATTACATATAAGTTGAAGATTTAGGGTTTGAGAGTACTTGGTTTGATTAAAGCCTGCTGAAGTAGGTATTCTCGTTCTTTTTCTATGTTGACGCGCGCTTGGGTCTCCCATTTGCTGATGGCGTAAGGGGTCTGGAAGAGGTTGTCGCGGTCGAGGAAGTTGTTAAGGACCTGCGCGCGGGCTTCGGAGTATGTTGCTATTTCTACCCACCTGTATTCACTACGGATGTTTTCTGCGTAGCGGCGGTATTTCTCTGGCTTGGCTCCGAGGATTGAGATGTCGATGTCACACATGATCTCCTCTGCGCGCATTCCTTTGGTCTGCTTGTGCCTAGTGGCCAGGATCAGAGCGTGACAGTCTGTGGCGAGTGGATGTCCACGCAGATAATGGGTGGCAAGAGCAGCGCTAGATTCTTCATTGTCTGCTCTGCGGGTGTTATAAATAATATCATGAAACCAGATGGCTAGTTCTATGGTATCACGCACAGTGTTAGAGAGGTGAGATGGCCAGCTGTCTAGCTTGGTGAGGCAGTCTTCGATATGGGCTAGATTATGGTAGTGCCGGGTTTCTTCTGAGTAGAGCGCGACAAAATTTTTCCAAAGTAGCTCCCGTTGGGGGATGGTGGCTCGGGTGCTAAATTTGATCCAGCGCTCTTCAAGGGAAAATGGCATTATCTAAGCCATAGTCAATTTATCCTCCCGCGGCGATATTAATGATCTCGATTTGATCATTTTCTTTAAAACAGATGTTAGAATAGTCTCTGGGGAAAATGGCGGTTTTGTTGTGCTCTATGACTACTGGCTTGCCAGCGAGCCCCAGAGAATCCAGTAGCTGCTGGATGCTCGTGCCGGAAGAAATATCCTTCTCTACACCATTGAGGATGATTTTCATAGATCTGTTAGTGTTGTAAGATGGCTTCATCCCAGTCCTTCCAGACCGTCTCGTAGCCTTGGCTCTGGAGCATTTTGGCGATACTGGCAGGGGGACGAGAGTCATCGATGGTGAACTGCTCGGTGGCTTTTTGGCAGGGTGTTATATCTGATTCAGAAATCTCTACACGCTTACCCTTTACCGTGAGGTGGAGGTCATCATGCCCCGCACCGGTGTATCCACCTGGCTCTGTCTGAGAACCAGCTGACATGTGGGTGACTCCCAGCGGGATGAGGGCGTCACGGAGTGATGCCGGCTCCCGAGTGCTGAGTACGATGTTTACCTGTGGGAAACAAATGCGGAATGCGAAGAGGAGCTGGACGAAGGCTTTGTCATCGAGAAACAGATCTGGATTTGGGGTGTATTGATAATTTCCGGCGTAGGGACGCATGCGTGGGAATGCTACGGAGAATGAGGCTTTCCAGCAGTGTTTGTAGAGGTATTCCAGGTGGGCGGCGAGTGCTAGAGCTTCCTTTTTCCAAGGAGCTAGACCGAACAGCGCGCCAATACCGATACGGCGGAAGCCGCCAGCATAGGCTCGCTCGGGGCATTCTAGTCGCCAGTCAAAATTCTTCTTTGGCCCAGCTGTATGAAGCTTAGAGTAGGCGTCACGGACGTAGGTTTCTTGGTAAACGATGAGCCCTTCAGCGCCATGATTAACAAGTTCGCCATACTGATGATCTTTCATGGGGCCTACCTCGATGGCGATGGTGGGGATGAAGGATTTGATGGCATCGATGCATTTTTGAAGATAACCTTCTGAGACGAATTTAGGATGCTCACCAGCCACGAGGAGGACATTTCTAAATCCAAGCTCATAGAGGTGGCGTGCCTCGGTGACGACTTGCGCGATGGTGAGCGTGGTTCTGAGGATGGGGTTATCCCTCGAGAATCCACAGTAGGTGCAGTTGTTTACGCATTCATTAGAAACGTAGAGCGGCGCGAACAGGCGCATGGTTTTCCCGAAGTTCTGCAGTGTCAGGGTCTGGCTCTGCTGTGCCATCGCTTCCATTTGCTCATTATTAGCTGGCGTGATGAGGCTTTCAAATTTCCGCAGTAGCGCAGATTTCTGTTCAGGCAGTTGGTTAAATGTTTCTACGAATGACATATCGATTGATGGGGTACCCATGGCGCATGATGGTGATATTGTCAATGGAGATGAGGGGTGAAGGGAGCGGGAGATTGATGATTTGGCTATTCATCTGCGATTAGTCTGACTATAGAGGTCTATGCAACCTAGCTTCAAAGTAATCGACTATCAGGATACCCCACTCGGCGCAGTGATGCTGCGCAAGCGCAAGATGATGACGCTTGATAATTTAGAGGTTTACGAAATCATGCTAGGGCAAGATTTTCTGATGTCGTCTCTGTTCACCGTAGTAGAAGAGGCGCTTTCGACTCTGGGGATGGTTGCGACTGAGAAAGTATTCCCTGGGAACAACCAGCTCAATGTTGTGGTGGGTGGGCTCGGCCTAGGCTACACTGGAAAGGTGGCTCTTGATCACGCCACTGTGGGTGAACTCATCATCGTTGATTACTTGCAACCGGTGATCGATTGGCATGAACAGGGGCTCGTCCCACTCGGAGCAGGGCTTACCGCTGATCCTCGTTGTCGCTATGAGCATGGAGACTTTTTTAAGCGAGCGGTTTCGGAAAATGGAATTGGCTTTGACTCAGCGGACACTGAAAAGAAGTTCCACGCCATCCTGCTCGATATCGATCACTCACCAGCTCATCTTCTGAATGAACAACATGCGAGTTTCTACCAAGTGGATGGACTGCGAAAAATGACCGATCAGCTTCACCCCGGAGGGATCTTTGCCCTATGGTCAGATGATCCACCAGAAGAGAGCTTCATGAAAACACTGAGTGAAGTATTCACTGCCTGTGAGATCCACGTAGTGCCGTTTACTAACCCGATACTGGGTCGCGACTCTGAGAGTACGGTTTATGTTTGTTATTAAAGTTAATATCTATCACGAAAGTTTTTAGGCAAATCCCCATACGCGTAAAGTTAAGCGTAAATAACTGAAGATAAGTTAATTATATAGTTGGTGTGGCGAGCAGGTCAGCAAGCTCGGTATGTTTAAAGCCATACTCACAGCCCGCTCGCCACTCAGTTATATCAATCTTGAAGAAATTGCCAAGAAAACTAAATTAGGCTTCAGGAAATCGAAGAAATTCTCTCCAGAAGGTATTCTGGATTCTCTGATCAAATGCGTCATTAAGGGTAAAGGATCATTTAGAGATATTGCATCTACTCTCGCTCCAGTGGAGAAAAAACCGATGAGTAGACAAGGAATTCCCCTCAGGGAAAATGAAAAATGCGTCACTTTTCTAAGCCAAACAGCTTATGCGCTCATCGCTTTACAGGCGAAGCCAGCAGAAAAAATTTGTTCGAAATTCGGGATGAAACGTATTTTAACAGAAGACTCTACCTTTCAAAGAATGAATCCGCGCAATGCAGGGAACTAACCAGCTCATGGCAATAAAAAGGGAGCCACAGCAGGGTTTAAGATGGACCTAATTTACGATTTACTCACTGGGGCACCCATTTTCCAAGGTCTGTTCTCAGGCACGGAACAGGATAAAAAAATTGGAAAAATAATGCTCAAATTTGTTAAGAAAGGTGATCTTGTATTGCGAGATATGGGCTACTTTGCCCACACGATGTTTACTCAAATAGAAAAGCGTGCAGCATTTTGGTTGAGTCGATTACCAGCGAATGTGAATGTGAATGTGATTTTGCTAGATGGATCTAGTCTTGAAAAGAAACTCAGATCGCGTTCTAGCACGATGTTGGATGAGATTGTTATAGTTGGCGCAGAGG
>JBLHQF010000032.1:0-16136 GCA_047624885.1 Cryomorphaceae bacterium | reverse complement strand
AAGCGGAGTGGCATCTCGCTAGCAAGCACCTGTTTTGTTCGCTTCATTGTGACAAAGAGGGCTACTTCGAGAAAGTTTGCGTGATGGGCCGGAGAAGGCACGTGCGTTGGTAATGAAAATGTTGGAGGGGAGCGACATCAACTAATCAAATAGCCTGATAAAATCGATCAGAAACTAGCTACCACGCAGGTAGTGATAGCAAGCGATGAGCCAGCCAGTTCGTTGAGGGACAATACACTAAGAAAACTTGGGGCTGGCAGAATTAACAAAATGTAACAGAATTTCACCTTGCTGATGAAGCTACTTGATTAAAAGTATCGCAATCTACTTTATCTAAATGAAAAATTCTCAATTATTTGACCTAGTAATTTTGTAAATCTTGTTAATTTTGTCTAAGCCCCTCCCTAGTGTAGGGGCCCAGCCAGTTCGTTAAGAAAATTAACGTGACATCATTTTTCACCTCTCTAATATCGGTCAACTATGATGATGGGAATGCAAGAAATGTTAATGGCGCTGTTGTTTGCAGCCTTTGGTGGAGCGAGTGGAAATGAACTACTAGATTTCGTAGATGCTGATAGCTACTTCAAGTCAAAAGGGGTTGAAATGACTGTGGAGTCTATGATGCTGGAGGCTAAGAAGCCAGACGTGGGAGCGGATGCCTCTGCTAAGGAAGCGGCAGTTAGAAGATTATTGGCGATCCGCACACTGGGCAACCTGAAGGATAAGAAGGCACTCGGAGCCTTGAATAGTTTTGTGGATTCTAAAGAGATGTTCGTCTCAGACTATGCCAAGAGTGCGATCGCTAAAGTAACAGGTAAGCCACTAGCGATCAATGAAGCCAAGCTTGATCAATGGAAATCTAACTTGCCTCTGCTGCCCAAGAATACTGGCGCAGTGCTGAATCTCAAACTGGGTTCACTCAATGGGAACGCTGGTCTGATGCAGAAGTTTAAAGAGATGAAGAACATCAAGGGGATGGAGAAGATGTTAGGGGAAATGAAAAAGGGAATGATCGATGAGGCCTATCCAGTGATAGAGAGAATCGGTAATGTCCGAGTTGATTCTATCACAGTGGCAGTCGCAGAAAATGTAGGTAATGAGACCGGCTGGGTGATTGGGATTATCAATGGCGAATATGATAAGCTCGCGATCAAGGATTTCGTCAACCAAGATATGGCTGATGGGATGGATCGTAAACAAGTCGGATCCGCGGCTTACTTCCTGCCTGAAGATACCGTGGCATTTGCCTTTCAGGATAATCACACTATCAGCTTCATCGCAGGACCGGGCGTAGAAGTATTGCCACTAAGCGAAGTGCAAACGGCGATCGATACTAAAAACCAAACGATCACATTCTCAGAGAATCTGCAAAAGCTGATCGAGAAGACCAATACAAAAGGCAACCTATGTGCAGCTGGGCTAGTCACTGGCGAAATGGTCAATACTCCATTCATCAAAGAATTCGCGACGTTCAGACTGGAGACAGAGCTGAAAGGTAAAGTTATCAATGGCACAATCATCGGTGAAGGAAAAGATGCTAAGCTAGTGAAGGAGACGATGGCGATGTTGGAGAAAATGTACACAAACTTTAAGGACAACGAACTGAAAGACCTTAAGGCAGAGATGCCGAAATCGATGAAGCCAATGATCACTGCTGCTGAGTCGCTGCAATTTATGACAAAGGAAAAAGAAGGTATCATCAGGCTAGCAATCCCCATTGTGGATCCACTTGAGGTAGTCTTGGGATTGTTGCCTGTGACTGTTGATGAAGGAGTTACGAAGCCTGAATTCATACCAGCTGAATAGAAATAGTGAACCTTGAGGGACGAACAAACTAGCTGCCACGCACCTAGTATAGATGGTGCGGATGGTGGTAGTGCTCAAATGTTCACTTTTCTGCATCAGTAGGAAACAATCATGTGACTCTGAACGTATTACTAAACCGATGAATTTATCCTCTGCCCTCGCTCTCACGTCTTTCTCATGTTCTGTTTTATCTGTCTGCGCCCAAGATCTACCTTGGCTGGCTGACTCAATACGCCAGAAAGGAGTCCCGCAAGGCAAGGTAACGCGGCACGAGATACGCAGTGAGATCTACCCCGGCACTATAAGACAGTATTACCTCTACGTACCGGCTCAATATGATGGCAAGTCACCTGCAGCCGTGATGGTGTTTCAAGACGGCCACGCCTACGTTGAAGAAAAAGGCCAATTCCGGACATCGATTGTATTCGATAACCTGATCGCAAAAAAAGCAATGCCCATCACCATCGGTATCTTTATCAATCCAGGCCTCCACGTAGAAAAAATCGAAGGCCGCCAGAGCTGGGGCACGCATAAAAATAAAAGTAATCGTAGTGTTGAATACGACAGCCTCGGTAAAAAATACGCCGAGTTCCTCGAAAAAGAAATTCTCCCCGCGGTCGCCCAAAAATACAAACTCACTAACAACCCAGAGCAACGAGCCATCTGCGGCTTGAGCTCAGGTGGAATCTGTGCATTCACCGCCGCTTGGGAACGACCCGATCTGTTCCAAAAGGTAATGAGCCACGTTGGTTCCTTCACCAACATCCGTGGTGGCCACGTTTACCCAGCGCTTATCCGCAAAGAAAAAATCCGCCCACTCCGCATCTACTTACAAGATGGGGAAAAGGACCTCGATAACGCCCACGGCAACTGGTGGTTATCAAATCAGCAGATGCAACGCGCCCTCGCCTTCCAGAAATACGATCACCAATGGGCGGCTACTGCCGGTGGCCACAGTGGCAAGGATGGTGGCCGCCTGTTACCTGATGCTCTGCGCTGGCTGTGGAAAAAGTAGCCAGAGCTGAAACTAAGTGCCACGCACGTAGGGTGATCAAGCTAGCGGATTTTTGACAGAATTGACAATTTTTTTAAGATTAACAGAATCAAATTCCATGGAATTTGGCTGTGTGGGTTACAGAAATTACAATTTCTTAATCAAGATAGAAAATCACTCATATGAATTGACCGAATTCTGCTAAATTTTGTTAATTCTGTATAGCGCCACAGGCATCAACCTAAGAAAACCTCCCTAGCTTGTTACCCTGAGGGAACTGCGTGCTACTTGACACTAACCAACGGCTTTTCAAAGATCATGAAATGCTGCCAGGGGAGGAACTTATCGGTGCGGACGTGTTTGAGACCTACCGCCTTCATTTCCTTAATGGACTGTGCTTCCGTCATTTTATGGAGTGGCTTGATTGGCACTTTAGGATCCTCTGCTCGATACTCTAACAGGTAAACTCTACCTTTAGGACGGAGCGCGTGAAAAACCGACTGCATCATCTCGTTTGGGTGGGAGAATTCATGATAGGCATCGACTAGTATCACCGCGTCGATGGATTCAGCATTCAGTTCGATAGAATCGATTTTTCCGAGGTGTGATTTCACATTTTTGACTCCTAGCTGCTTACTTTTCTTGCTGAGGAAGCTGACCATTTCCGGCTGGATATCGACCCCGATGACGGTGCCTTTAGGTACTAACGGGGCGATGCGGAAGGTGTAGTATCCTGAGCCTGATCCGATATCGGCCACCACCGCATTAGGAGCGAGTTGTAGCCCCTGCACTGCACGTGTTGGGTTTTCTTCCCGTTCGCGAGTGCCTCGCTCTAGCCAACGGATACCAGTGTGACCCATCACTAGGGATATTTCACGATCCATATAGATCTTACCTGTGCCATCACGGCTTGGCTCACGTTTTGTGTATTTGAAGGCTACCGGTGAAAAAGGAATTTCTGGCTTCGCTTTGGTAACTTTCTCATCAGATTGAGCTAGCGCTGGATTTGCATTTAGAAAAACGCATAATGCCACAGCAACTGATGCGACAAGAATAAGGGGAACAACAAGGGAATGAAATCTACGGGGCTGAGCCATTCTGATACCATGTCATAAAAGTTTGGTATTACAATACTCGATATCGAGTAAGATGTGGGAATTAAGCGCCACACTAAATGATAATCAACTTGTTAGATTGGAATGTATATTCCAAGATGATCCAACCATGAGAAGTTTAACAATGTTATCAGTTGTGGCCATCACATTCTTTGGAGTGAGCGGTTCTGTTGCGAAACCTTTTGCTAAATCGGGAGAGAGTGAGCACTTAGCCCAGTCGTCTGGGGCTGGAAAAGATAGGGCGAAGGATGAGTGGACGTTTTCAGGTTCCCATGGCACACAGAAATGGGATGGAAAATATCTGGCGTATACCAAGAAGGAGACACGTTATCTGGTTAAGGATTGGAAAAAAAGATTTGTCTTGCCTGTGCCACCCGCTAATTCATCGGACCGGACGAGAGGGGAGTTGGAGTATTTAAAGGGACTCATTACACAGCGCGCGAAATACCAAAAGGCGATTCAAGGCGAGGTGTTAACCAAGCGCTTCAAGTGGGGTAAGTATACCTACGAGGAACTGACTAAGGGTGAAAATTTTCAGCACACCAGTAAACTGATTCTCGCAACCTACCAAGAGCTTGGGGTGGTTGTTTTTGTTTTTAAACAACGATTTAACCGCGTAAGACCATCAGTTATCGCGGAGAAATACGGAGTCAAGCTGGGCACTGTAGTTAAAATACCCGGCCATCCCGCCTATCCCAGTGGCCACGCTACGGGAGCTTTCACTCTTGCTTATATTTTGCAAGAGTTAGATCCCGCGAATGCTGAGACTTATCGTAAAGATGCACTTCGTATTGCGCGAAATCGTGAGATTGGCGGACTGCATTATCCTAGTGACACTGAGGCGGGTCGGCTTCTGGCACGCCAGATCGCTGACTCGCTCTTGGAGAGTAAGAAATTCCAAGTTCTGCTTAAGGCGGCGCGAGCAGAGTGGTAAATTGCAGATGTTCGTTAGGTGGATCCTCACGCATAATTTGTGGATGGAGAGACAGTAGGGCTGGTCCCGCAGGGGGAATGACCCGCTCCCTTTTATTGTCTGCTTAGCCTAGGTGGAGTGACCGAACTTTCATGGTTTTTTCTGTTCTTTTTTCTTGGGCTTTCTTTTCGCCTTTGGCTTAGGATTTCCAGCGACCTTTAGGCCTTTAGGCTGGATACCGATGCTCTCTGGCTTGTACTCTGCAGGGTCAAACCTCGGATTCGGTACGGGGACGATGCCTTTGGTGTCATCGATATGATCTTGGATGATTTTATCGAGTGATTTGACTTTTTCAGGATTCTGCTTCGTAAGGTCTTTGGATTCTCCGATGTCTTCTCTGAGGTTGTAGAGCCGATAAGCATGGGCTCCTTTCTCGCCCTGATGGAAAAGGCGGATGAGCTTCCAGTCTCCAGAGTGAACACTGATGGATGGTGGTAACCAGTCCGGTATGGGTGGGCTGTGTGGGAAGTAGGTGATGATCCCGGCACGGTCGAGCTTGCCGCCTTTGAGTGCCGGGGTGATATCAATACCATCGACGATGTGGCCTTTAGGCATCGAGACTCCGAGGCCTTTTACCAAGGTAGGGTAGAAATCAATACACTGGATGATCTCTTCACTGTGGCTAGCTTTCTTAGTGAGACTGGGCCAGGCGATGACTGTTGGAACGCGTATACCACCCTCATATATCGTTGCTTTACCACCACGGAGGGGTCGATTACTGGTGGGTTCTACGATGAATGGTTTGGCGTTTTTATCGGTTTCTTTAATACCATTGTACATATTTCCACCATTGTCAGAGGTGAAGATGAAGACAGTTTTACTTGTCAGACCTAATTCATCGATTGCGTCCATTAGGGTGCCTACGGCATCATCCGTTGACTCCACCATGGCGGCGTAGGTTGGCGAATGTTGAGGATCTTTCGGATCTATTTTACCACGGTATTTTTTAATGAGTCCTTCCTTGGCATCGAAGGGAGCGTGGACCGAGAACATCCAGTAGTTGAGAAAGAAGGGTTTGTTTTTTACAGACTTCATCCACTTCACGGCTTCTTCTGCCATGCGGTCTTCGATGTGTTCCCCGGGCTTGTTAGGTTTGAGGTTTTTATAAGACCATGGTGCGATGAAGCCGCCACCTGGCCCTGGGCCGTTGAAATGAGGAATGTCTACATCAAACCCGTGCTCGAGCGGGCTGTAAGGCTCTGGTCCGAGGTGCCATTTGCCAAAGTGGGCTGTGGCGTATCCAGCTTTTTTGAATCTTGTAACAAGTGTGGGGTATGCGGTGTCTAGTCGTGTTACGGACTCTGGAATAATTGCTTTCTCGTGAAGCGGAGCATTCTTCCGCAGGACAGGCTTCAGGCGTTCCACGCCCAGATGGTGTGCAGGTGTGGTGGAGCCATTTCGGAGATTGGTCTGGCCTGTTAGAATGGCTGCGCGGGTGGGGGAGCAAAGAGGAGAGGCGTAGGAGCGGGAGAATAGCATGCCGCGTTTCGCGAGGCGTTCGAGGTTGGGGGTCTCGTAGAGTTCGGTTTTCCCGAAGAGCGAGGTATCTGCCCATCCGAGGTCATCCGCAAGAATGAATACCACATTCATGGGCTCAGCCTTTGTCGGCTCCGATTTTAGCTGCGTGGATGAAAAAAAGAGAGCAGTGGATAAGATGGCGTAAAGCTTGTGCATGGGTACGTGTATGAAATTGTTCATCACTCATCCATCAAAAAGCGACCAGTATTGGTTGTTTTTCTCTAATTCAGATAACAAGACACTGGAGTTCCAGCAGCAGTCCTCTGTGGGGTGTTTGGTAAACCCACCCTGCTGGTCGAATAGAAAGATTACTGCGGGATGGTGTTGAGCATTTCTTTGTAGACTTGCTGGGCTTCTTTGGCGGGGATGGCGAAGCTTTCGGCGCGGTTTGCTCTGGCGATGTTGATGCCTATGGCTTTGCCGGCTAGGTTGATTAGTGGGCCGCCCATTTGGCGTGAGTTCTGATCGATGTCATGCTGGAGTACCATGGGGAAACTGTTACGGCGCTCAGAGTAGTCACCACTCATCTGGTCACTGCGACTTTTTGGTCTTTTACCACCACCCTGGACTTCCTTGCGAGGTCTGAGTTCCATCTTTAGCTTGAGCATTTTGCCGTCGCGCAGGAATTCTACTTCCACGAAGTCGCCCGGCTGCTTTTCACGGATAATGTCTAGGATCTGCTCGCGCTTGGTGACGTCCACACCGTCAAATACCTTGAAGATATCGCCGATGATGACGCCTGCGGTTTCGGCTCCTGAGTCTTTGGCAACTTTCATGATTTCTATTCCACTTTCATCATCTTTTTCTTTTAGGGTTACTCCGAGTAGGACTGGGATATCGCCTTTGATTTCGCGTGCGTTGGCGCTGATGATGCCGATGTTTAATCTGCGTCTGGATTTACTGGTGGAGCCATTGGTGACTACCCAGGTGCCTTGTTCTATCTCTATAGGTTCTTCCCACTGAGCAGGGCTAAGGTTTTTGGCCTCTATTTTTAAGATGGCGAGATCCCATTCTATATCTGAGGCTAGCAGGGTGACCTTGCTGTATCTCTCTTTGTCAATGATGACTTTGAGGCCTTGCTTGAGGGTGCTTTTCTTGGTCTTGGCATCAAACTGAAATAGCTCACTGCGCTTGGTGAGGATGTAGCCATCTGTGCTCATGATGACTCCGTAGCCGATGGGTCTTGTGCCTAAATAAATGGCGGCACTGTTCTGCTGCAGGACCATTCTCTGTGCTTCGAAGGCGGCTTCTACTCCCTTGCCGTTCATGCGTTTGTCACCGGGGAGTGAGGACTGACCGAAGCCGGGGATCTGGCTGCATGAGACAAGGCCTAGGCAGAGGGAGCCCATTGCAAGTCCGCTGCTTTTGATGCCTTTGAGGCTGAGTATTTGAGTGTTCATATTAAAATTTCTATCGTCTGGTTATCTGGCGCCGAGCTTGAGTTCTAGCTCTATTTTTTTGCCTTTTCTGAGGAATGTGAGAGTGATGTCTTCTCCTTCTGCCTTGTCCTTCATGAGTGCGATGAGTTCGTCTTTTTCAATGATGGCTTTACCGTCTGCCATAGTGAGGATATCGCCTATTTTCACGTCAGATTTCCCTGCGGAAGAGTCTTCATCGACATCGGTGATTTTCAGTCCATCCGCTACTTTTTCTACTGCGATACCGATGAATGCGCCGCCCTTAACTGGCTTCTTTGCGAAGGGTCCTTGACCGATAAAATCTCCCTTTTTCATGGTGTCCCAGTGGGTGTGGAAGACGTGCATGGGAACGTGCATGTTCATTTCAGTGGCTGCTCCTACGCGGCTGTGGATGCCGATGAGCATGCCATTCATATCAAATAGTGGTCCACCTGAGTCACCACCGATGAGAGTGCAATCAGACTGGACGGTGTTTTCTGCTGTTCTGACTAGTCTGCCGAGTCTGAGGCCGCTGCCTCTTGCTTTATCAAATCCGCCTGAGTGGCCGAGTGCGAAGACCCAGTCTCCGAGCTTGGTGCTGGCGTTGTTTCGCTCTTTTTCTGGTTCGATGTTTACGAAGGGGAATGTGCCTTTCTCGATGATCTGGATCATGGCGGCATCGTTATCGGAATTGAGGCCTAGGCTGCGGGCTTTGTATTTTTTACCATCTTCCATGATGACGGTGAGTTCCTGATTCACACCTGCGCTGACGTGGGCGGCGGTGAGGATGAGGCCGTCCTTGGAGATGATGACCCCGCTACCAGATGATGAGCCTTTCTTGATGCCTACGGTGGCGGCTCTGGCCTTGTCCTTGCTTTTCTGAAGGAGCTCCTGAATAGCGATTAGGTCACTGGCGTCGGGGACTTTTTTATCGTTAAAGTACGGGCGCTCGGGTTTAGCATTAGCGGTTGCGTTAACTGTCGGCTGAGCAGTGGCGGTGCAGGCTAGAGTCACCCCACAGCTCAGAGAGATGAATAGTCTGAGGGTGCTACGGAGACCGAGTGAGGTGTTCTTTATTGAGTAGTTGTGCATCGTGTTGATCCTGTTTGAGTGACTCTATGATTAATTATAGAACGTCGCGATGGGCGTATTTCGTTCATTTAATCCGTGTTTTGATAACTTACTATAATGAGGAATGGGCCGAGTGGGGAAGGAAAATAGCGCGGATTTGTGGTGAGTGGTGAGAAATGCTGGTAATTATTTTCTAGTTTGGAATAGTAAACCCATGACCGATGAGCTGGAACCAGATGCAGTGGTGGTTTCAAATGGCACTGATGAGGTGATGACTGTGAAGGAGTTATTATCGAATGGATTTACCTTAACAAATAGAAGAAAATGATAGATATAGAGGCAGTAAAAACTTACCTTCAGGGGTTACAGGATAAGATTTGTATGGACCTAGCGCGGCTCGATGGTAAGTCAGAATTTCAAGAGGAGAGCTGGGTGCGTGAGGAGGGCGGCGGTGGTCGCTCACGGGTTCTTACAGATGGTGGGGTGTTTGAGAAAGGCGGGGTGAATTTCTCCCATGTGATGGGAGCAAGCATGCCTGGCAGCGCTACGGCACACAGGCCTGGGCTGGCTGGACGGAGCTACGAGGCGATGGGTGTGTCACTGGTGATGCACCCGCTGAACCCTCGCGTGCCAACGTCGCATATGAACGTGCGGTTTTTCGTAGCAAAGAAGGATGGCGAGGAGCCTATCTGGTGGTTTGGTGGCGGCTATGATCTGACGCCTTATTATGGCTATGAGGAGGACTGCCAGCAATGGCATCAGGTAGCGAAGAATGCGTGCGAAGGGTTCTCTGGTGACTTATACAACAAGTACAAAAAGTGGTGTGACGAATACTTTTACCTCAAGCACAGAGATGAGCCGAGGGGGGTGGGTGGGTTGTTCTTTGATGATCTGAATGAGCTGGGATTTGAGGAAAGTTTCCGGTTTTTGCGTGCAGTGGGAGATAGTTTTGTGCCTGCGTATGCGCCCATTGTGGAGAAGCGTAGTGATGAAAACTATGGCGAGCGTGAGAGGGGATTTCAGCTTTACCGCCGAGGTAGGTATGTGGAGTTTAACTTGGTATTTGATCGCGGCACGCTGTTTGGCCTCCAGTCTGGTGGGCGCACAGAATCCATCCTCATGAGCCTACCGCCACTCGTCCGCTGGGTCTACGGCTACGAGCCTGAGCAGGGGAGTGAGGAGGCGAAACTGTACACAGATTTCCTCCATGCCCGCGACTGGGTAAACTGGCAAAACTCAGAAAACACTCAGTAATACAGGGTTTAAATCTTAAACCGACCTTCTTCTTCGCGTACATTTCTCAGGAAGTCCGCGACTTGGAAGAAAAACGTGTGGAGCGCGGCAGCGGTATCGCTTGGGATTCCTGCTTCATCCATCGCCTCATCCATGAGCTTCACCCAGCGGTCTCTGGCGCGGAAGTTGATCTCGAAAGGTGCATGCCTCATCCGCAGTTTGGGATGTCCACGCTTTTCTAGATAGGTGTTATCTGATCCTATTCGGAACAGTAAGAAATCCCGCAGACGCTCCTCTGCGCCGCCGAGGTCATCCTTCGGATACATTGGTCCGAGAATATCATCGGTGGGGACTTTTTTATAAAATGCAGCACACATGTCTGTTATGCCTGGAACCCCTATTTGTTTAAAAATTTCTGCTTCGTTCATGATACAGTCAGTTAAATATAAAAAAGATGTCACCAAAAGCCTATTCTGTGCAAAGTAGAATTGCAATGTAGTAGCAAGGATGATACCACTGCGCCGTAATTAACAATAAATTAGCCCCCTACTTTTTTTAGTATGTCAGAAGATCACCAAGAATTAACCAGTTTCGTAGCTCCACCGTTAGAAGAACTAGATAATCTTTTAGGCGGTTATCACTTCGAGTCTTTTATCGCTCAAGGCGGAATGGGTGCTGTCTACTTGGCGCGGCAGACCTCGCTCGACAGGCCGGTGGCGGTAAAGGTGTTGCCGCGAGAATTTAGTGAGGACGAGGAGTTTATAAAATCATTTCAGTCTGAGGCTAAGCTGATGGCAAAACTCAATCACCCTAACCTCATTGGTATTTATGATTTCGGAGATATCGATGGGATGCTCTACATCATCATGGAGTTCGTGAAGGGGAAATCATTGCACCATTCAGCCCATGGAAAAGCGATTAATCAGGAGACCGCAGTTGATATTATTAGTGCAGTTTGTTCTGGGCTAGCCCACGCGCACGACGCGGGTATTCTGCACAGAGACATCAAGCCAGCGAACATTTTGCTAGGCAAGAGTTCTTCCAACAAGAGTGCGGCTCCTAAGATTGGGGATTTCGGCCTAGCTAGGGTCAATGGGGTGACTGAGTCCGGAGTGATCTACGGTACTCCAGGGTACTCTGCACCAGAGGTGTTGAATGCGCCAGATAAGGTTGATAACAGGACAGATATCTTTGCTGTAGGCGTAATGTTTTACGAGCTACTTGCCGGTCGGATGCCGGAAGATGACTATGTCTTAGTGACTGAGTTTGTTGACGCTGATGCTAAATTTGATAAAATTATTAAAAAAGCGATCCACCCCAATATTGATATGCGCTACCGTTCTGCGCAGGACTTTGCGGATGAGATCAACGATGTGATAAAGAATCCTTCTGCAGTGAATAAATTACTCGTTGCAGGAGCAAAAAAATCAAAACTTGCGAGTATCAAAATAGCAACTGCAGACAGCAATGGATCAGATTCTACTAAAAGAGAAGTCGCGGCTCCAGTAGCGATGACACATAGCATTCCTGCTAATTCCAAAATGATGCGGAACACGATGATCATGCTTCTGTTATTAGTTGCTATTTTTATCGTCCTGGAAATGAAGAAAGACAGGGAGAAAGAGGTAGCTGAGACGCAAGAAGTCATTGATGCTAGAGAGGCTGAAATACGGAAACACAAAGATGACCGTCAAGCGGCCATCGAAGCGGAACGTCGTCGCGATGCAGAAGCAAGAGCCGCCGATCGTAAGTCTACTAATCCTAAATATACCGGCCCTAACAGGCTACCACGAGAAGTAGTCAAGCTCACTCCAGTGGAACAGCTTTCTAGGGTGAAGGAACTCCTCGGTAACGGCGAGAGACCTATGGCAATGATGCCAGAGACTATTTTCATGCGAGATCAGGGCTCAAGGATCATCATGTTTGTCGATGAGCAAATGACATGGGATGAGGCAGACGCCTGGGCCAGAGAGCATGGCGGATATATCGCAGTGTGCACCTCTAAATCAGACCTCACTGTATTTATGACAAAAATACCAGCAGATGCCGAAGACGTATGGCTGGGCGCAGGATGCAGCGGCGACAAAGGCTGGAGTTGGGTAGATGACACACCTTGGACAGATACCCTCAAATTGAAGCCTACCTATAACAGAGAATTTGCGAAACTTTCCAAATATGGGTCAGTCGGCAAAACCAACGGGGGTAAGAGGCTGAATTTCTTCATCGAGTGGAGAGCCGATGGGAACAATCCAGCAGACCTCCAATACCGTCTACTCAGAACCAGTGACACCCTTAGCGATATTAATCCAAAATATCCACCGGGCACGATAACCGTAGGTGCCAGAAATTACTGCATTATCAATAGTCCAGTGACATTTGCTGAAGCCAGTGAGCTAGCCATCGCTTCTGCTGGTCATCTCATCGCCATTTCAAGTGACGAGGAGAAATATCAAGTCCAAGGCATGATCGCGCAATACTGCAAACCAGGCGATACCCTTTGGACTGCGGCCGAAAAAAAGAACAACATCTGGGGCTGGCAGACTGGTGAAAAATGGCTGAATCTCAAGTGGGCGCAATCCCATCCTCAGAGTGAAAATCGCGTGGTGATCTCCGCAGCACAAGATCTCGTCATCAAGGACGTATCCTCCAGGACAATAGCTGATGGCTTCATCATTGAGTGGAGCAAAGATAAATCCAAAGTGAAGGTAGCTAGTTTAAATGACGGAGCACCAAATCTCAATGGTGGGCTAGGAGCGCTCAAAAAGAAAGCTAGATCACTAGTAACAGAACAGCATGCGGCCACTGAAAAAAAACACGCATATAACGTGAAAAAACTTTGGAGCGACCTGGAAACTTACCTGCGGACTCTAGCTAGAAATCAGAGTGCAGTAGAGGCGCAAACGTTAAATCCAATCATCAGTATGGTAAAAGATAAGTCACGTTTGCCGGTATCACTTGCCGGTGTAGGACCCTCAGCAAAATCTAGAGAATATATCAATTACGCAATAGAAAAACAAGCCAGAATAGATCTAGACCACAACACTCAGCTAGTGCAGCTAAGGAACGGCTACATCAGGCAACTTCAGAAACTACAGAAAGCAATGGAAAAAACAGGCCAAGTCAATGCTGTTAGATCGATCAATGATGAAGCTAGAAGTATTGGTGATGATGCTGATGATTTTGAGAATCACTTCAGGTAAAGGCTGTCTATTAGAGAATTAAACTCTGGCGAAAGCTAAGTGAATTTACGCTGTCTTTCGTAGATTAATAAGGGGTCTATCGGTGGTCGTTCACCACAGGTGCGAGACACGATTTTTTCCCACACCTCAGCTCCACTCAGGATGTCTACTTCTATTCGCAGAAAGTATACCTCAACGTCTAGTTCGGTAGGCTTTGGAAATCTAACAGCATCCTTCTCCGTTGTCACAATGATATCCGCATCTCGCCTCATGCAGCGCGTCATAAACCGATCAACATCATCCTGGGAAAACGAATAATGATCAGAAAAAGTCCGGTGAAATAGCACATTTGCTCCCAAGTCAGTGAGCTTCTCCTCGAAACTCTCCGGAACAGCAATTCCGCTAATCGCTGCGATGTATTTACCTTTAAGAAAACTCAGCGGCTTGATCTCCCCTGTGAACACGTTTTCTAAATGCACTGGACCATGCGTACACTCAATGATCTCCGCCACCTTATTGTGCTTCCTAATCTTCTTTATCAGCTCCTCGTTATGCGCCTGCCTGCACTTTGTGATGAAAATATAATCCGCTCGGCACAGATTTCTCGGAGGCTCTCTCAGCGTCCCTCTTGGCATCATCGCGCCCGTGCCGAACGGGCTATTAGAATCGACCAGAACAATGTCTATACTGTGAGCGATCTTTAAAAACTGCATCCCATCATCTAATAATAAAATGTCTGCCTCCAGTTCTTGAATAGCAAATTTCCCACCCTTCACTCTATCTTTATCCACCACCACAGAGACGTTATCTAGATTCTTCGCCAGCATATAGGGTTCGTCACCCGCAAATTGCACCTCTAGTTCTACCCCATTTCCGCTACTCACCACCTTGGGCATGTCTATATCATTGATCAGTTCGGCAGAGTTTTTTTTAGGCCATTCCTGGGGTTTATCCAGAGGTTTACTTTTATACCCTCTGCTTAAAATAGAAACTTTTCTCCCCTTGTCGCGCAGCGTTCTCGCAAACAACTCTACCACAGGTGTTTTCCCAGTGCCTCCCACCGTGATATTTCCTATACTGATCACCATCGTCCCGAGGTGAGCCTGCTTCTTCCATCCTCGTTTGAATAAATTTAAACGTAAAGAAACCAGCCCCCTAAATATCCAAGACAAACCGCGTAAAAATACACGCATTAGGCTAGCGCGTAACCCCTTAGCTCTGCCAAAGATCACGTCCTCGCCCCATTGTTCAAATTCTTTTAACCTCTCACTCATTCTCCACCACTATCTGTAAGCTATTTTCGATTGATTGCCAGATTTTATAGTGCGATAATGGTCGGTACAGTGCATCTCTAATAAAACACGGCACATTTTACAGTATAAAAGGGCGCAAAAATAGTTGATTTTCGGCTATTCTACTATAAAACTTTAGCCTTAATTTATATTATTAATCATGCTTAGAATGTTATCGGCTTCTTTATTATAAGAATTAAACAACTTAAAATAAATGAGTTAAGTATTATAAAAACGTTATTTATCAATATTTAAAAAATTTAAAGTTTTTTAAAATATAAGTTTGACAAAAACATTGAGAATACTTAAAAGTAAACCTTAAATCGATAAATTCATCTCCCCTAACAACTAACATAATCTCAACACACACATGAACAAATTTCAGAAAATAATTATTTGCCTACTTTCCATTTTGGCAACTTCTGCGATTTCTCAAGCGGGGAAATTCAGAACAGTCATCATTGACCCAGGTCATGGTGGAAAAGACAATGGAGGCAGCTATGGCCGCGTCTATGAAAAGCACCTCGCCCTAGATACCTCACTAAGAGTAGATTACCTCCTGCGCAAGAAAGGCTACAGCACCAGGCTCACTCGCAAAAGCGATATCTTCATCTCACTATCTAAAAGAGCCGAAATAGCCAATCGCTACAGCAACTCCATCTTCGTATCGATCCACTATAACTACACCTATAATAAATCGATCGTTGGGCTAGAAACTTTCTACTACACTAGCCGCTCCAAGCCACTAGCTAGTTACATTCAGTCAGGCATGCTCAGAAGATATGGCGCACACAATAGAGGAGTAAAATACGCTAGATACGCAGTTCTCAGAAGAGCGACGAACCCATCGGTTCTTGTTGAATGTGGCTTCGTTAGCAATTATTCCGAAAGAAAGCGCTGCATGAAGGGCTCATACAGACAGAAAATGGCGGAAGGAATCGTAGATGGTATCGTTAAATACCAAAGCGCCAGAAGCCGAGGGTACGTCAAATAACTCTTAAAGCATAGCAAGTAACACTTTAAATCCAGTAGATCACATCTACTGGCTTTGTGCTTTTTGGATTCATGCACGATATTCTAAAAGTCCAATTGCAAAACACCCACTAAAGGTTTAGATAACCAACGTGCCAAAAAAGAAAATAGCTAAAAAAGTAGCCAAGAAAACTACCGCAAAAAAATCTACCGCAAAAAAAACTGCTCAAACCCTCACCAAAACTCCCATCAAAAAAGTTGCAAAGAAAGCGACTTCTAAAAAGGCGGCGAAGATCACGAATAAACGATCATCGTCCTCTGATAACGCGATAAAAATCAGCGGGGCAAACCAGCACAACCTAAAAAACATCTCCCTAGAGATCCCGCACGGTAAACTCACGGTCATCACTGGGCCTTCTGGCTCTGGTAAATCCTCCCTCGCTTTTCATACCTTATATGCTGAAGGGCAGCGCCGTTATGTAGAGACCTTCTCACCCTACGTCCGTCAGTTTTTAGACCGCATGGATAAGCCGGTCGTTGACCGAATCGATAACATCCCTCCGGCCATTGCCGTAGAGCAGAAGAA
>JBLHQF010000031.1:0-16559 GCA_047624885.1 Cryomorphaceae bacterium | reverse complement strand
CTCGCGTGTGATGAGAACTTTTGTCCCGTCAGGAGATATTTTTGCATTTAGGGCATAAGCATCGAATAGCATTTTCTCTGGTTTATCAGCACTGACGGGTGATTGGTAAACTCGGTATGGGGTTCGCCCTGCTACGTCACGAGCACTGCGGTAGGTGATGGTCAAGTTGTCGTCGTCATCGCCGGACAGATCATCTAGTATGTTGTTAGCTGAGTGGAAGCTAATCTGTTTAGAGGCTGAAGAATCATCAAGTGGCATGGAGAATACTTGTGAAGTGCCTTCCTTGTTAGAGTTGTAGTAAATAGTTGTTCCATCTGGTGAAAAAATCGGATTGTATTCTCTAGCAGGGTGGATGGTGAGGCGCTCAGCTGGGGCGCTACTTTTGGGATCAGAGGAGACTTTCCAGAGATCGTTTTCCCATGAGAATACTAATATAGAGCCATCTGGCGAAAGCGCAGGTGTTATAGGCACGAGCATAGGAGTGTCAGCTAGAAGCCCGGTGGCTGAAGTGAGAAATACTATGCAAGCTAGAGTGGATGTGAGTGATTTCATGTTTTAAAATTGATGTTAGCCGAAAAAATGAAGCATCTGCTTTTTCGCGAAGCAAATGCTGATAGAGTGATTGATAGATTGAAGAGTGTGTTCTTGAAGTATTGAGCGAAGCAAAAACAAAGATTTATCTGAGAATTTATTCGAATGATTGGCCTTGGGGTTTTTACGTAGTGATTTAACCAATCTGTCAGAGGAGCTCAGACGAGATTCCTTATGTAGTAGTTCTTGGTAAGTAACTTACTTTAATCGTCGTCTTCCGCTAGCTGGTGCTTGATGATTTCAAGTGCTACCTGAATGCTTACGTTGAGACTATTTTCTGAAATGTTATCAAAGTTGTCCCTGTTTGTATGCCACCAGGATTTAGAGCCAAAGTCACCAATGAGATCAATTGTGGGTAGATCTGCAATCATGTTCATGGGGACGTGGTCATCTAGGATAGGATCATTTAGTATTCCAAAGCGCTCTGCGAGTTGATGCTTTCTGATAATAGCATTGTAGCTTCTAAGTAGCTTTTTAGGGGTGTCACTTGGGATCTTGATGGAAAGATTACGATGGCCAATCATGTCTAGTAGTATGCCGAACTTCGGAATGTGAAGGTAAGTTTTTTTATCTCCAGCAACATCATTACGCATGTATTTAGAATAGTAGATACTACCGTAGAGACCATCCTTCATATACTCCATGCTCGGAGTGAGTGCTTCCTCACCATCGAAAAATACTAGCTCCACCTGCTGAGTGATCGCATTCTCATGGCTAGGTAAATGCTCTGCAATCTCTAATAGAGCACCGACGCAGCTTGCCGCATCATCGGCTCCAAGAAAGCCATCCAGTATTTTAGATTCATAGTGCGCTGCGAGCACGATGTTTGGAGAATTCACCGCGTCTTTTCGGCGTGCGATGAGATTCACAAAGCTACGCTCGCCGTAGGGTGTCATCGCCTGCAAGCTTTGACGTGATACAGTCCAGCCAAATTTCTCAAGATGCGTGGTGATGTATCCCTGAACTTTCTTGTGTCCTTCCGACTCGATAGGACGTGGTCCGATGTCTAAAATGTTCTTAGTATGGAGGTAAGCTTTACTCCCGAATTTCCAATTCTCGTAGGGGCTAATGACCTGTTTATCGACATCGTTTAATATCTCAATGTTAGAGCTATCAGTTCCCTTACCGGTGGCTTCAGGTGGCAGAGTAGATTTTTTCTGACACGAGAATGAGAACAAACACAGCAGACTGCAGAGGATGAGAGGGGACAGGGATGACTTCATAACTTAAAAGTCTTTAAGGGTCACACCTAACAGATCTAGGATCCTATTTAGATCCTTATTGCCGTAGTATTCGATTTCTATCCGGCCTTTCTTTGCGGTGTGGTGCACATTCACGCGGGTAGAAAAGTCGTTTTGGAGTTGCTCCTGGATCTTCTGGATGAGTGCTATCTCTTCTGCTGATGCACCACTCTGATTGGTAGTCTTGCTAGTGGTCTTGGTTTTATTAAAGTCCTGCGCAAGTTTTTCAGTGGCTCTAACAGTCAGCTTCTTTTTGATCACTTGATCAGCCGCGATGATTTGTGCCTGCGGGTCCTTTAGTGCTAAGATAGCCTTGGCATGTCCCACGGAAATTCTGCTTTGCGCCACCATCGTCTGCACGTCTTCATGAAGGTCTAACAGGCGCATCGAGTTTGCTACAGTGGCTCTAGACTTGCCCACGCGGTTCGCTATATCGTCTTGCTTCATGGTGAACTCTTTCGCTAAGCGGACGTAGCCGGCGGCTTCTTCCATGGCATTTAAGTCTTCGCGCTGGAGGTTCTCAATGAGTGCCATTTCCAGCACTTCCTGATCGCTTGCGGTGCGGATGATAACGGGGACTTCCTTGAGTCCGAGATTGGTAGATGCTCGCCAACGGCGCTCACCAGCGATCAGCTCTAACTTGCCATCCACCTCGCGGACGATCAAGGGCTGAATGATACCGTGCTGAGAGATGGAGTCCATCAGGTCATCCAGCATTCCTTCTGTAAAATGTTTACGAGGCTGGAGCGGGGAAGGGATGACTTGTTTGATGGGGACATTGCGCACATCATTCTCATGAGTGCCTACTCCACTATTATTGTCTTTGTTGCTAGCTGACAAGTGAGCTGGAGCGAAGTCCGTACTGTTACCCTGCTTCTTAATGAGTGCGCCTAATCCTTTTCCTAATGCCTGCTTCTTTGCCATGAGACTGGAATATAGAATGATTCAGGGGCATTTGGCAAAGATGTTTTCACTATTTCGTATTAGTAAATGATTGTGAGTGAAATGTTGATAATATGAACCACGTCATTTTCTCACTGAGACACATGCCGCACTGGTCATAACTAACACAAAACCAATCGTTTGTTACTGTAAATGAATGAGTATGTCGACCTAGAGCGGAGCCGCTTTCAGCATCTGTAATAATAATACTTCAAACTCACTGGTGCCTTCCGCATAGGCTAGCTTGATAAAGATAGATTACAACGCGAACTGGGATGTCATGGTAATGGCAATAACTAGCCCAGATGTCCATTTGCTCATGAAGTTTGAAGAGGAAGGCTAATTTACAGGTTTGGGTTTGAGCTTAGGGGCAACTTTTTTAGTTTCGGCCTTGTGCTTATATAAAACATCCCAAATTACTCCTTGTTTGGCTAATTCATTAGGGAAGGGTGCTTTACCTGGTGGGCAGAAAACAACGCCAGCCGAGGTGAGGTAGAGGTCGTGTTTACTTTGCTTAGCGATCTCGGTGAGAAGTTTACTGACGGAGATTTTTCTGGCTTGGTAGTTGATTAAAGGAGGGTTTTTCTTAACTGTTTTTAGTTTAGAGTTATCTGAAACTGAAGGAACTTTAACGATGGAAACGCCTTTCCTGTTAGCGATTGTTTCTTTATCTGTTTCGATGCATCGACTAATAATAAAATTACAGCTATCTTCGATAGTGGCATCTTGAAGAATAACAAGTGGTAGAATGATATTATCTAGTTTTTCATGGATTTTTGGTACGATGCGATCCCCTAATTTTCCAGACAATAGCTGTGCCGAGCTTGGCAGGATCAGAGCAAGTAATAGTGTGAACACGAATTGTATTGTGGGTGGCTTTTGCAAAGAGATCATGATGAGATTGATTTGAGTTGATCTAAGAAACTAGCATTTTGTGCTCTCACTGAGAAAGCAATAAACAGCTAAGATCAGATAAAAGAGCCTAGAAACAGATGATTAAGGGGTGAAATGAACTTATTTTTGGGTTTGAAGCATTTTTGTCGGGACATTTGTGTTGAGATGTGGTCTCCATTCGCCAGTAATTCTTCTCTTAACAATTTAGAATAAATACATACAACGATGGCAACTATAACAAAACGCGACTTAGTAATCAAACTCAGCAACGACACAGGGCTTACTCAGCAGGAAGTGTTCTCAGTAGTGCAAGGTGCACTGGACTCAATCACAGAAGAACTCGCTAAGGGTAATTCAGTTGTGATGCGCAACTTCGGTGCATTTCAAGTGAGAGAAGTAAAAGGCAAGATAGGGCGTAACCCTAAAGATCCTAGCAAGGATGTGCCTATTCCACCACGTGCAGTAGTGAAGTTCAAGCCTGGTAAAGAGATGAAGGAAAAGGTAGCTCCTATCCTTCCTTTGATCCAGCAAGGAGGTTAATTTAATAATGAATCAACCTAACAGATTTATTTAACAAAAATGGTGTGGTCAGTTCTGATCACACTATTTTTTTGCCTGCTACTGTGTATCAGGTTGTATTTATTAAATGTTTAAGATGTGCAAACTAACTAATTTAGAGTAAAGAAGTAACGATCATGGAAACAGAAATAATATATGCTGAAGAAGGCATGGCCAATGAGGCTATCTCGAAAGCGGTAAGACTTCTCAATGAGGGTGATGTGGTGGCTCTGCCGACTGAAACAGTTTATGGGCTAGGAGCTAATGCTCTGAATGCTGATGCTGTTGCAAAGGTTTTCGCGGCAAAGGAAAGACCATCGTTTGATCCGCTGATCATCCATTTAGCGACACGTGAGCAGATTCATGAGTATTGTGAGATTTCTCCTGAGCTCAATGAGATTGTCCAGAAGCTGATCCAAGAATTCTGGCCGGGACCTCTGACAATGGTATTACCTAAGAAAGACATTATCCCAGACATCGTGACGAGTGGGCTAGCAACAGTAGCGGTGAGGATGAGTGCAGACCCGATCATGCAAGAAATCTGCAAGGCCTTTGGGAAACCAATCGCTGCGCCCAGCGCTAACCGATTTGGCCGGATCAGCCCGACATCCGCAGGTGCGGTATTAAAGGAGCTTGACGGTAGGATACCACTCATCGTGGATGGTGGAGCTTGTAATGCGGGCTTGGAAAGCACGATTATCAGAGTGGAGGTAGGTGAGGTGAAACCTCAGCTGCATTTGCTGAGAGCTGGACCAGTGGTGAAGGAAGATTTACAGAAATTTGGTAAAGTGATTCGTCCTAAGAAACTTACTGAGCGTGCTAAGAAAGCACTTTTAGAGAAGATGGAGCAGGAGGGCGGTAATTCTGTGGAAGCACCAGGGATGCTAGACAGTCATTACGCGCCGAGCACTCCACTTTACATCTTTGATAAGCCAGGGGACTTCGTTCCAGAAGAGGGTAAAAGCTACGCGCTGCTGAGCTACCGCGGGCAGGCCAAGGACGGCTACATGGAATTACATGACTGGGATGTGGTGGAAGAACTAAGTCCGGGAAAAGGCAAGCTAGGTGAAGCCTCAGTGAGACTATTCCACATGCTGCGTATTCTTGATGAATCTGGGGTGGACGCCATTGTGGCCGAGCCAGTCGCCGAGACTGGTCTGGGAGTGGCGATCAATGATCGATTGAGGAGGGCGAGCCAGAAGTAAGATCTATTTAGTATGTTAAGGTCACTAATGACGGTGAGTGGGTTCACTCTACTAAGCAGAATTCTAGGTTTAGTGCGCGAGATGCTGATCGCGCATTTTCTCGGAGCTGGTGCTAAGTCAGATATTTGGGTGGCTGCATTTAGGTTTCCTAATCTATTCAGAAGAATTCTTGGTGAAGGAGCACTGAATGCTGCTTTTGTTCCGTTGTATTCTGGTAAGCTAGAGACTGAGGGTGTAGAGGCTGCGTCTAATTTCGGCTCAAGAGTGACCATCCTTCTTAGCATGATTTTAGCTCTGATCTGTGTTGTCTGTTATTTCTTTATGGAAGGCATTACCCGCTTTTTGACAAGTGGATTTAGTGAAGATAAAATTCTTGAGGCTACTTATTTCTCTAAGATAACGATTAGCTATTTATTCCTCATCTGTATAGTTGCTGCGGTGAGTGGTATTTTAAATAGCCATAAAAAATTTGCTGCTCCCTCGTTTGCTTATGCTATTTTGAACGTGGTTTTCCTCGTTGGTATTCTCGGAGTGATGCCATTTGTTGAAGACAAGACTGAGGTTTTAGCATGGTCTTTAGTTGTAGGTGGAGTCGTGCAGCTTGGGGTTGTGGCTATCGCTTTGATGCGCTCTGAGTTTAAATTTATACTCACTTTTCCTAAAATAGATACAGATATCAAGCGACTAGGCTTGCTAATGGGACCGGGACTAATCAGTGCCGGAGTCCAACAATTCAACTTGATCGTAGGGCAGTGGGTAGCCTCTCATCAAGATGGTGGGATGAGTTATATTTTCTACTCTGATAGAGTGAATCAACTGCCATTGGGTATTATCGGGATTGCATTTGGTATTGTTCTGCTACCAGAGCTTACTAAAAAACTCAAAGGTGGACTTCGCGAGGAAGCTCGTCAGAGCATTGAAGACGGAATGACGATGGCCATGTTCATCGCTATTCCTGCGATGGTCGGCATGGCAGTGCTGGCAGAGCCCATCATGGTAGCCTTGTTTAGGGGGGGTGAATTTACTCTAGAAAAAGGGGTGTTGTGCGGTCAGGCATTGATGGCATTTTCAATAGGCTGTCCCGCATATATAGCAGCTAGGGTCATGCAGGCAGGGTATTTTGCCAGCGAGGATACCAAGACTCCAATGAAGTTCACAATGATCTCAGCGGTAGTGAACATCGTGCTGTGCCTTATCGCCTGGTCGGTCATGGGGGCTGGTGGTGCTTTGCATGTGGGTTGTGCCGCAGCCACATCCGTGGCTGGCTGGGTGAATATCTTACTCCTTAGCTGGGGGCTGAAGAAGCAAGGTTTACTGCATGTCACACGCGAGTTCTGGACCAAATTCAGTAAAATGTTAATCGCTAGTTTGGTCATGGGCTTGGCCGCTTGGTTTATGGCTGACTTATTTAGAGACCTGATTTATGATGGATTTAGATTACTTCGTATCGTTATGGTTGGCTTAATTGCTAGCTTCGGATTAGTTGTTTACTTGCTAATTGCTCATATCATAGGGGCAGTTTCGCTTGTAGAAATCAAAGCTAGGTTTAGACGTTAGATCGATTGAATCAATGTGAGTATCGATGAGATCGATTTTGTTAGGTACTGAAACCATGTATAATACGGGGATGAAAAATGGATTTTTACAGTGGGTATCAATAGTCGTTCTCGGGGTTGTTAATGTGAGTTGTTCGCTCAGTGGTGCGCCAGGTGGTCAGCAAAAAGCTAGTCCTATACCAATTGTGTATTCACCCAAATACAAGATCAGCGTGTTTGGTATGGAGAAGCTGCATCCATTCGATATCGCGAAGTATGATAAAATTTATAAAGGACTGAAGAAAGATGGCTACGTGACGAAGGCCAGCGTGATTGACCCTGCTGAGGTGACGCGCGAGCAGATGTTGCTCATTCATACCGAAAACTATATTGAGAGCTTGAAAAAAACCAAAAATGTAGCGCGTTATCTGGAAGCTCCACAGCTCTCGATAATCCCTAACAGCTTAATCGATAAAATGATCGTGAGTAGATTTCGTAAGGCATCTGGTGGAACGATTGAGGCGGCGCGGCAGGCACTCAAATCGAAGTCAAAAATGGCGATTAATCTAGGAGGTGGCTTTCATCACGCTAAGCCAAGTGTAGGTGAAGGTTTCTGCATTATTGCCGATGTGCCGATTGCCATTCGCGTGCTACAGAACGAGAAACTCATCAAGCGCGCTCTCATTATCGATACCGATATTCACCAAGGTAATGGAACAATTGTTTGTCTAAAGGGTGACCCTAGCACCTACACTTTTTCTATGCATGAAGGCGGGATTTACCCTATGCCAAAAGAAGTGGGGGACGAGGATGTGGAGCTAAGAGCGGGCGTGACTGATGCTGATTACCTGAAAATACTAGCAAGTAAACTGGATGAAGTTTTCGCCAAATCCAAACCAGACATCGTTTTCCACGTAGCTGGCTGTGATGCTCTGGATGGTGATCCACTATCCTCTGGACGGATGACCCATTTAGGTATTCAGAAACGTGATGCTATGATTGTCAATGCCTGTAAAAAATATGGGGTTCCTTATGTGATGACACTCTCTGGTGGCTATAGTAAAGATGCGTGGAATGCCCAGTACAAGAGTATTAGTACGCTGATTGCTGATAATTTGTAATCAAATTTTAAAATATGAAGACGCGGCTTGACAATTCCATGGGAATATTGCTAATTCGCGCCCGCACTAGCTAGGTAATTCACTGGTTATACGAATAAAAAATGCGCCTGTAGCTCAATTGGATAGAGCGCTTGACTACGGATCAGGAGGTTTGGGGTTCGACTCCCTACAGGCGTACCATTTTTTGTTAGTTGATCAGCGATTATTTACCGTTAGTGCCGAAATGAGTAATCATTTTATGCGCCTGTAGCTCAATTGGATAGAGCGCTTGACTACGGATCAGGAGGTTTGGGGTTCGACTCCCTACAGGCGTACCATTTCACTTATTATTTATTCTTAAAAGTGATCTTGTAACAATTTGTCTAACACTTTTCTAAACGGACTAGGCATGGGGATTTCTACTAGTTCTGAAATCAGATGCCATTTTTCTGTCACCTGTTTAGCTGATGCCGATGTAGGTAAGTTTTCCAAAGCACATTGAAAGACCCGCAGAGTCACTTTGTGATGGGTGATGGCGTATGTTGACTTACTTAGTAGAGGTAAGTTTTCAGTCTTCGAGAAATCATGCAATGGAAGCTTCCACATTCCTGCTCTTCGTTGCTCAGATGATTCTTGCTGGAGTAGAATACGCTTGTTGTCATCGATACAGAAGACGGCAAATTCATCGACTAGGACGGTTTTTTTAGCCGCTTTTTTTAGCGGTAAGGTTTCTGGGGTCTTGGTTGAGCAAAACGCGCTGACTATACAGACGCCACATTGCGGTGATTTATTGGTGCAGGTCTGCTGACCAAGTTCCATGAGAGCTGAGTTATAAATTCGTGGGTTATTGTGTGAGAGGAGATTCTCGGCCCACTGCCAGAGCTGTTTCTTACCGGCGCTGCTATCTACGCGCTGCTGGAAGTCAAATAACCTGGAGAAAACTCTCGCCACATTGGCATCCACGATGGGCTGGGGGAGATCATAAGCAAACGATGAGACCGCACCAGCTGTGTATTTACCAATTCCTGGAAGGGCTAGGATCTCATCATAGTCTCTTGGGAATACTCCATCATGAAGTTCACAGATAGCGACGGCTGCTTTCTGAAGATTTCTCACTCTACGGTAATATCCGAGGCCTTCCCAAGCGCTCAGTATTTCTTGCTCGGGCGCAGTTGCTATTGATGCGGGTGTTGGGTATTTCTCTATGAACTTAGTGAAGAAATTCTTATTCAGAACGGTGCTGACCTGCGTCTGCTGCAGCATCACCTCAGAAATTAAAATATGCCAAGGGTCGGTAGTTTTCCGCCAAGGGTAAGTTTTGCCTTCGGATTGAAACCATTGGATCAATGCGGACTCAAATTCAGGAGGGTTGTCTAGCGGACTCATCTTTTAAACCGAAGTGATCGTAGTGCTGAGTGTGTGCAATTCTCCGGGTGCAAGATCATAGACATCCTCACGCGCATTTGCTGCTTCTATGCAGACGAATTCACGGTATTCGTCATCCCCCAGGTCTGCCATGCTATTAGATTTTTCAATCCAAGGGTTCCAAATTACCGTGGACTGGCTGCCAGTCTTATCTATGAAGATAGTCCGATTCCACTCGGGGTCATAGATGCTGACGGTCTCGCTGGTGTTCACATAGATACGATCTGTTTCTTCATGGATGAAAATCTCTCGCTCTTGTAGCTCTTCAGTTTCTGTTAGGGTGTCGATGTAGTGGGTGTCTTCTAGCCCAGCGATGGATATTTTTTTTATATCAGAGATGCTGAAATAGCTGTGAAGTGCGCCGCCGATCGTCTGTATACCCTCTGAAAGATTGGTTGTTGTCAGGGATATACCTAGGTTTTTCCCCAGTGAGATTGTGACATTTACTTTAAGTTGATTATGGATTATTTCTAATGTGATAGAGGTAAGATCTTCTGAGTGATCTGATCCTATAACTTTCCAGAATTGGTTCCTAGCGTAGCCATGTGAGGGTAGAGTCGAGTAGCTAGGATGGGCGTTGAACCATGGCCAGCAGATAGGAATGCCTCCACGAATGGCTTTGCCTTCTTTAAAGATAGCCTCCTGACTAGTGAAAATTACTGGTTTTTGATGGGTAGGAGTATAGCTTATCACATGTGCTCCGTGTAAGGCCAATGATGCAGTTCCATAGCTGTTAGAAAGATGGATGACTGGATAGTTGGGGGCTAATAGATCGGTTAAAATATGATCAGCAACTTCATAGGTGGGGGCGACTTCGATATCTGGCATATTGAACTAGGTGTGAGATGAGAGGATTTGAGGTTCCGCTTTTTACTTCTTAGCAAAATTAACCTTCTTGATAACAACTCCATCCCAATACGAAAAAGTAATTTTGGCTCCTTTACCTATGCCTTTATAATTATAGGTTCTGGAGTCATTTGACCAGCTGGATCCAACGGTTTTGAGGATGTTATCATCGTATTCCACGATAATCTCTTTAATGAGCTTATGGTTACCTTCAACTTTCAATTTACCATCAAGTAGGGTGAAAACAAAGTCATCCATACGAAATGGCTCGTCAAAAGTAAGCAGTGAGAATGTTTTAGGAATAAGTTTGGTTCCCGTCTGGATCTCAATAGTGCCTTGCATCTTGGTGTCATGAGATTTGCCTAAGAAATCTCCCTTTTTCTCAATGATGAAAGATGCTGCGCCTCCTTCCTCGGAGATCCTGGGGAATGATCCGCATTTCCAGCCCTGGGAGTCCTTCGTTGTCACGGATTTGGGCATTACATGAACGATGTTCTTGGCCTTAACCATGAAAGTAAGTCTTATTGCTGGATTTGAGCTATTGCTGAATAGCCTTTGTAATTCTTTGTCTTCTTCTGCTAGTCCCGTGTTAGCGGAGACGACCACTAATTTAGCCTGTAGTGGATTCTCTTCAGCCAGCAATGTGTTCGGCGCAAACGTGAGAAAGAGAGTGAGTGCTGAAATGGATAAATGCTTCATAGTCATAAAATTAAATTAGAGGGGAATTTGAGTTTAGGCAAACTTGAAATGAAGACAGTGAAAACATTTACTCTGTACTTGACTGTTTTTTGCTGAGCGCAGATAGTTAATGAAAGCTAAGTAATTATTTATGAGTGAGGAAGACAAGCCAGTAGTGACTTTGAGGGATATGTATTCAGATTATTTTCTGGATTACGCGAGTTATGTGATTTTAGAAAGAGCTGTGCCGCATGTGAATGATGGGCTCAAGCCAGTGCAGAGACGTATCTTACACTCTCTTAATGAAATGGATGACGGCCGCTATAACAAAGTGGCCAACGTGGTGGGGAATACGATGAAGTATCACCCGCATGGTGATGCGAGTATTGGCGATGCCATGGTGTGGCTTGGGCAGAAAGATTTATTGATCGATACTCAGGGTAACTGGGGGAATGTGCTCACGGGCGACCGTGCGGCTGCTCCGCGATACATTGAGGCGCGGCTTACCCCGTTTGCAAATGCGATCACATTTGACCCTAAGACCACAAACTGGACAGCGAGCTACGATGGCAGAAATAAAGAGCCAATAGCATTGCCTATGAAATTCCCATTACTTCTAGCGCAGGGCGTAGAAGGGATCGCGGTTGGTTTAGCTTGTAAGATTTTACCCCACAATTTCATTGAAGTCATCGATGCTTGTATCGCGGTATTGAGGAATCAACCATTCGAGCTACTGCCAGATTTCCCCACAGGTGGGCGAATGGATGCGAGTAATTACAATGACGGAGTCCGCGGAGGTAAAGTCCGAGTGCGGGCGAAGATAGATGTGGAGAGTAAGCGTCTGCTGCGAATCACGGAAGTTCCTTTCGGGGTCACTACTGGCAGTCTGATGGACAACATCGTCAATGCAAATGAAAAGGGGAAAATAAAAATCACCAGGATCGAGGATAATACTGCGGCTATAGCAGATATTCTAGTGCATTTACCGGCGGGATCAGATCCTGAGATGAGCCGTGATGCACTGTATGGATTCACGGACTGTGAGGTCAGTATTTCTCCTAACTCCTGCGTCATCACCGAGGGGAAGCCGAGCTTCATGGGCGCGACTGATATTCTTAGGCATAATACCTCACTCACTAAAGATCTGATCAAGCTAGAGCTAGAGATCAGGCTAGGGGAGCTCCAGAATAAATGGCACTTCAGTTCGCTGGAGAAGATCTTCATTGAAAATAGGATCTACCGCGATATCGAGGAATGTGAAACTTGGGAAGCCGTGATCGAGGCCATCGATAGAGGTTTAGATCCTTATAAGAAAATACTCCTCCGTGAGGTGACTGAGGAAGATATTGTTAGGCTGACGGAGATTAAAATTAAGCGGATTTCTAAATTCGATAGTTTCAAGGCGGACGAGGCGATCCGGTCTCTTGAAGAAGCAATTGAGGAAGTGGAGAAAAATCTACGGAACTTGACGCGCTTCACGATTAAGTATTTTGAGGACTTAAAGAAGAAATTTGGTAAAGGGCGTGAGCGTAAGACAGAGATAGCTGAATTTAGTAAAGTAGACAGAACGCAAGTAATGATGGCTAATGAAACGCTCTTTCTCGATAGTAAGAACGGCTTTGCTGGCTGGGGGCTAAAGAAGGAAGAAGCGCTCGAGAAATGCTCGCAATTGGATGATGTAGTAGTCTTTACTAATGATGGAAAGCTGAAGGTCATGAAAGTGGCTGAGAAGTTATTCGTCGGTAAGCGACTATTGCACATTTCGATTTTACGCAAAGATGAGCAGAAAATATACTCCATGATTTATCGAGATGGCAGAGATGGCTCGCTCTATGCTAAACGCTTTAAAATAGGCGGCATCACGAGAGATAAGGAATACGAACTCACGAAGGGGACTAAAGGAACGCGCATCATGCATTTTACGATTCATGACTCTGAAGAAGATAGCGGGGACAACTTGCTAGTCGTACATCTGAAGCCGGCGCTACGCTTGCGGAATTTAGCAAGACCATTCCAGTTTGGAGAGATTGCCATCAAGGGGCGAGCTGCGAAAGGTAACATCGTTACTAAGCACAGTGTGGATAGAGTGGTTAGAGCTCCGAAGGATATGGGAGATGAGACAGATTTCTCACTGGAATAAATGAACGTCTAATCCCAATGAAATAGGCATCTAACAGGCTTTGATTTTTCAAACGACTAATATTTCCTTGATAGATCGAAAAAAATCAGCTATTACCTTGCTAATTCGCTGTTTTTTTAACAGACTACACGGATGCACCCTGACGTAGCTAAATTAGCAGAAGCTGGCCGAATTTCGAAAGAAGTAGGAGAAAGATTATCCCAACTAGCACCTGGAAAATTCTGTCTTCATAAGAATTGGGGAGCCGGAAAAGTGAAGACATGGGACCTCCAAGGAGGTAAGATAGTCATCGATTTTGAGCAAAACGAAGGTCAAGAAATGGGTCTTAAGTTTGCACTTCAGAAGACTGAAGTGCTGGAGGAAGATCATTTCCGCGCGCAAAAACTGGAGTCCATGGATGAACTCAGAGGATTAGTGAAATCTGACCCTGTTGCGCTCGTTGTAAGAATATTAAAGAGCCTCGGTGGATCACTAAAGCTAGATCAACTAGAGCGTGAACTTATCGGATCAGTGATCCCAGAAGAGGATTATAAGAAATGGTGGGAAGGTGCTAAGAAAGCTCTCAGAGAAAGCCGTGCAGCGGTGGTGCCTACTAAGAGAACTGAGCCACTCGTACTCCGTGATGAGAACCTTACTCCTGGTGAGTCGCTCGTATCAGATTTCTACGAAGCTAAGGATCTAAAGACCAAGGCACGTGCTCTCGAAGCAATCATCAAAGATTTCTCCCACGTCAAGGATAACCCAGAAGCACAGGCTAAGATCGCTTCTGACATTGACTCAACTGTTCGTAAGGGGCTAAAGCTTCACCTAGGGCAGGCTCTAGATTTACTCGTAGGAAGAGATGACCTGATGGAGGTCTCCGATAATCTTGTTTTAGAAGACTCCGCTCTCCGTCTCAGTGATCTGATTCAGACAGAAAGCGGAAAGATCGGCCACGAGCTCGGCTCACTTCCCGCAGCACGTCAGCGCAAAGTATTCGAGGCTTATCCAATAGCATTCGGAGATACATGGGTGAAAGAAATCCTTGGTATCTTCGACATCGTGGGACCAAGAGGTCTTGCTGAAATCGCTAAACTTCTCATCGAGGAAGAGAAAAGTGATTATCTTTACGTTTTCCTAAGAACCCACATAACAGGCAGAACACTAGGAGCAGATTCGTTGCTCTGGATTTGCCGCGAGCGCAAGAAGCTTGCTGAGCCTATCTTTGACCACGAAGTAGGAAATGCTATCCTGAGCTTGCTCGAGAGAGACGCGATGGATGATGGCCCTCGTAAAAGCTCACGTCTCCAGACTTATTTCATGGAAGATAAAGAGCTTATTCCTGATCTTCTTGTTAAGGCAGATGCGAATGAGGCAAAGAACTTTGGTCGCAAACTACATCAAGGACAGATTTTCCCTGAACTAGATAGAAAGTCACTTATGGCTAGAGTGATCAAGGCGGCTCCTGCAACACAAGAGCTTGTGAATGGTGCAGACTCTGAGCAATCTAGTAATGATGTCATCTCCTCATGGGAAAGCATCGATAGACGCAAGGCAGAACACAAAGACATCGTCGATAACCAGATCCCACAGAACCGTGAAGAGATCAAGGTGGCTAAGTCACATGGAGATCTACGTGAGAACGCAGAATACCATATGTCTAAGGACAACCAGAAAGTTCTCATGCGCAGAAAAGCTGATCACGAGAAAGCACTTAGCAATGTCAAGGGAACGGATTTCGCAGACATTAAGCCAGATGCGGTCAAAATCGGAACTATCGTTACGCTCGATGCTGGTGGTAAGAAGAAGGTGATGACTATCCTCGGTGCTTGGGACTCAGATCCAGACAATGACACTATTTCTTATCTGTCAGAAATGGCACAGTCTCTACTTGGAGCAAAGGTGGGTGATACAGTAGATGTCGTCAAGAAGCCGATGACCGTGAAGGCTATCAAAGCTTATAACGCATAATTTCAAATATAAAATAACATGTCAGATACAAGCATAGTAGATATTAAGGGACGCGAAATCATTGATTCTCGCGGTAATCCAACAGTAGAAGTAGACGTAATTCTCGCTAACGGTCACTTCGGTCGAGCAGCGGTGCCAAGTGGAGCATCCACCGGTGAGCATGAAGCGTGCGAACTCCGCGATGAAGATAAGTCTCGTTACCTCGGTAAGGGAGTTCTCACAGCGGTGGCAAACGTCAATGATAAGATCAAGCCAGCTCTTCTAGGGCAGTGTTCTTCTCAGCAGGCAAGAATCGATAAGATAATGATCGAGCTCGACGGCACCAAGAACAAGAAAAACCTCGGAGCCAATGCTATCCTCGGCGTATCACTTGCCGCTGCCCGTGCCGCTGCATCATCTGCTGGTCTTCCACTATACAGATACCTCGGTGGACCAAATGCTAAAGTTCTACCAGTGCCAATGATGAACATCATCAACGGTGGTTCGCACTCAGACGCACCGATCGCGTTCCAGGAGTTCATGATCCGTCCAATCGGCGCACCTACATTTAGCGAAGCCATCCGTATGGGTGCAGAAATTTTCCACAGCCTCAAGAAAGTGCTCCACGACCGTGGACTCAGCACAGCAGTAGGTGACGAAGGTGGATTCGCTCCTAAATTCGACGGCACTGTCGACGCGCTTGATACTGTATCACTCGCAGTAGAAAAAGCTGGCTACAAAGTAGGCACCGACATCACTTTCGCACTAGACTGTGCTGCTTCCGAGTTCTTCGAAGACGGAGTTTACAACTACGCTAAATTCGAAGGAGAAGGCGGACAAAAACTTACCTCTGAGCAGCAGGCAGCATTCCTCGCTGAGCTGTCAGAGAAATACCCTATCGACTCCATCGAAGACGGATGTGACGAGAATGACTGGGATGGCTGGAAAGCTCTCACCGTAGCTATCGGCGATAAAGTCCAGCTCGTGGGAGACGATCTCTTCGTCACCAACGTAGAGTTCCTCCAAAAAGGAATAGACCTCGGAGTGGCAAACTCCATCCTCATCAAAGTGAATCAGATTGGAACACTCACTGAGACACTCGATGCCATCGAATTAGGAAAAATCCACGGATACAACTCTGTAATCTCTCACCGTTCAGGCGAGACAGAAGACAGCACTATTGCGCACATTGCTGTTGCGACCAATGCTGGACAGATCAAAACAGGCTCAATGAGTCGTTCAGATCGTATTGCGAAATACAACCAGTTGCTCCGCATCGAGGAAGCGCTCGGTGAAGATGCAATTTATGCTGGTAATCTGTAGAATTTAATGTATCCTGATCTTTAGTCATCCTTAACAGCCTAAAGTCAGGGTATAAATGAGTCATAAAGATACAGATCAGCTACGCAAACTATACGTTCGCCATCAGCGTCTGCGCACCAGAAATGCGCAGATGAGCACGGTGAACCGTCTAG
>JBLHQF010000030.1:0-16569 GCA_047624885.1 Cryomorphaceae bacterium | reverse complement strand
ATATTTTGTCAAAAAATCGTATTTACAAGCTCGGTCTAGCATCTAGCTTGTGCACGTGGACAAACTCACAGAAATCATCAATCATAAGATAGTCGAGGTCGAAGCCCTCATTCCCCGCACTGCCAAACTCCGCGCTGCTGCGCTGGAACGGAACGAATTTAGAGGATTTAGATCCGCGCTAGATCTCGGACCTGACCGGCTCGCCGTCATCGCAGAGGTAAAGAAGGCCTCACCTTCCGCCGGTATCATCGATCCTAACTTCGACCCAGTGCGCCAGGCCAAGATGTACATTAATGGTGGCGCGAGCTGTATGTCTATCCTCACGGATGAACATTTCTTTAAAGGCCATCTCTCCTATCTCGCTAGGATCGCCCGCGAGTCGCCTATCCCCTGTCTGAGAAAAGATTTCATCGTCCACGAGGCTCAGATCTACGAAGCTGTGATCGCTGGTGCGGATGCGGTGCTCCTGATCGCGGCTGCGATGGATGCAGAGAAACTCAAGAGGCTTTATAATATAGCGAGGGACTTCCAGATGGATGTCCTATTAGAAGTGCATGATTTACCAGAAATGGAAACGGCGCTGGATCTCGGAGCAGATCTTATCGGTATAAATAATCGGAATCTAAAGACCTTCACAACTGATCTAGGTATCACGGAAAAGCTTGTGGATGAAGTCCCGGACAATGTCATTCTAATCAGTGAATCTGGCATTAAGACCAGTGCCGACGCTCAGCGAGTTCTCAATGCAGGTGCTAATGGAGTGCTTGTGGGCGAGACCCTGATGCGTGCGCATACCCCTGCTGATGAGATCCACGCCTATCTAGATCTTCGAGCCTCAAAAGACGCGCCAGATACAGATGTCATCGAAGCGTAGATTTTCTGCAACTTATTGCCAACATCGGTGTTTATCTTTAAAGTCACATGATGCCGATCCCCAAAACCCCAGACAGCCCAGAAGATGACGGAAATACCGTCAACGTGGAGCTGATGCTACGCGTTAAGCTCGGGGGCAAACAAGCCGAGGATGCATTTCAGGAATTAATAGAGCTGCATCAGAATGCAGTGATCGGGACAGTCGCTAAAATGTTAGGCAACTCTTCTGATGCGGAGGACATCGCGCAGCAAGTCTTCATCCGGCTCTGGAAAAGCGCTCCCCGCTACGAGGTAAAGGCTAAGTTCACCACCTTTCTCTATACCATCACTAGAAACCTTGTCTTTAATGAAACCAAGCGTAAGCAACGCAAGAAGGAACACTCACTGGATGAGCAGCAAGAAAATAGTTTCACCCAAATAGAGGATAAGGTCGCTAGCCGTCCAGACAAAGAAATCCTCCAAGCGGAGCTAAAAAGCGAAGTCGACAAGGCGATTCACAATTTACCAGAAAAACAAAGGCTCGCTGTTATTTTGAGACGCTTTGAAAACATGCCATACGAAGAGATTGCAGATGTGCTAGAATTGTCAGTATCTGCGGTCAAAAGCCAGCTATTCCGTGCCAGAACCGCGCTACGTGAATCACTCAGTCATTATTTAGATCAATCATGAAGAACCTGCTAAAAGTAGTAAATTAACCGATCTTTACAAACAACTTAGATACTCTCCTCGTTACAAATCCTTCATTACTCACAGAGCATTGGGGGGATTTCCCGTTTAATTCGCAGGTCTGTAAATGCGCTCACTTTACAAACTCTTTACAAAGTAGACTTCGATTTATGTATATGCTAGCGTCACACCATGAATACAACTACAATCTTAGTCGCAGAAGACGACCCAGCTGTAAGGCAGGGAGTGGTCGATGCTCTAACATTCTCAGGCTACCACGTGATGGCAGCAGCGGATGGAAGGCAGGCCATGAACTACGCCCTATCCACCCAGTATGACTTATTGCTACTGGATTTAGTAATGCCGCACCATAGTGGCTTCGAAGTCCTGGAGGCGCTCAAGCGCAACCGACCGGGGCAGCCCGTCATCATCCTCTCCGCTCGCGGAGAAGAGGCGGACCGAGTCCAGGGCCTGAAGATGGGCGCTGATGACTATGTCGTGAAGCCATTCAGCGTGCGCGAGCTACTCGCCAGAGTGGATGCGGTTCTACGCCGCAGTAATGAACGCGCCCCAAGAGTGGAGGAATTCCACTTCACTAAGGGCACCGCTAGCTTTTCAAGGAGAGAAATCCTCTACACAGAAGACAATACCAAGGAGGATCTCTCAGATAAAGAATCTGAGCTACTTCTCTACCTCGTTTCTAACTCAGGACGAGCCATCGCTAGGGATGAAATCCTCAGACAAGTCTGGAATTTAGACCCTAAAGGCATTAACACTCGCACCATCGATATGCATGTGGCGCACCTGAGAAATAAACTCAAAGACGAAAACCAAAGTATCCTGCAAACCGTAAGAGGTAAGGGATACATGATCGCATCATAATGATATGAACAAGACATCCACTATCTGGATCATCGCAGCGCTCTGCGTGATTATTGTATTAACTGCTTTCGGAGTCATCACTAATGGGATGATTCAGAAAGACATCCAGCACTCACAACAGATAGTGGATGCTCACCGCGAGGGACGTATCAGGCTCGCTATGTGGCGGCTAGATACCCTTGCGGCATCGATCATTGCCGATGAGGATGATCGCTCAGTCTATGAGTTTAAGAACCCTGAGCTAGGCACCCACCCTGACCCCGATCTGAAGAAAAATGTGAATCCATTTTACTACAAGACCCCAGAGACAGCGAACCTTTACTGGAACCTAGAACCTAGTAAAAAACATTCTGTGAACTCTCCGCAGGTCTATGGTAATGATTATCTAATAGGGAATAGCATCGATGTTAAATATAATGATCGAAATGGCCAACAGCTTGATCAACTCAAAGGCATTCTCTCAGCGAAAGCTAACGAAGCCGCCTCTTCCATACTACCGAATAGCGACAACAGATCACTCACATGCGCGGCGGCTCATGTATCACTCGGTAACTGGGGTGCCGCTCAGCTGGACCAGGTCGCTAAACCGCTGAAACAAGATTTCAGCTATAATAGCTATTCTCAGAATATCCGCAGCCAAGGCACCATCGACGCATCCCTTAACGCACCCGACGAGCAACAGAAACTCACCCTCGCAGATAAAGGCAGCCGAAAGAAAGCGGTGGCGAGAATATCTAGTTTCAAACGCACTCAAGAATGGTCTAAAAACATCAAACAGACCAAGGAAAAACTTACCTCTAGCACCCCTAAAATTCCGTCGCCAAAAAAAACTAACAAAAAAAAGGATCTCAACAATCAAGAAGAGCCATTCTCTACTCCCTTCAGCCCATTGTGGCTCGATGGCGAGCTAATGCTGGTACGTAAGGCGAGCTATTCTAACAGCGATAGCGTGCAGGGGATCTGGCTTAATAAAACAGTACTAATCGAAAAACTACTGGCAGAAATTCATGATCTTTTCCCCCACGCTAAACTCGTCCCAGCAAAGCAAGATATCGTCAACCTCTTGAAAGGACACAAGATAAAAGGAGATGAAACAACAATGTTAACTATTCCGCTACGGCTCATCCATAATGATCTCGCATTGGTAAATGCAAACCCTATCGGCTACATGAACGGTCCCATCGGGCTAGCATGGCTAGGTGCTATTCTGGCGATCATCGCCTGTTACTTCATGCTTAAAAGTGTGTTGAAAATGTCTGAGCGCAGAGCCGCATTTGTCTCCTCCGTGACCCATGAGCTAAGGACGCCACTGACCACATTCAGACTCTACTCAGACCTGTTATCATCTGGCATGGTGAAGGATAAGGAAAAGCAGCAGAGCTATCTCAACACGCTCAAGCACGAGTCAGAGCGCCTCACTCACCTAGTTGAAAACGTGCTATCTTATTCTCAAATTGAGCGTGGCAGCGCCAAGGCAAAGGTGGAAAATATCTCACTTTACGAATTCATCCAACGCATCGAACCGCGCCTGAATGAACGCGCCCAAGAAGATGAAATGTTTGTCAACACCGTGTTCTCTGACAGCTCATCCGATGAATCACTTCACATCGACATCACCGCTGTAGAACAAATCATTTTCAACCTCGTGGACAACGCCTGCAAGTATGCTTCATCTGAGGAACACGGAAAAGAAATCACTCTACTAGCAGAGGTGAAAAACAAGAAAATCAATATCCAGATTTGTGACCAAGGCGACGGAATCGCCCGTTCCGAGCAGAAACGGCTCTTCAAGCCATTCCATAAATCAGCACAAGAAGCAGCAAATACCAAGCCCGGCGTAGGGCTAGGTCTAGCGCTATGTAAGCGCCTCGCCAAGGCCATGCGCGGCGACCTCATCATCGCCAAAAAATCCAAAACCAAAGGCGCCTGTTTTCATCTGAGTTTACCAAGGTAAAGGATTACAAACACTTTAGGTGTGCGGAGGGCATTGAGCCTTCGGCTCGTTGATTAGTCTTTGGTTGACTAGTCATTGGTCCAGCATGATGAAACGTTCAGTCCCACCTGTTTCATCGTGCTGGACCAATGACCAATGACCAATGACCAATGACCAATCAACCAATCAACCAATCAACCAATCAACCAATCAACCAATCAACGGCTCGCAGAGCCACTAACGCTCGTCTGCACTTAACTAAGTCAAAAGCTCACGGACAATCTCTTTCCACTCGTCCATGAAGCTCACGGTCTCTTTTGGCACACGTTTATCCACTTTTAGATACCAGTACTTCGCATTCGCTAGATCCCCCTCTTGGCGGTGTAGCATGGCGTGAATCCATGATGAAGCAGGCTCCTTGAGATTCTCCACGAATGCATGCGCTTCATCCCATCTGCCCATCCCTGCAAGCCAGAGGCAACGCTCAGTCTCGTTGGTGAAAATCGGTTTTTCCTTAGCCTCTACTTCGATGATCATGTCTTTTGCTCTCATAATTTTTAATGTTTAATGTTTGATTGTTTAAATAAATTTCATTGCCTTACCGATCGCATCCAGTGTGTCGTCGATATCGCCAAAGCTGTGTGCCATACTAATAAATCCTGTCTCATACGGGCTCGGTGCAAAGTAGACTCCCTCATCCAGTAAAGCCCAGAAAAACCGCTTGAAGGCCTCCATATCAGCTCCTTGAACATCGTCCATATTGACTATTTCATGAGCTGTGAAGAACAAGCAGAACATCGACCCAACTCTGTTTAGTCGATAGTTCAGTCCATTTTCTTTCAACAGCGCACGGATTCCTTCTTCAAGCCTAGCTCCTAAAATCTCTAAATGGTCCCAGCCCTTCGCCTTCTCCATTTCTCTGAGCTGTCGCAGCCCAGCCGCCATTGCCAGTGGATTTCCGCTGAGCGTCCCTGCTTGATACACGGGGCCATTCGGAGCCAAGAAATCCATGATTTCGGCCTTACCACCGAAGGCACCTACCGGTAACCCTCCACCGATTACTTTCCCCATACAAGTAAGGTCTGGAGTCACACCCATCAGCTCTTGCACTCCGCCCCGCGCCACGCGGAAGCCAGTCATTACTTCGTCAAAAATCAGCACAGCACCATAGCGCGTCGCTATTTCTCTGAGGAATTCTAAGAAGCCTTCCTTAGGCATGATGAGTCCCGCGTTTGCTGGAATTGGCTCCAGAATAATCGCTGCTACTTCATCCCCTATTTCTTTAAAAACGGCTTCTACGGCATCAGGCTTATTGAAAGGTACCGTGATCGTATGTTTCGCGAAATCCTTAGGTACTCCCGCACTATCTGGCTCACCATGCGTCAGTGCGCCAGAGCCTGCCGATACTAAAAGATGGTCCACGTGCCCATGATAACAGCCCTCAAACTTAATCACCTTATCGCGTCCAGTGTAGCCACGCGCTAACCTGATAGCAGACATTGTAGCCTCCGTCCCGGAGTTCACCATCCGCACTTTTTCAACGCTAGGAACCCAGTCCACTATCGTCTGCGCCATCTCTATCTCCCACGGATTAGGACACCCAAAAGAAATTCCATCCTTAGCCACTTCATGGATCGTCTGCGTGATCACGATCGGTGCGTGCCCTAGAATAGCCGGCCCCCAAGTGCCTATGTAGTCGATGTAAGTCTTACCATCCACATCCGTGATCCTACTACCATGCGCTTTTCTCACGAAAAATGGATCCCCGTCGACGTTTTTAAATGCTCTAACTGGAGAGTTAACTCCGCCAGGGATGATTTCTTTTGCTTTAGCAAATAACTTCTGAGAAATAGGACCGATCATTTTGATTGTAAGATTGAATATTGGAAAGTGAACCTAGCATCTTGTGAAAAGATACACAAGACAACTTTACTGACGTCAGCTAGCCTCGCTGACAATAGAAGTCAATTAAAGAGTCGTTTGTATAAAAAATCATAACATCATGCTCGGCTGAGAGTCGCTTCTATCAATCTAACATCAAGCCGTTCATCGTCTATTCAGTTGCTAGTTTGTTCACTAACAGTGAAATTCACACCAGCACAGGGAAAGGCTTAGCCATAGTCCTGTGTTATGACAAGCCGACAATTCCGTTCATTGAAGGTGAATTTCATGTCACCCATCTTGGCTCCAAAAATACACGGATTCGTTTACTTTTGTGATTAACTTACACACAAACTCATTTAATTTAAAAGCATGATTAAGAGCTTCTCAAACGGGTGTGTTTTTATTTGAAGGTTTACCGGGCTTAGCAGCGACACTCTGTCGCTGGAAATGCTTGGTGAAACGACAGAGTGTCGTTTCTGCTTTCTCAAGTAATCCTCAGATAAAACACACCCTCTCAAACAGCCTCACTGAGAAAATATTCAACGACGATAACCTCAATTCAAAAGAGCGTAAATAGGCAGGCTCGATCTACTAGATGACTCTACCGAGAAAGACCTGATGCTCAATAATGGAACAAACTATCACAGGCTTTCCGGAATCAGCCGATACAATATAGATGATTACACGAAATAAAAATAGAGTCCCTAAGCCAGGATTAAACCCTGCTGGATCACTCATCAAGGATACAATTACCAGCCACAGTCTAGCCCAAAAGCACGCCGCTATTGCCTTAGGAGTTACACCAGGTCGATCAAGCTAGGGAGGAAATATTCTATTACCGCTGATTTTGCAGATTTAAAACTGATTACCAATGCGATGAAACTACTTTTTAGCAATCAGAATACATAAATATGATGAAGATGAGATTTTGAAGCACTAAAGAATAGGCTAAGGTAAAAAATCAGTGGTCATCTGCGTAATCAGTGGCTAAAAAGAGTTTATTCTGGGATATTTTCCCTGGCTTGATCGCCCAGCCTGCAAAACCTCACTTTTTCCTGGACGAGGAGGTCAAAAACCTCCGTCACATAATGAAAAGAAAAAAGAGTACTCCCAACAGGATTCGAACCTGTGACCTACGGTTTAGAAAACCGGTGCTCTATCCAGCTGAGCTATAGGAGCTTTAATTACTCTTCGGTGGGCATGTGTTACGCCTCAACGATACAAGATGCAAGGCGATTTTGATTTATTTTACGCGATGCTAGCATCAGGAGGCTCTTTTTGAATTAAATTATTTCTTGAGCGGACTATTACCAAACCCTATTTTCATCTTCATCTGCATGATCATTTCCACGCCTTGGACTTCTGCAACCATGTCGAAGAATGCTTTACTCTCTGTGAACTGCCCATCTTTGACATCAAATAAGTAATAGCCTTCAATGTTCTTGGCACTCAAGACCATGTCTATGCCGTTCTTCTTGACCTTTACTTTTTCCATATCGGCAGTGAAATCGATTCTGGCGATCTGCTTGCCTTCGACCTCTTTCACGGAGGACAGCTTGAAATCATAATTACATGAGAGCCCATACTCAAAGCCTTGCATCGGTGCGATAAGGTTGGCCTCCCAAATCTCGCCCACTTTGACCTCGCGATGCGGGATCATCTGTGACTGCTGCTTCATCACACTTTCGAGTGAGTCCTTGGTGAACCCCATTTCTGGAGTAAGCATTTTTTCATCGAAGTCCTTTAGCTCGACAAACTTACCGTCTTTTGCATAAAGTGTCTTAAACTTTAATTCTAGCAAGGGAGCCATCGCCTTACCCATTGGGCTCTCTGGATATGGCTTAGTGGAGTCATAGTTCATGATTTCATTCCCTCCCATAACCATTTTCATTGAAATGGTATCGAAATTCATGTCCACAATGGTTCCTTTCTCATCTTTAGCAGAGGGGCCCTGCATCCCTATCGCCATGTTCATTTTAGTAGCGATATCGCCGTCTCCTTGAGGATTAGGCATCGTCATATCGAGGCCAATACTCTGCTGAATCGTGTATTGATGACCTGCCTTCCATTTCATCGTTAAATCCGCTGACTGAGCCATCACTGAACCACTGACTAGGACGGCTGTAGCCGCAGCAAACATTGTTTTGTAATTAAGTATCATCGTATGATTGTTGGTTAATCTAGCTTAAGCCTAGGGTATCTCGCATAGATGAAAAGGGAATAATGGAGTTTAGCCTTCTCTAAAACGCTGCTAAAACTTTGCGCAAGCAATCGACCACGAAGACCATTTCACCTAATTTGAGGTTAAATGGTGGGGTAAAGGCGAGGACGTTTCCGTCTTTACCATCAGCTAACATAATGATGCCTTTTGCCAGCATTTGACTTAGGACCTGCCCCGCTAAATCGCCCGCTGGTGAGCCATCGGAATGCTTCAGCTCTATACCAATCATCAGCCCGCGTCCGCGTATCTCGTGAATGAGTGGTGAGCTTATTTCACAGAGCATCACCATGAGCTCCTCGCCCTGCTTGTGGACATCCGCTGCTAGCGACTCATCTTTGTGGATGTTTAGCGCCTTCACTGCCATCGCGCAGCCCACTGGATTACCCAGAAATGTGCTGGTGTGTAGTGCTTCTCCGGGAGAAACAGGCCATCTGTCCATGACCTCAGCTTTACCCACGCAGGCAGAGATAGGATAGCCGCCGCTAAGTGCTTTTCCTAGGCAGATGAGGTCAGGATAAATGCCTTCCCATTCGCAGCCGAAGAGTCTGCCAGTGCGGTTGAATCCGGTGTAAATTTCATCGAAGATAAGGGTCACATTGTGAGCATCACACCACTCTCTTAGCAGAGCTAGGAATCCGACTGGCGGGATGATTTTCCCACCGCGGCCCTGAATAGGCTCCACCAGCAGCGCTCCAAATTTATCTATATCAACTAATTGTAATTCCTCCCTAACAGAATCTAACATTTCCACAGATGATGGAAAACTTACCTCTAACCTCACATCCGCAAGCTGAGGATCGAAAGGCTGCCTGAATTTCTCAAATCCACTGCCCAGAAGTGCTCCGTAGCCTAGCCCGTGGTAGCCATTGCCAAAGCAGATCACACCTGGCTTGCCTGTGGCGATGAAAGCAGTCTTGAGTGCGGTCTCTACCGCTTCTGACCCAGAATTCGATAGCACAGATTTCCCTATCCCCTGCCCCCAGCGCTCAAAGGTAATTTCTGAGAGCAGCTTGCAGACTTCCACCTTTAGCTCAGTGGGATGGACATCGCCCATCGCATGAATGAGCTTTTCTGACTGGTTCCGCATCGCCTCAGTCAATGGAGCATGAGTGTGCCCCAGCCCCGCCACACCAAAGGCGCTGGTGAGGTCAATAAATCGATTTCCATCCGCATCCCAGACATTCGTCCCACTAGCACGCTCCCAGAATACTGGCCAGTCGGGCGCCGTGTAGGTGACGTTGTGGCTCTCGTATTTACGGAGTTCCTCAGCTAATTTAAGCGACTTAGGCCCTGGGATCGCAGTGATAATTTCTGGTAACATTGATACTTATTTATTACCGTTAGGGACTCTAAAAATATGATCAGGATTCGGATCCGATGGATCTCTGACTTTCGTTCCCGCAGGAATACCACGCAGATCTACCATTCCATTGGTGAAAGGATTAAACACAAAACCCGGCTTCCCTGGAACTATTTTCGCGATAGCAACGCCACCTTCATCTCGCATTATAATATTCTCATCAGGAACTTCGGCAGCTCCTGGAGCCTTTGATGATTCTGGGAAATAAGTCACTCCTGGAATCATCACCTCAGGTTTTAGCTCAACTTTTAGTTCTGGTTCAGACTCTTCATTTTCAGAAACTTCTGCAGAGGTATCTCTTATTTTATCAACATATCCCTTTTTATCATTACAAGCATTCAGAGACAGTAGACCTATGATGATAGCACTCAGGGAAAGTTTAAATTTGTATTTCATATTCCGTTAAAATTACACAAATATATCGATAAACACCACCGAAATTTCTTATTCATTAAATTTCTAGAAGCTGCAGGGTGTCGTTTCTACTTCGCTAAGGCTTCTAACAGCTTCTCATGAATCCCGCCGAAGCCTCCATTACTGAGGACCGCCACTACATCGCCAGGTTTGGCTTCTGCGGCTACATGAGTGACTATGTCATCCACCTCATCGATGAACCAGGCATCTGTGCCTTGCGCCTTCACATCCGAGACGAGCTGCCGTGGGTCTAAGCGATCGTGCTCATCCACCTTCTCTGGATCCGGGACTCCTGCCACGATGGCTTTGTCCGCTCTTGAGAGTGCGTCTGCAAGTGGTCCTTGGAAAATTTTACGCCGCGTGGTGTTAGACCTCGGCTCGAACACGACCCAAAGGTTCTCGCTGGGGAAGCGCTGTCTGAGAGCATCGATGGCAAGATCGATGGCTGTGGGGTGGTGGGCGAAGTCATCGATGACTTTCACTCCCCCAGCTTCGCCTTTGAGCTCCTGTCTTCTGGCAATGCCTGAGAAGCCTATTAGCCCCTCACGTATTTCATCAGCTGTTAGGCCTGAGAAAAGTGCGGCGCTGACAGCCATCGCGGCGTTTCTGACATTGAACTCACCAGACATGGGGACGGTGTAGCGCTCGCCTGATAGAGTGAAGCTACTCAGGTCGCCATCGTAGCTGACCTCCTCGATGAGGATGTCATTCATTTCCCCTAGCCCGACACGTTTTACTGGTGCTACAGCATCCTCTGCCACGTCGCGACAATTTGGGTCATCGCCATTGATAAAAGCGATCCCGTTCTGCGGGACTATCTTCAGAAGTCGCTCGAAGGTGAGCTTGATTTCATCGATGTTGTTATAAATATCAGCATGATCAAACTCGATGTTGTTCATGATGACTACCTCTGGGAGATAGTGGAGAAATTTTGAGCGTTTATCAAAGAATGCGGTGTCGTATTCATCACCCTCTAGCACGGTGAACTCACTATCTGTAAAGCGCGCGCCTTTACCCAGGTTACTAGGAATCCCGCCGATCATGTGGCTGGGATTCTTACCAGCGGACTCGAGTATCCATGCTAGCATAGAGCTGGTGGTCGTCTTACCGTGAGTTCCAGAGACGACGAGATTTCGCTTTCCTCTGAGAAAATTATCCTTAAGTATTTCAGGAAGTGAGCAGTAGAGGAGTTTTCGGTTGAGCGCTTCTTCGGCTTCCGGATTCCCGCGTGAAATGGCATTACCAATGACAATGACATCCGTGTCTAGTGGGATGTGCTCTGCCTTGTATCCTGATGAAATCACAACTCCTTGCGCCTCTAAAAAGGTGGACATCGGTGGGTAGACATTTTCATCTGATCCAGTGACTTGATAGCCCTTTGCCTTCATTGCTGCTGCCACAGATCCCATGGCGGTACCACATACTCCTACGAAATGAAAATTATTTTTGTTGCTCATCTTAAAATGTTAATTTTGCTGGTTTTTTCTAAAATTGTGGGGCTGAAACCTTACCGTTATCTACCTCGCTCTGACGCTTTGATAGAATATTATCCGCCATTTCCCTAACCAATTTTTCAAGAATAAGTCGAAGGTGGCTACCGCGCCTGTAATCAGCAGGTGCGATGTGCTTGACGCGGTTAGCGTGGGCGCACATCTGGAAGCACTTGTCGAAGCTCCTATTAGTCTCATCATCAGGATTATAGACGGCGATGGCATGGCCACCATTTTTCTGCATTACAGTGAAGCAAGGGACATCTGTAGGTCCATCACCTACGTAAACCATATTCTCAAATGGCACGGGACGCACAGCTTCCGGCATGTGATCATTCACATCTTCACCGTATTCTAACAGCCCCTTATTGATGCGGAAGAGGTACTGAGTCTTGGTGGTGTGAGAGATAGCGCGTTTGGGGAAACTGATAACGCCATTTTCATCCTCGCCAAATTCGCAGCCATAGATTTTCTTGAAGTGCTTAGCGAGTCGACTGCCATCAACGAGCGCCTTTAGCCCTGAGGAAACAATGTAGTGTTCCACTTTTATCCCTGCAGCCTTGTGTAGATCTGTGAGACAAAGCCCCGCTATTTCACCAAACATTTCTGGAAGCCCAGGGAAGAAACTGAGGTTTGCTCCTAGCTCGGTGAGACGATCATTTGAGACGCCATCCATAGCTAGGTAGTCTAGCAGGCATTTGAGGTAGGCGAGTTCGCCGTCCCATTTTTTCTCTTTCACTAGCACATTACATTTAGCCCAAAACGACTCCGGATTAATCCCAAACTCTGGAAATAAGACATCATCCTGCATATAGCTAGGGCTGAGCGTCTGGTCATAGTCATAGACGAGAGCGATGGTAGATTGTGGAATGGCCATGGTTAAGTAGGAATGAAATTTAGTGAGCGGAGGGTATTGATACTCTGCAGAGAGTAACAATATTGCACCAAAGAAAAACAGACTCACCCACCAGAAGCAAGGATTTATGGAAATCTCAACTAGCTCAGTCAGCCACAACCCAGCTATTTTCAAAAAAAACGCTCTAAAATGGTGGTCTTCCACGCCCACCTCGTTCTGGCCTAACATCTATTTTACCATCTCCGTCTCTGTCTTCGCCTTGAGGCATGGTATTTTTGTAGTTCACGCCTTCTTTCTTTCCTTCTGAGATGTGCTCATTATATACCTTACGTTTTTCGGTCTTGGCATATTCGGCATTAGCCTTCTTAAGTGCGGCTTTAATGTCAGCTATGCTGGCGTTCATCGGAAGCTCCTTCATAACAGTTCCGTCTGTTCCAAATTTCCCTGAACGGATAATAAAAATTCCGTATTTTTGCGTCACTCCTTTTAGATTTTTCGCCCATTCTTGATTTCCCCCATTCTGTTTATCAAAAAAGTATCTTCCTTGCACATCGGCATCATTGAAGACCTTTTTCATATTAGAATCTATATCACGCGGATTCGACGGAGCATTCATGCTAAAGACAAGTAATCTCTGATCAGCCGCAGCCACGTTTAGCGATTGCTTAAAGCTGTGGAAATCTGTCACTACCGAATCTTCAGCAGATCCTTTAGCAGGATATTTATTAGCAATTTTTTCCATCCCCGCTTCCACATCTCTACCGAATGCGTGTCTTGGGCTACGCCCATATTTTGTTAGAGTGGTCTTTCCATCTGGAGCAAAGACCACAAAGGCGGTGTTTTGAAATGTCCCGTTTAGGAGCTTACGCACCATATCCTGATGTTCCTTGCTTTCATAAGATCCTAGTCTCACGCAGACAAATTTCTTACTCGCTTCGATAAATGACTTCTTTGAGAACAAACTGATCTCAATGCCCATATAGCCTGGTCAGAATATACCAGAGACATTCCTACACTGGTGGGCTGCGGCCATGAAGAACATCGGTCGCCCACTGCGCTTTGCCTCAGCCAGCGCTGTGTCCCAAGTGGAATACCATACCACACCCTCAGCTCCTATCGGGTGCGGGCTTGCGCCTAGTTCGTTAGGTCTTGGCCCTCTGCCATCTAAAATGGAAGTAGCTGCACTCAGCATCCCCGTGGCGAATATGACTCTTAGTGTCATTGAAAAATATATCATGCTAGATTTAACTCCCCTATCGCAGATAAGTTCCAAAAAAGTCACTAAAATTTCCGTTGCGCATCCTAAACAAGCTACTATATTACTCTAACTTCAAGCACACAGCCATGCCAGATTATAGAAATCAAAATAACCAAGATAATACTCAGAACCCATACGCATCCCCTTACTCGGTGGCGGCACAGTCTGAGAATGTCAGAGCAGAATTCATCCGCAAAACCTACACCCACCTTGCTGGTGCCATCGCCGCTTTTGCTGCCTTGGAATGGGTATTGTTACAAATTCCTGCAATGCAAAGCCTCGCCATGATGATGGCAACTACTGGATCAGGATGGCTTATCGTTATGGGGCTATTCATGGGTACATCCTATCTTGCTAACAAATGGGCGCTAAGTAACACCTCTATCCAAAAGCAATATATGGGCTTAGGTCTCGGTGTTATTGCATGGGCTATTATTTTTCTCCCTATGCTCTACATGGCAAGCGCTTACACTCCTTTTGAAGGTCTGATCTTAAAGGCTGGGATACTAACAGGCGCTCTTGTTGCCGGTATCACCTTCATTGCCTTTACTACTAAGAAAGATTTCTCATTCCTTGGCGGATTTCTTAAAATTGGCTCCTTCATTATCCTTGGTCTCATTGTGGTTTCTTATGCCTCAGGGGGAGCACTTGACCTAGGCACCTGGTTCTCAGCAGGCATGATCGTATTCGCATCCATCAGCGTGCTTTACAGCACCAGCAACATCATTCACCAGTATAATACCAACCAATACGTAGCCGCATCCCTAGGGCTGTTTGCCTCAGTAGCATTACTCTTCTGGTACATTCTCCAGATCCTCATGTCATTCGCCGGTAGAGATTAAACTTAGCCGCACCTTTTTACGTTTTTATATAGGCTAGAGTTCCGTCCCTTATCGTGATCATGCTCCCTACATGCATGGTCACGAGGACAATGGAAAAAATGGACTGACCACCGTTCTGTTTGACCTGCTTGAAAATAAGAAAGGCGTTGAGTTTTTCTCTAAAATGAGCGCAGCGGCTCATTACGGTGAGTGAGACTGTGGCCACACCACTAACTTCTTCAATATAACCTGGGCCATGCCTGGAGTTTCACGCTCAGGCTCGAAACCTTCAGGAGCTTGGATGAAGGAATTCGGCAGCTGGTATTTTGACCTTGCCCGCAACTCGGACTGAAGTTTCCCGCATTAAGGTCCACCGCAAACACGCAAGGATTCCTAAGGTAATGGGGAGGCTACAGGTAAGTATTTAATTGCCTAGCGATGCAGCTTAGTGCGATCCGTCTCACAGGAAAAAAGTCATCATCTATCGATCGATTGGATGCAAAATCTGCTTATCACGTCGTGAAGATGGGCCGTAGGGCTAGCCCTGTATGTCCCTCTACGGCTTATAATGAAATCCCTCCTGAAATACTGCTAAAATTACTTACTAGCTTGGTCACCCATCGTCCGCGAGCGTGCCGCTACCGCCCTGGCTCGTTACAAAACTGCTAGAAATGATTTCCACAGGTCCCACAAAAAAGACCCGTGTGCGATGCAACAGCGCTTCATCACTAATGCTCTATTTCATTCTCGTAACGGATTGTTACGAAGTTCACTAAAGGGAGTTGACCGCGTAATTTTACTAAAAGCGGTGCGCAGTGGCTTACGCAATGAAAATGGAAGAACGCGTGGAACATTTGGCTCAGTCTCTGCTAATCATACTTTTCAAATAATCTTTTGGATTCCGATGGGAACGCTACCGCGCTCGACTGGAGCGTGTAGATTCTGGTGGTAGTAACCTTTTCCGATGGGCTAATACGGCCCATGTCCTCACGATGCTGGATGGAGGGATTTTCAATCCCCAAACGACGATAGTCTTGACCATTAGCGATCTCGATCTCACAAAGACATACGCTCTCTACATCGCCGGCTAGGGCGACACTTTCTTAAACGCAACAAAACAGCACGACTAGCAATGCCACCACGACGGTGGGCACTCAGAATATGAAGTAGGACGGGGACCTCACGACCTGAGGGCTGGGTAACAACTACATTCTCTTCGAAGATTTTGCGCCAAACGCCTCGGGGGACATCGTGATCAACATGGCCAAGGTGTCAGCCTACGGCTTTGTTTCTGGCTTCCTGCTGGTTGAAACAATCCCAGAACCATCCACTACCGCCCTTCTTAGACTCGGTGGACTCGCTCTAATCTTTCGTCGTCGCAAGTAATATTAACTAACCAAACTTTTCCCAAGCCGCCAAATGAATGATCATGTGGCGGGTTTTTTTATTTCTCCTGCTCTATGGTCCAAGTATTCACATGTGGAAAATCGAATGATGATAATCCACCTGCCATACAGCTAGTTATTTTCCTGACTTCGTCAAGGCGTGACGATTGAGCTCCACATCATCCTCAGCATTCACCTGATAAGTCACCATTTTATGATCATCATAAATCTCAACCACCCGATAACCACGCTTGGCCCCCCAGCTGCCGCCAGTGTGACTGTCGAAAAAATACCGCAGTTCACCCGAGACATGCGCACTAGTTTCCCGGTGGTTATGACCGTGAAACACGGCGCGCACGTTGGGAGTGGCTTCTAACAGATCCATGACCGCTTCTCCTTTGGGGGCTTGATGCTTATCATGCACTCCAAAGTTTGGCCAGCCATCGACTTTATTACGCCGCTGCGATATGTGGATCATAACAAAAATAGCTGGAGCATCACGGTGTTTGTGAAGCTGCACTTTCAG
>JBLHQF010000029.1:0-16750 GCA_047624885.1 Cryomorphaceae bacterium | reverse complement strand
TGTGTCTTTGGCATTTCGGATGCCCACTTAGCTGACTCGAATGTGGCACCATCACTCTGGCCGTGTGGCCAGTTTGTATTAGATCTGATTCTGCTAGCGCTGCTGGCTAAGGTGGTATCGATGGTGTTGCCAGTATTGTATCTCTGAAGTCCCCAGTGGCGGAGGGCTGAGAATGTTGGGGCCAAGACATCGTGGTATTTGCTGGCGATGATCGGATAATCTGAGCTGAATGGCGTGTCAGAAATCCTACTGTTCGGTGCTGCGAACTCTACGGTTTTGGCGTTTTTCTTAGCAAATAAAAGTGGCGTGAGGTCTCGCTGAAATCCGCCAATCGCAGTGTTGATAAACATCCCAGGAGAATGATAGGTAAGGTCATGGGTGAAACGGCCCAGCGAGGATTTTGTGAGGTGCGGGTTTTCCTGCGTGAGGTGCGATGAATCTAGCGAAATAATCTTTTCTTTCTGGGACATTGCATTGGTCTGAAACTCTTCAAATGGGTATTCTATGCCCTGCTTGATGAACTTAGGATTCTCGCTACTGCTGGAGGTTATTTCATTTTCTGGGTCGCTGAGCTCGCGTGGTTTGATGCTGGCTTTCTGGTTGTTGTCTGCTGTCCACCAGGCGATAGCTGAATCATTTGAAATTTCGATTTTCTTCACGAGTACGCGATCAGCGATGTAGTCAGCCTCAGTGATCGACTGCCCAAGCGTCCCTTTTCCTAGGATTTCTAACACGTCTTCATTTGTAGGATCAAGCACTACAGAAGGGTCAAATTTATTAGTAGGAGCGCTAACAAGCCATTCGGTGAGCAGCTCGTTTTTCCACTTGCCGCCAGAGAGCAGTGGAACGGTCTGTCTGAGATCAGAATAGGTGCCACGATGCTTATAGATCTGGTTACCATTGTCAGTTTTCTGGCCGATCAGAGGCCACTCGATGCCAGTGCCATTCTCCTGATAAGTGGTGCGCCAAGCACCTATCCAGTTCTTGTTAGAAATGGTTCTGTCATTGGAGAGCAAGTCGGCACGGCCGGTGACTACTTGGTCTGATCCCGTGGCATGTTGTAGCTGAGAAATTGCCATTTCCAGAGCCAGACGCGCGTTGGCCTGAGCTTTAGAATCATCGATAGTCGCCTCTGCTTGTTTAGTTGTAATCGTAGAAAAGCTCAGCATCGCGATACTTAACATAACCAACAAACTCATGATTGCTATACAGGAGATAAGCGCAAAACCTCTAACAGAATCCTCACCAGCGCTTGGTGAGGATTTCCTTGTCGGTGGTAATATGGAAACTTTCATTTAAAAAAATGGGCATCGATAGTTTTCGTGTCTCTATGTGATATGTAAACACTATACGATTATAATTAGAGATTCAATGGTAAAGATTGTGACAAATTTGCTATCCTAGCAAACTTATCTGGAGTTATTTACAATGAGTGCCGTATTGCGCAACACTCTCTACTATTGACGCATTGTAATACGGGTGGTTCTATAAATTACAATATGGCTCAATACATTTTATCTCTGGACCAAGGAACTTCTAGTTCGCGCGCTGTGATATTTAATCTAGAGGGTGAAGTGGTGGCCGTGAGTAAAAAAGAATTCAGCCAGATCTATCCAGAGCCAGGGCAAGTGGAGCATGATGCGGAGGCTATCTGGGAATCTCAGCTGAGCACGATGATGAACGCGATGACGCAGGCGAATATCACGGCCAAGGACATCGCTGGTATCGGCATCACGAACCAGCGTGAGACAGTAGTGATCTGGGATAGAGCCACCGGAAAACCTATCCATAATGCAATCGTCTGGCAAGACCGCCGCACCTCGCAGATCTGCCAACAGCTGAAGGATGCTGGTGTGGATAAAGTCATCCGCTCGCTCACCGGCCTCACTGCTGATCCGTATTTCTCAGCCACCAAGGTGCGCTGGATTTTAGATAATGTGGCCGGTGCTAGAGTGAGAGCGGAAGCGGGAAAACTCTGTATGGGCACCATCGATAGCTGGTTGATCTGGAATCTCACCGAAGGACAGACTCACGTTACCGATGCCTCCAACGCAAGCCGCACAGTACTGTATAATATCCACACCGGAGAATGGGATGATGATCTGTTAGAAATGTTTACCGTCCCCAGATCCATGCTTCCAGAGGTAGTGGATAGCTCCGGGATAGTGGGCAAATGGCAAGGCGTTCCCATCTCTGGTATTGCAGGCGACCAGCAAGCGGCACTATTTGGGCAGGGGTGTTTCGAGCCGGGACAAATTAAGAATACCTACGGCACTGGTTGCTTCATGCTGATGAATACCGGCGAGCGTATCATCGATTCTAAGAACGGATTACTGAGCACCGTAGCGTGGCAGCTGGACGGTAAACGTGAATTTGCGATAGAAGGTTCTGTCTTCATGGGTGGTGCTATTTTTAACTGGCTGCGTGATGGACTACAGATCGTGAAAGATGTATTCGAGTTCGATAAATTAGCGAAATCTGTCGATGATAACGGCGGCGTAGTCTTCGTACCCGCCTTTACCGGACTGGGTGCGCCGCATTGGGATCCCTTTGCACGTGGGAGCATCCAAGGGCTGACTCGTGGAGCCACTAGGGCGCATATTTGCCGTGCGGCGCTAGAGGCTGTGAGCTTCCAGTCTACGGAGATGTTAGAGAGTTTTGTTAGAGACAGTTCGGTAGAAATTTCTGAACTAAGAGTCGACGGCGGCGCGTCCATCAGCAAGCTCCTCATGCGCATCCAGGCAGACCAGATGCAGTGTAAAATAGTCCGTCCTAAGAACATAGAGACCACCGCCTTCGGAGCCGCTGCACTGGCCGCACTAGGGGTAAGTTTTTGGGAGTCTAAGGAACACATCACTAAGCTCTGGCAAGAGGACATGAGCTTCAGCCCTAGTCCGTGGAATGAGGACTTAGCAAAGCAGCGTAAGCGCTGGGATAAGGCTGTAGAACGCACTAAGTATTGGGAAGAACAGGTATAAATGAGTGGTGAAAATTTAACTAAGCAGCAGCTCAGGAACCAGATAAAGTGTGTATTAGGCGCTCTAACAGAGCTAGATAAAGTCCTAGAGGCTGAGCAGATGGTAGAAAAAATCACCCATTTAATCCAAGCATCTCCTGAAATCAAAACAATATCGAGTTACGCTGCCATGCCACTTGAAATGAACCTAGATAGGCTGCATTCTTCGCTACCAGAGGTAAGTTTTTGTTATCCTAAATGTGACGAAGGAGGGCAGATGGAATTTTATTCTGTTAATAATCTGTTAGAAATGGAGGCGTCAGATTACGGCATCCGTGAGCCAGATGAATCATTACATGAGCTTGTCGATCCAGAGGCGATAGACCTCTTCCTCTGTCCAGCATCCGCCTACACGAGGAATCGCGAAAGGCTCGGAAAGGGAGGCGGATATTATGATCGCTATCTCCTTCGTAAACGCCCAGACGCGATCACTCTCGGAGTAGTATTTTCAAGCCAAATAGTAGCGTCCCTCCCCACTGAAGCGCATGACCTATTAGTCGACCGGGTTCTCTAGCATCACTTTCCGCCCACTCATTTTCTTGCTATATAAAGCAAGTGCAGCAAACCCACCAATGAGAACTTGCAGCCCAAAGCTACAGAAAAAAGCCTCTCTCACAGGCAAGACCACCCAATCTGTCATGCCATATCCATAGGCTGCGATAGGCGAGACGCATGACACCCAGACCAATGTCGGGTAGTGATTCGACTGCACCGCGACGACCAACGCCACCATTATGGGGAGCACCCAGATGACAAGCAAGAGTAAGAATAGCCCTTTATTTTCCCACGCTTCATAGACCAGATAAAATACCAGTACTACAACCGCTGCGAACAGACATACGACAGGGATAAATGGAATGAGTTCACGGATTTTAGTCGGCATTGTGGGTGCATTGTATAAGGTAGTACTAAAGTAAAATAAGCTGACCATCAACATCACCATCACAGAGATTGTGACCATCATTCCGGGCGCTTCATCCCAGTGAAAGGGTATCCATTTCTTCTTGAGATTTCTAGCTCGCCTAAGTCCGAGTAAATATTTTTCATTTCTAGGTGTCACAATGTAAACCACTAAACAGGCAAACAATACACAAATCGATCCGAAAACAGTCTGCGCAACAGGAGCATCAGCCGCGACGGAGTTCGTTTTGTTTGTTTTTTCTCTGAAGCGCTTTAGCCTCTTCTCCCAAAAATTTCTAGCGGCGTCTCCCTGACTACGATCAATCCTATCCAGCAGCGACTTCTCACGGATTTCGATAAAGTTTTTAGTAATACTCATCTCCCCTTCCTTGGCAATAGGTAGTGTGTTCCCAATCAAGAAAAACATCAAGAATCCAAAGAACATCAGTGCAAATGGCTTACTCATCAAATGACTCGTCACATCCTTCCAGCGTCTGCAAAGCATCAGAAGAAATGAAACAGTTAGTGAACTCATAATGATCATAGAAAAACTCCACGCATTAAGTTGCTGATCAAAAAACGGCACGGTTGTTGCCCCTCCATCTAGATCTAGAAGTCGCCTCATATTCACTCCCTTAGGAATATATTCTAGCATATTCTCCTTCAAAATAGGGCGTACAGTAAGATACTCGAAGAACACTAATCCAAACTGCGATAATAGCGGAAACACAAGATAAAGTACCACGACTAATAGCTGAATCACTCGACCAGCCACGCGTTTTTTCTTCATGCTATGTACCACCACTAGCGCCATCAGATGGTAGAGAATAATCGAAACAAAGAAAACCGAATACACCCGCCATACAGATCCCATAGGCACCTGGCCCTTCACCACAATAATGCCAATAAACACGGATGTCACCGCGAAGAGAAACCACTCACGGATCGGCAAGCCAAATAAGTAACCGAGGATTTTTGCCATCGGCGACATAGGAGTAAGCCGTTGATAATCAACCATCCCATCCTCATATTCCTGGGTAATCCCACTTGCTACCGAGCCGGTCCCAAGAAACATCATGATAATCACTTGGATCAAGAACATCGGCAAAAACGCCGCTCTATAAGCGTCAATATTGCTCTCCTGGGCAAACTTCACCGCCGTATTATAACTAATCACAAAAGTAAAAATCGTGATCACCAAGGTCAAAATTAATGCCGCTGATAGACCATTCCACCGCAACCGCGAGCGCAGGTATCGCAGTAAAATGGGGTTCTTATGCAGCTGCCAAAAAGCCACTGGCTTTAAATCTACTGATTCATTATTATTAAATTCACCCGTCATCTTATCCATGTATCTCCATTAGTCTCTGCTCTATCCCAGACCCCAGCGGAGCATAAGAACGTATTTCTATCCCCTCACTCACCAGCTGTGTCAGCAATGCCGCCTGCTCTTCCATCCCGCCATGGACATTGACCACCACGCCTCCCTTCATGATGGTAGGTTCCAAGTTCAACTCAGCATGCTTTTCATCCAGTGATTTCTTCAACTCCGCGACCTTCACCGCCTGCTCACCTGCGACCAAAATCAACATCTGCGTCTCCTCACCCTCACCTCTATCCACCACCTGCTGCAGCTCGCCGTGATCGATAAGTTCACCGTGATGCAGTATCCCCACCGAGCTGCACATATCACTCAGCTCATTGAGGATGTGCGAGCTCACCACCACTGTCGTCCCCTGCGCCGCCATCTTTTTTAAGATCACCCGCAGCTTAGCGCGCGACTGCGGGTCCATCCCACTCGCCGGCTCATCCAGGATGATCACCTTAGGATGATGCAATATCGCCTTCGCTAAATTCACCCGCTGTTTCATGCCGCGTGATAGGTCCTTACAGAAATCATTTCGCTTGTCCCACAGATCCACCATCTTCAGACAATCGGTCCAGCGCTCTTTCCCATCGCTCGCTGAGTAACCATAACTCCGCGCAAACAAATCAAGAAATTCCCACACCTTCAGATCGCTCGGTACTGGTGCCAGATCCGGCATATAAGCCATCATCTTGCGCGCCTTATCTGGGTTCTCCAGGATGTCCACACCGCCCACTTTCACATTTCCGTAAGTGGGCTGTATCAGCGTGGCCCAGACACTAAACGTACTTGTCTTCCCCGCGCCATTCGCGCCCACTAGTCCATAAACTTCGCCATAAGGAATCTTCAACGTCAGCCCCTTCACCGCCACGGTATTCCCGTAGTCCACCCGCATATTCTCCGCCTCTATCGCCCACTCACCTTCTATCGTCTCATCATCGCCCATCTGCACATTCATTGTTGCAGAGTATCTCTGTTAGGCAAATTCTAAGTCAGAAAAATACGCAGTTGCTTATGCTGAGCACACCTATGAATACAAGCTACGAGGATCGATCGGAAAAGTCTCTTGTTTGAGCAACTGCTCCCAAGATGGAATACCAACCTTGGAAGCTTCATCGAGTAAATCTGTAATCTCATGACTTCGCAGCCATGCCTCAAAAACTGAAATGATGGAATGCGTGTCAAAGTGACCAAAATGTTTAGAGGTCGGGATGATCAGTCCCATCACTGGGTAGAGCTCACCAGCTTGCTGCGGCAGCTCGCGGGGCATTATATGAGCACTCAAGCCATGCCGCGCAAGATAATCAGTCTCGCAGAACTTTTTACGGATCACATCAAGAGCGAGAATAATTTTATCACGATCCCAGTCCAATGCCTCATAGACGTCGAATTCGATAGATGTGTATCCTCTAGGTTTGGGTTTATGTTTAGCCATTTTGAGTCAGTGCGAGTCAGTGCGCCCCTTATGGGTGTTTCTGCCCCCATGTCAAACACACTATGCAGAGGTATGTGCCAGGGGAAGCAAGCTAGTGAGTGATTCGCGGGTTGATGTCTCTGCATTCGCGGGACGGTTGGACAGAGTTAACAAAAATCCCTAGCTTGCCACCTAGCCTTATTGATCGCCCTGCCTTATTGATTAACACTTATAAATTGACTGATTTGGAAGTTTTTCATATGTTTCATCCTATAATCTATGAAAATAATCAATCCATCTGCCGGATTCCGCAAAACCTCATGTTTGCTCATTACCCTGCTTGGAAGTGCGGCCGCCTCGAACGGTGCAATATTGAGCTTTGATATTACTCTTAACTTTATTAACGCGCCATCGGCATCTGAGGCCGCCGCGTTTGCGGCAGCTGAGGCAGCTTGGGAAAGTGTCATCACAGGATATCAAATCGATGATATCTTTAGTACGACTGTAACGATTAATGTCAACTTGGAGCCCATTGATGGAGTAGGGGGAACCCTTGGATCTGCTGGGCCTAATACTGCTAAGCTCAATGCGGCCCAGAGTGCCATTACTTCTACCTTTCTATACGCTGATACTGGAACTATGACCTTCGATACTGCGGACCTGCCGGGTCTCGGTTCCACTTTAGGCGATGTCATCCTACACGAAATGGGTCATGTTCTTGGTATTGGTACACTATGGAGCAGTTCCGGCGCAGGAATTGGCGGGAGACAAGAACTTTATGCTACCGGATCCGGCATGTATACTGGAGAATTCGGTCTCGCTGCTTATAACGCTGAATTTGACCAAGTTGGAGCGTTTGTTCCCATCGAGCTAGGAGGAGGAGCAGGAACTGCGAACGGCCATTGGAACGAAAACGACGGTGGTGGTGGAACAACTGGCATTGTCAGCAATATCACAGGGGAAGATTTTTCTAACGAGCTAATGACTGGGTGGTTAGGTGGGGACACATTCATGAGTACCTTGACGATACAAAGCATGCGCGACCTTGGTTATACTGTGGCTTTGGTTCCAGAACCCTCCACCACCGCCCTACTCGGCCTTGGTGGTCTTGCTCTGATCCTACGCCGCCGCAAGTAAGCTAGTAATAAAACACATTTTTATATCCAAAGAATCATAAAATGGCAGGAACGGGTATGACCATGGTTGAACCGCTGAAGAAGTAGTAGCCTGATGTCGTGAAACATCGAGCCTGGCCCCAACGTAATATCCTCATCATTCTTAATATCATGAAACCATTTCTCACCTCATTCATCGTCGCCGCAAGCTTTCTACAGGCCCACGCCGCAGATTCCTCCGCTCGATCAGGTACGAATAAGCAACCTAACATCCTGCTACTCTTTGCCGACGACCTCGGCCGCTACGCTTCGGCCTATGCCGACCCGAAAGTCCCCTCGCCCAACGATATCATCTCCACGCCCGCCTTCGACCGAGTGGCCCGAGAAGGAGCAATTTTCCAGAATGCCTTCGTCTCGGTTCCATCCTGCACCCCATCGCGTGCTGCGCTCAATACCGGTCGCCACTTCTTCCGTAACGCATCACACTCACAGCTGCACCACCCGTGGAAAAATGGGGTTGCTGATCCATTCGAGAAGATCAAGGGCATGCCCGTCACCCTGCAGGAGGGAGGTTACCACATCGGCCTGACCTACAAGCTCCACATGCGCCCCAGCATCATCGGTGGCAAAGAAAACATCTACAACAAAGCTGGCAGCAAGCTGAACCAGTACTCACAATTCGTCAGCAAGGCGAAGGACAAAGGCGCGGCCAAGAAAATGATCCTCGACCAAGTCCGCGGTAATTTCCACGACTTCCTCGCCAAGCGCAAACCCGGCCAGCCGTTTTTTTATTCGTTTAATCCAACCAACACCCACCGCAAGTGGACCAGGGGTTCTGGCAAGGCGCTATGGGGACTGGATCCAGATAAATTAAAGGGGAAACTGCCACCCGTGCTCCCCGACACCGACGTCATCCGCGAGGACATGGCCGACTACCTAGGCGAGGCAATGGCATTCGATGCCGCCTGCTCCACCCTCATCGCAGAACTCGAAAAGCTCGGGGAGCTCGATAACACCATCGTTGTAATCTCCGGCGACCATGGTGCGCCTGGGTTCCCGCGCGGAAAGTGTAACATACACGACTTCGGCTCGCGCGTGCTCCTCGCGATCCGCTGGCCGAAACACATTGCCCCTGGTCGTGACGTCAATCGCCCAGTCTCACTCATCGATCTCGCCCCCACTTTCCTTGCCGCCGCGGGGATTAAGTCCCAGGATGACCCGAATGGCCAGAACCTGTTACCTGCCATCGCCCCGGGGTCAGACGATTCAAAACTCCGCCCGTGGGTTCTAATCGGGCGCGAGGCGCATGTGGGCACAGCCCGCAAAGGCAATCTCCCCTACCCTACTCGCGCAATCCGCACCACAGACCACCTCTATATGATCAATTTCAAGCCCGATCGTTGGCCCATGGGCGATCCATTCGACATTCAGGCCGACACGGCACCCTCATTCGACAAGCTCGCCAATGACACCTATACCGGCTTCCGCGATATCGACGCTTCGCCTACCAAGGCGTGGTTGGTTGAGAACCGCAACGACGAAAAACTTGTCAACTTCTTAGATTTCGCTTGGAACAAACGCCCCGCCGAAGAACTCTACGACCTACGCCAGGATCCGTTCCAGATGAATAACCTCGCTAGCAATCCGGAGTATGAACCCGTCCGCAAAAAGCTCCGTAGCGAACTCATGGCAGAACTGATGGCTAACAATGACCCACGCCTCAACGACGATGCCTTCGACCGATCCCCCTTTAAAACTATGAAAGGGAGAAGATAAAACCTCCAGTCAGCATCAAGCAAACACCCCCACTCAATATGAGCAACCCAAAGCTCGCAGTATTCCTCACTATCATGAAACGAACCGCCACTCTCAGTAGCCTAGCCGCCCTGCTCGCCCTCACGCTCTACCCAGCCAATGCCATCGCAAAAACCCAGCACAAAACCTGGACCGACTTCGCTACTGCCCAGAAGGAAGATCCGGATTTCTCGATCCAAGGGGAATACGGAAGCACCAAAGCCGGTGCCGCTGCGGGGGTTCAGATCATTGCGCGCGGTAATGGTAAGTTCGATGCCTATCTCCTCCAAGACGGACTTCCCGGCCTGGGGTGGATCCGCGGAAAAACACGCACTCTCCTTCAAGGAACCCGCAATGGTGATAGCGATAAAATCAGCTTAGCCTCCTCCGATAAAAAAATCACCGCTAGTATTGAAGGGTCTAATTTTATCTTAACGGACGCCAAAGGAAAAAAGTCATCCCTCCCACGCATACAGCGCAACAGCCCCAGTCTCGGGGCTAAGCCACCCAAGGGAGCCGTTGTCCTCTTCGATGGCAGCACTGCAGAGCACTGGGAGAAAGGTAAAATAGTGAACGGCAATCTGCTTACCACTGGCTGCACCAGTAAACAACACTTTAAAGGCTACACGCTCCACCTCGAATTCCTTACCCCCTACAAACCCACCGCCACCGGTCAGAAACGAGGTAACAGCGGTATCTATCACAGCGGCCGATGGGAAACCCAGATACTCGATTCCTTTGGCCTCGATGGAAAAGACAACGAATGCGGAGGCATCTACTCCGTCTCCCCACCACGTCTCAACATGTGCCTGCCACCACTCAACTGGCAAACCTATGACGTCGTGTTCACTGCGGCAACATTCGACGCCCAGGGTAAACGGACCACTTGGCCCCGAATCACAGTGAAACTCAATGGCGTGCTGGTCCACGACAATCTGGCACTCACGAAAGATCTCACCGCCTCCGCCCCCATCAAGGGTCCACTCACCCATCCCGAAGGCCCCATCTTTATCCAAAACCACGATAATCCAGTTGTGTTCCGCAACATCTGGGTCGTTCCACAGTAATAACCTCGCGAATTAGACTAAACAAATGCGTCTATTAGTTGCGGAGCAGGTGTAACTTACCTCTCTCTATGACGTATGATACTCCTATGAAGATTGCCACTATAGCAACAGCCTTGCTCATCACATCCATCGGGTTAACAACCGCGGCAAAGCCCGCGCCGTCAAGCCTAGAGCTGACTGAATCGAATTACCGTGATTGGTTAAAATACATTCGGCCATCGGATAGTGAAGACGGGTGGCGTAAAATTTCGTGGCGAAATAATTTGATGCCTGCCGTGGCAGAGGCCAAGAAGCTTGATCGGCCGATTCTATTGTGGGCGATGAACGGGAATCCTTGTGGAGAAACCTGAAACAATGGCGTCACTCAGCGTATGGTGGTCTGGTCAGACCCCGACGTTCAAAAGCTCGCAAAGGAATTTGTCTGCTGTACTGAGGAAGTAGATATCCTGTTTCCTCGGAACAAGTGGTTGATTGAACATTTAAAAAACGATCCTGCAGTCAGGCTGTTCCGTGATGTCTATGGTAAGCAGGCACCACGTCAGAACTGGGATCCTAGCCCTAGTAAAACCAAGCAAGGGGTCTATGCAATGATGCCGGACGGAACCTACTTAAGTGGCCGGTTCGTAGGGACACGTAAGGATCAGGTTATGGATCTTATGCGCGAGGCATTGGTGAAGTGGAAGAGACTCGTGAAAGAGCGGAAACTAAACCCAAAGCCAGTCCCTCAAAACGAAGCGTTATCAGCATGGAAGAAGCAACAAGCAGAGGAACTTGGCCTCCATATTCAATTTCATTATCGGGATCTGCCCCGCAACGGAAAAAAAGTGACCAGTCACGGCAAAACAGTTGGCGAACATTACAATACGGCGTGGCTCGAATTATCGAAAGCAGAGGCGGAGACACTGGTTGCCAAAAGGTCTGAGTGGCAGGAAGTTCCTCTTCAAGTCCGCAACAAAATCTTCACCAAAGGACTGAAGGACATCGTTTACGGTCAGAGCCCCGAATGGAAAGCTGACTCAGTAATTGGCGGCAATCTCAAGGTCCGACGCGGCAAGAGCACTCGTTCAGGGCTGGTCATTGAGCTTCTCGGTGAGTTTCATCTTAAAGATCACTCGCATGAATTTAAAGGACGCTTGCTGGGTAAAATGCTCTGGTCTGAAAAGGATCGCAAAATCACTCGGTTTGAAGTGGTGGCCCTAGGATCACGCAGTGGTGGCACCACCTACAATTTCAGAGACGGCGACGAAGCTGCTGCGCCACTTGGCATCAGCATGAGCACGAGCCTGTCTACAAAATAGACATCACCAAGCCTAAGTACAGAAATGTCTCATAGGCTTTTTTACTCCCTAGACAATCGGATCGCGAACCATCCTATACCGCCAGCAATAACTGAGAGAAGTCCGGTGGCCGCCAGGTACATCCCTAAAAGGAGTTCCAAAAGTCCCCCTAACATCTGCCCACCTTCATAATTGGCACCAGCATAGAAATAACCAGCACCAATAAGGATGATCAACACTCCGATCATTATTTCTGTTGTGTGTAATTTTACTGACGCCAAAGAGTTCCAACGTTTTGCGAGCGTCACACAAAACACCACAACGGTAATGACTGAACTGATCCACATACTCACTTCATCTCTGAAATTTATAATATCTGACCAGTCGACATAATAAAGAGCTCCCATACTAACAAGCCAAGTAACCGCAGCCACAGCGAAGCTCATTAAAACAGTCGAGCTAGCCATCCAAAATCGTGTGTAACCTGTGTATCCATCCTTCATACCCTTATTTAACCACACCCCCGAATCTCACACCATTCGCTAAAATCAATCCACGCATCACTCACAGCGATACTCACCTATCAAAATAGATGGTTTCGAGGTTTCCCCGGCGCTATTTTTTGAATTTACAATGCCTGAGAGCAGGCTTACTGTCATAAAATCATGATGTTATTTTCTTACTCCTCTAAAAAATGGATTCGCCCCGCTGCTTCGATGGCGGTGATTGTATTTAGCCCTGCGATGAGCTCCACCTTAGCAGCAGCTGAACTCGATCAATCAGGTGTGGGTCTAACGAAGGGACCGCTGGATGGGAAGCGCAGCCATGAAGCGGTCCAGCTGGTTGGTAAGCGGGGGCATATCCTGATTGCTGAAAAGGCGGAGGTGAAGAATCAATGGACATTTAAGGATGGCGTGCTGACTGCTTCTCCGATGTGGGACAGTCTCGTGACGCCGAATACTTATCAAGATTTCAAAATGCATGTTGAATTCAATGTCAACAACGTGCCCGGCGTCGATCCGGAGAAGAACGGCAATTCTGGGATCTATATCCAGCAACGTTATGAACTCCAGATTCTCAATTCTCACGGGATCGCTCCGGAAGATTACAAGGCGAGCTATGCTGGCAGCTTGTACAAGCAGAAAAAGCCGGACAAACTGGTTTCTAAGCCCGCAGGAGAATGGCAGACCTATGACATCATTTTCCGAGCCGCTCGTTTCGAGGAAGACAAGAAAGTGGCGAGTGCTCGGATCAGCGTGAAGCACAACGGTGTGCTCATTCATGATGATTATGCCCTCACTAATAAGACGGGAGCTGGAAAAAAGGAAGGGGCCGAGCCGTTTCCTATCAAGTTCCAAGGCCATAAAAACATGGTGAAATTTCGTAATGTCTGGATTCAGCGCCTAGAGCTAGAGCCAAAGCCACCGAAGAAGGCTGAGCCTAAAAAAAAAGGCTACACCTACGTAATTCCGTTCGCTGAAGCACCACCCGCTCCTGCCCTAGGCCCTAAAGATGCGCTTAAGAGTTTTCGTCTGCACGAGGACTTTGAGATATCCACTGTGGTCAACGAACCTGAGGTTCAAAACCCGCTAGCTCTTAGATTTGATGGCAACGGCAGAATGTGGGTAGTAGAAATGCGCGCCTACATGCCAGATGCCAATGGAACGGGTGAGGAAGAGCCAATCGGGAGAATATCCATTCACGAAGATACCGATAATGACGGCGTATATGATAAAACCAGCGTCTTTCTGGACGGTCTGAACCAGCCGAGATCCATCGCTCTCTATAAAAATGGAATTTTGTACGGCGGACACGAGAAACTTTACTTCGTAGAAAATGTCAACGGCAAGGCAGGAAAAATGACGGTGATCGATGAGAACTACACGGATAATGCTAACGTCGAACATCGCACAAACGGTCTCTTCCGCGGGCTAGATAACTGGATTTATAATGCTAAGTCTGATGTACGCTACCGAGAAATAGATGGTAAATGGGTCAAGCAAAAGACCTCATTTCGTGGTCAATGGGGAATCAACCACGACAACTACGGACGCCTCTACTATAATGAGAACTGGTTTGGTGTGAAAGCAGACCAGCTCATGCCTAACACGCTGATGAGAAATCCGAATTACCTACTTAATCGAAACCATGCCACCCAGATCTCTTACCGTGATAAACTCTTCCCAGCACGCATCACTCTTGGAGCAAACCGAGGTGGCGAAGGTGATGTAAATAAGGATGGACACCTGAGAGCAGCGACAGGAGCTGCTGGAGCGATGGCATACCGTGGTGATCAATTTCCAGCAAAGTATCAGGACATCGCACTATTCTCTGAACCAGTCGCAAACTTAGTCCGCATGGTGCATATGAGCCGAAAAGATGGACTTACTTCAGGTGAGCACCTCTTTGGAGAGAAAGAATTTCTCGCCTCTACTGATGAAAGATTCCGTCCAGTAAATATTTTCAATGCACCAGACGGAACACTCTATCTGACCGACATGTATCACGGCATCATCCAGCACAAACACTACCTCACTAAATATCTACGTGAATACATCACCCACCAAAACCTAGAGACGCACCCGCGCTTAGGCAGAATTTATCGGATCAAATACCGCGGCAATCCACGGGGACCTAAGCCAACCATGATTGATAAAAAAGCTCTTGAAATCGTCCCTCACCTCGCGCATCCAAACGGATGGTGGCGTGACACAGCGCAGCAACTCATCATCGACTCGGGTGATGCTTCAGTCATTCCTGCACTCAATGCTCTTGCATCAGACGCAAGTAAACCACTAGGACAAATCCATGCTCTTTGGACACTCGAAGGTCTAGGCAAAGTAAACCTCGCCGCTATCATAGGAGCTCTGAAATCAAATGATTCTTATGTGCTTGAATCCGCAATTCGTCTCACTGAACAGCTTCCTGAAATTGAAGCCTTTGCCATACTGTCAACACTCTCCGAGTTAGTTAGTAAGTCTGATATCATCGTAGAGAGACAGCTCGCAGCCAGCTTAGGTCAGATTCCATCAGAGGATGCTCTCACACTACTCAAAAAGGTCCTTACGAAAAATATCGACGCTCCTTATTTCAGAGAAGCTGCTATCAGTGGGCTCAATGGACGCGAGAAGGAATTTAAAGACCTCCTCGGAGACAATTTTAAAGATGCGAAGTTCATCAAGTACCTCGAGCACTGCCTGACTCCAAAGACGACAGCAGCTTCTTACAAGCCACCGAGGAACAAGGCACATCGCGAATCTTATCAGAAGGGTGAAAAGTTCTACATCGCAAACTGCATGGCGTGCCATGGCAACGACGGAAATGGGCTGGAGCATCTTGGACCACCCTTGGTAAAATCCGAGTGGGTAATGAATTCTCCGGAAAAGCTCTCAGCGATCCTGCTCCAGGGATTGATAGGGCCGATCACTGTAAACGGGAAGAAATACACGCCTGCCGCTGCGATGCCAGGACTGAAGGATGCTCCCCAGATCACCGATGCGGACCTCGCGGACGTATCAACATTCATACGCCACGCCTGGAACAATCGCAAAAGCGCCGTCGATGCCGCAACGATCTTGAAAGTTCGCAAACAATTTAAAGACCGCCAAACCGCCTTCACACCCGAGGAACTAAACAAAATATTCCCCTGATTTCAGAGGTTTTCAGATTGCGCTTAATATTTTATATTTAAAAAGAAAAATGTCCAAATTCGCTGTGACATGACATTTATAGATGTAGTGACATCTCTGACCAGAGATGCCAAATTATCTGAAAATGATCAAAGAAGAACAGTTTGTCAGGCTTTTTGTCAGGCATGAAAGAGAACTCCGCGGATTTGCTATGACTCTTTTCCCAAGTTTGGCGGATGCTGAGGACGTAGTCCAAGACGCATGCGTGGCAATGTGGCAGAAAATAGATGATCTTGAAGGAGAAGAGGTTTTCCGAGCATGGGCTTACTCATTCGTCCGCTTCACTGCACTAAACAAAATACGCAAGCGGAATCGTAACCCTCTAGTCTTCTCTGAGGAGCTAGTAGAAATACTTGCGAGTGAATGCGAGGCTGAAGCGGATCATGCAAAAGTCGAGTCCGACGCCTTAATCACTTGCTTAGAAAAACTTCCCAAAAACCAACGAGATATTGTGCAACGCTATTACATTTCCGCGGATGAAGATATGGCAGAGATCGCGAATAAATTACAAAGGAACATTGAGGGGCTCTATAAAATCCTGCAACGTGCTCGGGCGGCACTCAGGCTCTGTATCGAACGCCAGTTAAAGCTAGATGAATTTTATATTCCCAATAATAGAATTGAAGACAAATGAGTATTAACGAAACACAAGAGATCGAATTGGATAGGTTCATCGATTCACTTAGGTCAGGAAAACTTGATGAGAGCGAAATGACTAAACTAGACGAACGTCTAAGAGAAGATGCGGATTTTAGGCAGCTCTACCGGGCTCGTGTCCGAATGGAATCAAACCTTCTATCAGTCTATCAGCTAGAAGAAAAAGCTATTACTCCACCAGTTATTACAAATACTAAAACTAGAAATTTAAGATCCTTCTGGTATATGGCCGCTGGTGCGGGAATTGCAGCTACGCTAATTTTATCTTTTCTAACACTATTTCAAGAAGCTAAAACTCCCATCATTCCAGCAGTCGCTAAAATCGAGGTCGAAAGCGAAGCTTCATGGGCTGGAATGCTTCCCTTCACGGCAAACGGAGATCTAGGGGCAGGCGAAATCTATCTTAAGACAGGAGTGGCAGAAATACGCTTTGTCTCAGGAGTTCGGGTCTCACT
>JBLHQF010000028.1:0-16910 GCA_047624885.1 Cryomorphaceae bacterium | reverse complement strand
GCGCGCACTGCTCCCCACAAACTGGGTCAAACAACTTGAGCTGCACAAAGCCAGTGAAGCGGCCGCCTAACTGAGGCTGTCGTATATGTCGTAGCTACGACAACTACGACGCGCGGTTGCAAAAAAAACAGCAAGCCTACCACATCTCAACTACCAGCATCAAGAGGTGCTACGTTAACCGCTTACGTCGTAGCTACGTAAGCGTCTCAAGATCTCCCTTTACTGAGCTGCGAGTAATCCTGTGATTTCCAATTGGCTGAGTCCCTGCATTAGCGGAGCATCATCATCACCATCACCTAGAGTTGAGTTAATGAGGCCTTGTTTCGCCTGCTGTAGCCGCACTATTTTCTCTTCTACCGTTCCTCTGGTCACCAGTTTGTAAACTGTCGTAGGTTTGGTCTGGCCTATTCTGTATGCCCGGTCGGTAGCCTGTGCTTCCACCGCTGGGTTCCACCATGGATCGAAATGAATGACAGTGTCAGCGGCTGTGAGATTCAGGCCATAGCCTCCAGCCTTGAGACTGATGAGAAAAGTGTCAGGTCCTGTTGGGGATTGAAATCTCTCCACTTCCTTCGCTCTGTCTCTCGTAGAGCCATCGAGATAGGCGTAGGAAATATTAGATTCTTTTAAGGCTACTTTGATAAGGCTCAGCATGCTGGTGAACTGGCTAAAAATAAGCACCCTGTGATTACCTTCTTTGGCCTCGCGGAGTAGTTCTAATAGCCTCACCATTTTACCAGAAGCTTCATCCATGCTGATCTCCATTTCTGGATCTAACAGGCGTAGGTCAGTAGCCACCTGGCGGAGACGGAGTAGCACGGTGAGGATCTGGATGCGGGCTGCGCCAGCCTGGTCGTCACTCATCTCAGCTACTTTTTGAGCACCTTGTCTGAGTAGTGTGGCATAAGTTTTCTGCTGGCTAGCGCTAGGCTCACAGTAGATCGTCTGGAGGATTTTAGGCGGCAGATCCTTGGCTACTTTCGCCTTTGTGCGGCGCAGCATGAACGGCTCTACTCGCATTCTTAGACGCTTCATGACAGCTGGGTCTGAGGCGCTGTTAGAAAGTGGTTGCTGATAGTGCTGTTGGAAATCTTTGCGGTTTCCCAGGTACCCGGGGAGTAGGAAATTGAATAGTGACCATAGATCACGCACAGCATTTTCTACAGGAGTTCCTGTTAGTGCGATGCGGTGATCCGCGTTGAGCTTACGCAGCGCCTTAGCCGCCTGTGTGTCCGGATTTCTGATCAGCGATGCTTCATCGATGACTAGAGTGTGGAATTTCTGGCTTGTATAAAACTCTAAATCCCGCGCGATGAGAGCATAACTCGTGATAACGATGTCTGCACTATGCGCCACGCTGAAGTAGTCCTTACGTTTCGGTCCATGAAGGATGAGCGTGTTCAGCTCTGGGAAAAACTTCTTACACTCAGCCTGCCAGTTTCCTAACAGCGAAGTAGGACAAACTACGAGCGTAGGTTCATTGGAGTCTTTTAAAAGATGAATGAGCGAGAGTGTTTGTAGTGTCTTACCCAGTCCCATGTCATCGGCCAGAAGTGCGGCGCCGTCATTGGTGGCGCGGTCGTAGAGCCAGGCAATCCCTTCTTTTTGATAAGGGCGTAGCGTTTCCAGAATCGTTAGAGGTAAGTTTTTGACGATGCTTAAATCGGGTTCTGTTAGAGGCTTGTTGGTGTAATACTGCTGGAGTCTTTTCAGATAGGCTGCTTGTGCCTTTGGCGCATAATACAGCCCGTTTTCCTGCTTGGGGTTGGTGTCACGCAGTACGGTTTCCACGGTGTCTGCATCGAAGTTAGAAATGATCACACGCTTACCATTCTTCGATGTGCCACTGCGCTTGCCGCTGGCGAGCATCCGCTGGATGACTTCCTTGGGTATCTCTTTACCTCCGTCAGTTTTGAAATTCACATCGAATGCCAACCAGTCCTGCCCAGAGTGCTGAGCTGGCTCTCCTTTGAAATCAAAGCTAGGAGTGATCCTCACGATGTTACTTTTCAGACTGTTGAGTTTATTGGTGGATTTGATCTTCCAGCTATTTTCTGACTCTAAGCTGGGAAGGGTGGCGGTTAGAAATTCAATAATAGCATCTTCACTCGCCATCTGCCAAGTGCCGCGTGGATCGATGATCTGTAATCCCGCCTGCATCAGTATACCTGCGGCTAAGTCCTCGGCGTCTCTGTTTCTCGTGAGGAAATGATCTGTTTTCTCTGGATCAACGATAGGGAACTTAATGTCACAGCCAGCATGCAGACCGATAGTATGCGAGTCAGCAGGGGAGTAGTGCGCCTGGAGTTGGGCGGTTAGTAGCTGAGTGGAGCCGTCTAGCACCAGTGTGAAGCTAGGTTCAGTGGCGGAAATAGGGATGTCTGAGAGTGCCGATTCATCGTCCCAAATGATGAGATCATTCTGCGCATCGAGACTACTGAGAAATTCTGTTAGAGACAATGAAACGGAATTTCCATCCACGATCCTCTGCCAATAGCGTGCTTTCCATAGTCCGCTCACATCATGAATAATAAGGTAGCGCTGTTCCGTGTCCCAGAGATAAAGGTGCTCATCAGTGTGCCAAGCGATGCCATTCTCTAGAACAGAAGGGGAGAGGCAGACATTGATACGGTCCTCATCGCGCTTCAGAGACATCGGGATACGGCTTCCGCTATCATGGATGGATGCTTTCTCACCTGCCACAAACATCCTCTGATGACCAGTGATACAGCGGAGGAAATCTAGCGCCTGGGAACCACGTAGCCCTAGGATAGGCGGAGAAGGCTTCCCCGTGGCCGTGATTAGCCAATCTGTTAGGCTCTGATCAGATCTAGAAATGGAGTCCTCTTCAACCCGCGAAAGTTTCACACTGATTCCACCCTTGCCTCCATTGACACTAGATGGAAATGTGGGAGGGAGGTCTATCCTGAGTGGGGCGCAGGTATTCTTACTTAAAGTTGAGGTAAGTTTTTCAGGACTGGATCTATCTCTTGATGGAGGTGGCTCCGCTGAAATAGAATGCAGCATGAGGGCGACCGCATGGCCACAGATTTCACCGGTTCTGCGGCATTGCAGCCGCGGGCAGACGGTATCTATGTCTGTTTCAGAGTGGATTTTCACCGTTACCCGCGTGGGTTTATTGTTTGCTCCTGAGCGCAGGGTGCCAGTGATGATGCTGCCTTTCTGCGTGGATTCGAGCACCGCACCTTGCTTGAAGAGGTCTCTGCCCGCTTTGTTTGCCTTCCAGCCAGCGGCCTTTGCGATCCATTTTTCGGTGATTTCCATGTGCTGAGTTAGTTCCTGCGTGGGATTTCTACACTCTCGCCGCTCTTGAAGCAATTTGGAAAGAAAAGTTTAATTTATCGGCTCTTGACGCATCTCACTATAAAACGCTATTTTTACCTCAAGTTAGCCATATCTGAGGCTAAGCTCGAACGCACAAACTAACTAACCATCATTTATCGTGGATCTCAAAGACATTAAGAAAATCGTAGAGCTCATGGATGAGCATGAACTTTCCTTCTTTCACCTAGAAAAGGAAGATTTTAATCTCAAACTCAAAAAAGGAATGGATGCTGAAGCCATCATGGCGGCAATGCCAGCGCCAGCTCAAATGGCGGCACCTCCAGCCGCCGCTCCTCTTGAAGCAGGTGCCCCGGCAGCTGATGCCGGTCCTGTGATCGATGGCGAGCCTATCGACTCTCCAATGGTAGGAACATTCTACAGAAAGTCATCACCAGACGCTCCTAACTTCGTAGAAGTGGGTGTTACTATCAGTGAAGGCGATACCATCTGCATCATCGAGGCGATGAAAGTGATGAACGAGATCAAGGCTGAAAGAAGCGGCACGATCACCGCCATCCTTGTCGATGACAGCACGCCTGTGCAGTTCGGTGACACAATGTTCACCATCAAGTAATCTAACAGCTTTTAATAAAAGCTGCCCGGCAGCTTATTTCCCAAGATCAATTTATGCTTAAGAAAGTTCTCGTAGCAAACCGTGGAGAGATTGCTCTCCGTGTCATCAGAGCCTGCCGTGAGTTAGGTATCCCATCAGTGGCCATTTATTCAGAAGCCGATGTAGACTCCATGCACGTGCAGTTGGCGGATGAAGCCGTCTGTATTGGACCCGGGCCTAGCAAGGATTCCTACCTTATGGCGGATCGTATCATCGCCGCCGCTGAGATCACCGAGGCAGACGCCATCCATCCGGGTTACGGCTTCCTTTCTGAGAATGCACGCTTTGTGGAGATTTGTCAGAGCTGCGATATCAAATTCATTGGGCCAAGAGCGGACACCATCACCATGATGGGAGATAAAAACACCGCCCGCGCCACTGCTCTCAAGAGCGGTGTGCCAGTTACTCCTGGCTCAGACGGGATACTAGAATCTGCCGAGCACGGACTAGAGCTGGCCACTGAGATGGGCTTCCCAGTCATGATCAAGGCCACTGCCGGTGGTGGTGGTCGTGGAATGCGTCCTTGTCATAAGCAGGAAGAATTCATCAGCCTCTATAACGCCGCTAGCCAAGAAGCCATCGCGTGCTTCGGTAATGGCGAGTGCTACTTAGAGAAACTTGTGCTAAATCCGCACCACGTAGAATTTCAAATCATGGGGGACACCCATGGCAACTTCATTCACCTCAACGAACGCGACTGCTCGATGCAGCGGCGTAACCAGAAAATCATCGAGGAATGTCCCAGCCCACTAGTCACTCCCGAGCTGCGCAAGCGCATGGGAGATGCCTCAGTCAAGCTCATCACCGAGATAGGCTACGAGAACGCTGGAACCATCGAATACCTCGTGGACTCCGGGGGAGAAAATTTCTACTTCATGGAAATGAACACCCGGATCCAAGTAGAGCACCCTATCACTGAAGAGGTGATGGGCTGTGAACTCATTAAAGAACAGATCCGTGTCGCTTCAGGCGAGCCACTCTCTGATCACGTCCTCAAGGCGACTCCACGTGGTCACTCCATCGAGTGCCGTATCAATGCGGAAGACCCTTACAATAATTTCGCACCCAGTCCTGGTAAGATTGACCTCTGGTTTGCTCCAGGCGGTAAGGGTGTGCGGATAGATACCCACGTTTACTCAGGCTACACTGTGCCACCGTATTATGACTCTATGATAGCCAAGCTCATCTGCACCGGCGCTACGCGAGAGATCGCCATCGCCAGGATGAACCGTGCGCTCAGGGAATTCATGATCACCGGTATCAAGACCACCATTCCATTCCAGATAGAAATCATCAACCACCCAGACTTCAAAGCAGGTAAATACAATATCGCTTGGGTAGGTGAGTATCTAGAAGAAAGAATGGAAGAGCTCAACGGGTAGAAGGCAGTGAGCAGTGAACGGTATCGATCTGCTACCTGTTCACTAAAGGTGATAACTATATCAGCCTAGGGGAAGGCTAAGTCTATTCATGGGTATAGATGATTGAAACGGCCCTCTTATTAAAGAATCCGTAACTGATAGATTGAGTTATTGGATTTAAATTCTACTCATCCACTACCTCGGGCTCTGATTTATTCGGAGTCACTACAGCGATGCCAGCGCCGGCTACTTTACCAGTCAAGTCTACGCCTGTGGTTGCTACTTTTCCAGCCACTCCTACCGTTGTGGTTGCCACTTCGCCTAATACCTTCACTGGAATAGTGACGAGTGCGCATGAACTAATGGAAAAAACTGAGACGATTAGAGTGCTGATATAGGTTAGTCTATTCATGATTTTTAATTTTCGGTGATAGCCCTGATGACTCCGCGTTTGATCTTCGGCCAGGTCTTAGTATGGAAGAGGGCGATGGGCTTCTCTGTCTGACCATACTTGCCATACTTTGGATTGTAGCGCTTGTTCTGCTTGGCCGCTAGCATGGATGTGTAGGCTTGTTTATGGCTGTAGTTATCAAAATCCTTAGAATCCTGAGTCTCACCCAGTGAGATCATCCCTAGCTCGGCGAATTTCTTATTTAGCGCCGCTTTTGTCGCTGCATACTTCGGAGCATGTAGGAATGGAAATCTAAAATACCGCGCGCGCTCCCAGCCTGGTCTCTCTAACAGATACGCGGCATCGAGGCATTCTTCGATAAACTCAATCCCCATAATACACATCTTATATCTATCTGTCCCTACCTTTAGCTTACTCATATTCTGGTGGAATGCGGTGTGATTATAGATCTCGCACGCATACTCTGCATTACCATTCTCATCGGGCACAGATTTCACCCGGATAAGCCCGCGGATGAGTTTGATGAATCCTATCCGCTTGCTCTCTAACAGTTTTTTACAGGCAGTGAGCCTCATTTCAGAAGATTTATTTCTGGCCATGATCCCGTCCACACTCTTGCCTGATACCATTGGTACATTAGCGAAGAAAATGGCGCGTGCATTAAGCGGAGAGAGATCTTTCACAATATCGATAGCGTTTCCAGAGGACGGGCTGTCAGCCACGAGCTGGTCATCAAAGGTAAGGGTGCACCCGTAGCTGGGGCACATTTCTGTGGGCATCATTGTGCGCTGCACTAAGCGGCGGTAAGCGAGCTTAGGATTATCCTGCACATTACCGATGTCTTTTCCCTTGGTGAACAGATCGATATCCGCCTGTTCTGTCAGAAAGGCAATCCCGCCAGAAGGAATGAATTTTTGAGCAGTAAGCCTTTCATTATCTATGTCCTGTTCATCTTCCAGAGGCAAAACTCTTGGTGGAATGTTCTCAGGAGACTCCACAGGAGGAGCATCTGCCTGACCGTATGCAGAGCTGTGAATGAGAAGTGAAATGCCGAGGCATAAAAGAGGATGAGAGAAGTACATAGATAAGAGTGTGTGGGGTGCTAGATTTCTAGTCCCAGAAATAAAAAACAATAGCCTCCAAGTAAAGCATCAAAGCAGCTAGTAATAACATGTGCGGCGCAGAGCTAGCTCTAGCGAGAAAAAGCTAACCGCGTGCCTTTCTTGCGCATCGCGTCTTGGATTTCTTGCTCTAGTTCCTTGTAGGTGCGGCCCCTTATGATGTGCTTCTTGAAAATGGCACTAAGATCACCATTTCTTCTACTGAGAAAAGCCGCGCGGTGCTCATGCATCCATTGAATCAGGTGGTGGCCGTCACCTTTCCCATCCTCATGCATGAAGAAATACATGAGAATCATCGAGCTACTGTAGTTTCTAGAAGAAGTAACTCGATCTTTCATTGAGCCATTCCATTCGCCCCTGCTAACCTTGAAAAGGATTTCAGGATTTCTCATCTGATAAACCCCTTTAGGCATGACCTGGTTTCCTACCATGTAGCCCTTAATCTTTCTAATGTTAGCTGATACTGCCGCGCCAGGGTTGGTGAACAGGAATCTTCCGGACTGATAAGGCATGGCTGCCATGTATTCAGCGAGACCCTCTTCAAACCAAGGGGGCATCCCCCACCAGTGAGAAGTAGAATGGTGTGCCAGCTCATGAACGAGAGTCTCAAACGAACGTTTTTTACCATCGAAGACCCAATTACTGCCTTTTTTCACGATACCGAGAGAGCTGTAGGGGATCACAGTGAGGTTGTCACTTGGAGAGAAAAAACCTCCGCTGTTTTTACTGCCGCCCATCTGAGCATACTTCTGCCGGGTCGAGACTAGTATAGCTTGAAAACGAGGTCTATCACCAGATGGGATGGTGTCCATTTCCATGGGGAATTTATTAATAGCTTCTACGATAGAGTCGAACACAGCGACACATTTTGAGATCGTGGCATCACTGAGCTTTTCATCCGAGTAGAAATCAAAATGGGCGGTGCGGAAGAGGTGAGCGCTACGGTTGTCATCAAATTTCACATATTCCACCTTAGGCGAGTTGACTCCATTATGTGAACTGGGCCAGCTGTATGGTGGGGTGGGCTTGGCTATTCCAGTCGGGTTACTTCTAATCCAGCTGCGAAGTTCTTGTTGATGTGCCTTTGATAAGAGCTCTAAATCAAAGGTGATTTTCTTTCCGGACTTACGTTTGAAAGTGACTTCGGTTCTAGCTGGTTTGTTGTTTTTCTTGTCGGGCTTAACCCGAGTGATCTTTACTAGACTGGCTGTGAGATCCTTATTTTTACTATTCGTCCAGACCCTCAATCCCTCTACCTGAGGAGTAGTTTTAACTAGAGGCTTAGTAGGGAATGCAGAAGCAATGAAGGAACTGGCTAGACCTAAAAATAACAAATGGACAAGAACACGCATCACTGTTAGATAGGCTTTAAGGCTGTAAAAGCAAGAGTTTTTTAGGCTCTAGATTCTACCTGTCCACTTCCATCCAGCCCACTCTGAGTGATGAATGCTGCTGGTTCTTCTTTGGTGGGTGAGTGGTGAGGGATTAGTTTTTGAGTAATGATTTAGCCATCGCGATAGCTTGCTTACCATCTCCGCCGCCGAGCATCCTGACAAGTTCATCGATGCGGGTTGTGCCGGTGACCTCGCGGAGGCTAGAGGTAGTTCTGCCAGCATCCACCTGCTTTTCCACTACGAAATGCTGCCCAGCCACCGCCGCCACCTGCGGGAAATGGGTGATAGCAATAACTTGGTGCTGCTCACCGAGAGTGGCCATTTTATCGCCAACTGCCCTGGCTATTTCCCCGCCTACGTTGGCATCTATCTCATCGAAAACCATCAGCGGAGTGGCGTCTTGATCTGCGAGCGAGCTCTTCACTGCCAGCATCACACGTGAAATCTCACCACTAGAAGCGATCTGTCTCAGCGGCTTCAGCGGCTCGCCTGGGTTAGGTCCGAACTGGAAATCAATACTCTCCATGCCTGTTGCTGCGGGTTTGTTCTGTGGGATGATACTGAGGTCAAAGGCTGCCTGTTTAAATCCGAGATCCTTGAGATGGAGAGCAATGACTTTCGCTAACTTTGGTGCGGATTTCTTACGGATAGAGGTAAGCTTTTCCGCCGCTGTGAGGACTTTCGTGTAAAGGCTATCGACTTCTAACTGGAGGCCATCGAGCACGCCATCACGGTTTTCTATCTCCATCAGCCGCTGTCTGGCGTCATCCCCATGGGTGATGACATCCGTGAGTGAGGCACCGTATTTTCGCTTGAGAGTCTCGAAGGTATTGATTCTGTTTGATAGCTGGTTTTCTTCGTCCGGATCTACGTCCAGATCTCCAGAGTATGTGGTCATTTCACGCTCCAGATCCTGGAGTTCTAGCACCGCTTGCTCCAGTCCAGTGAGCCTGTCTGCCACGCTTGGGTCTAGTGCTTGCAGTTCTTGAGCTGCTCTGAGAGTCTCGCCGAGAGCATCGTTCACGGTGTGCTCTAGGGTGCCCGCTATTTTTGAGGATAGCTCGATGAGTTTAGAACTATTAGAGACACGCTTGAACTGTTGCTCGATGTCCTCTTCCTCATCTGGCTTGAGATCAGCACTGTCTATTTCTTCGACTTGAAATTTCAGTAAATCTAGCTCCTGCTCGGTCGCGCGCTCGGAGTTCCTGAGATCCTCCAGGCGCATGGATTTCTCATGCCACTCGCTCCAGAGCTGGCGGTAAGTAGTGAGAGTGGTCTCACTGTTAGCATAAGCATCCAGCATGCTGAGCTGGCGATCCGTGGAGAGCAGTGACTGGTGGTCATGTGGTCCGTGGAGATCTACTATCTCGGTGCCTATCTTTTTCAAGACAGCAAGAGTGGCAGGGCTATTATTGACAAATTGCTTATTGTTGGACTGGCCGATGACGCGCTTGATGATCAGCTGGTCGTCCTCGCATCTGTCCAGGCCCGAGTCTTCTAAGATATCATTCACGATGGAGTCATCAGCGATAGTGAATACCGCCTCGATAGTGCAGGCAGACTCACCCGTGCGTATCAGCCCTTTATCCGCTCGCTCGCCGAGGATGAGCTTGAGAGCACCCACGATGACACTTTTTCCCGCACCAGTCTCACCAGTCACACCCACCAGCCCAGTTCCGAGCTGCCAGCTGAGCTGATCCACGAGTGCTAAATTTTTGATTTTAAGTAAGCTAAGCATGTTGTCTGTATGGTTTCTTTTGTGAACAAATGAACACTTAACAAAAGTTCACATTCTTGGCAACCTAAAGAAATGATTTTATCGTAAAAACTCTGAAATTCCAATCGCGATAGAAGTAAAGTAGCGGAAAGAGTATTTTTAAAGATAGTATCTTACCCCATTATAGAAGGAGATTAGACCTTACTGGCACGTTTTTCCGTTATCTGACTTGCACAAATGGGAAAAATTATTGATAATTCAAAGCAGAACAGTAGCAAACTAAAATTTTATGAACGATCGCAGAGTAGTAATCACAGGAATCGGGACCATCAGTCCACTAGGAAATGACCTTCAAAGCACATGGGATGGATTAAAAGCTGGCCGTAGCGGTATCAGTAGCATCACCAAGATGGATACAGAAGGATACTCCGTAAGCATTGCTGGTGAGGTGAAGGGATATGATCCTAAGCCTTATTTTAAAGACGCCAAAGATGCGCGTCGTGCAGATGAATACACACTTTTAGCATTCGGTGCTTCTAAGATGGCAATGGAGGACTCCGGTCTAGATCCAGACGCAGTGGATAAAACCCGCGTGGGAGTGATGGTCGGCAGCGGAATCGGCGGACTAGGCACATTAGAGCGCGAGCACGAAAAGCTCATCAAGCGTGGGCCATCAAGAGTTTCCCCATTCGTGATCCCAATGATGATTTCTAACATCGCCAGCGGGATGATTAGCATGGAGTATGGCTTCGGTGGACCTAACATGGTCATCGTCACAGCCTGTGCCACGGCAAACCATAACATCGGTGAGGCATGGAGAATGATTAAATTTGGCGATGCAGATGCATTCATCGCAGGTGGAGCAGAGTCCACTATCTTACCAATGGGTCTCTCCGGGTTCTCTAACATGCGCGCACTATCTACCAGAAATGATGACCCGGAGAGCGCTTCACGTCCGTTCGAAGTAGGCAGAGATGGCTTCGTCATGGGTGAGGGCGCTGGCGTAGTGATCATCGAAGAGCTAGAACATGCAAAGGCTCGTGGGGCGAAAATTTATGCCGAGCTCACTGGTTACGGTGTCAGCTCAGACGCCTACCACATGACCTCTCCGCACCCAGAAGGTGAGGGTGCAAGCCGTTGTATCGATATGGCGCTCAAGCACGCAAAGCTAAACCCAGAAGACATTTCCTACGTGAATGCCCACGGTACATCTACTCCTATGGGAGACATCTGCGAGACCAAGGCAATCAAGAAAAGCTTCGGTTCCTATGCTAAGGACGGACTCATCGTGAGCTCTACCAAGTCAATGACCGGCCACCTTCTAGGCGCAGCCGGTGGAGTGGAGCTAGCTGCCTGTCTGATGGCGATCAAGGACAGCATTATCCCGCCTACCATCAACCTAGAAAACCAAGATCCGGAGTGTGATCTCGACTACTGTGCCAACGTGGCAAGGGAAGTAGAAGTCAATGCAGCGTTGAGTAATTCCTTCGGGTTTGGCGGGCACAATGCGAGCTTGCTAGTTCAGAAATTCAGCTAAAATAGTCATCATCATAAATTCTCGCTTGCGGTCAGCTGCGAGATGAGTCAAACTGTAACCATTCCATGAGTAAGAACACCAACAAAACATTCAACAAGCACGCCAGTAGCGAGCGACTTCAGAAAGCCCAGGAGATAGCTTCAAACCCATCAGCCTACAAGGTCTGTGAGTGTTGTGATTCTATCGTCGGGGCAAGCTCTGTGACTTGTGCCAATTGCCATGGCTACAGATTTGATAAATCTCAAACCCGCGTAGTGGACCAGGCCATCTTCCTAGGCACCCGCAAGAAAACATCCGTCACCGCTTCAGACCTAGTCTAAAACGGTATGCCACAACGGTAGGGATTGATCGCCGAGCAATCCACGAGCAACGCGAGTCGAAGAATCCGCGCTCCATTTACTCGGTTTCAAGAAAATCAGCCCAGTTCCTGTAATTAAATGGCTCACGTAGTTAAAATGTTCACCAGCTGAGCAAGTAGGCAAGTAGAGAGTAGTTAGCAACAGCTATTCGTGAAAAAATCGTGGTGAAAGAATAAAACCTTCAACAGCAGTAATCAATAATCTTGAAAAAAATAGGCATCACACTTGGCGATCAAGCGGGCATCGGTCCAGAGATTGTAGCTGCCGCGCTGGCAGACCCGCGCATCGTTGAATGGTTTCCTAGTGAGGTGGAGTTTCGTATCATCGGTGAGCGGATCGATGCACAACCAGGACAGCCAGACATCGCATCCGCACAAGCGGCACTGGACGCGCTTGAGGAAAGTGTCAGGCTCCTACAGGCTGGCGAGATCGATGCCGTCGTTACTGCCCCCGTTGCCAAGGAAGGCTTGCATAAAGTAGGGTTCGACTACCCTGGGCAGACAGAATTTTTCGCCGAGAGGCTAGGCTGTGTGGATCACGCCATGTGCCTCACTGGTGCCAAGCTCACCGTCGCGCTTGTGACCATCCATGTGCCTATCTCTAGCGTGGCTGGCTCACTTAAAGAGAGCGAGATCGTTCGCGTGGGCAATCTGTTAGAGAGGTTTTGTCGTCAGAAAAGAATATCTACTAAGCGTGAGGGAGAGCCAAGAATAGCAGTCTGCGGACTAAACCCACACGCCGGCGAGAACAGCGCGTTTGGTAGCGAGGATCAGCAAATCATAGCCCCCGCCATCGCTAAACTAAACCAACTTCAAAATAGCGAAAGCGGCCCAAAAAGCCAGATTTTCAGCGGTCCACACCCCGCCGACACGATCTTCAAGCCTGCCTCTGAGGGCGAGTATGATGCCGTGCTCTGTATGTATCACGACCAAGGCCTGATCCCGCTCAAGCTACTAGATTTTGCTACCGGCGTAAATACCACCCTGGGTCTCAGCCACCCCCGCACCAGCCCAGACCACGGCACTGCCTTCGACATCGCCGGCAAAGGCCTAGCAGACCACGAGTCCATGCTCCACGCCATCAAACTGGCAGTGGATTTGGCTTAGAAAGTAAGTCTCTCCTAAACCCGAGCCTTCATCGTCCAGTGGCTCCCGCTTATAACAGCTCTGCTGTAGGCGGTTTCATTACTTCCAGCGCCGGCAGTGCCATAACATTTAGTCTAGAATCCAGTTGATTATTCCTTGTGAGTCTTGTTCTATGCAGTATTGTTTTTTCATGATGAATTTAGGTGTTCTATCTATATAGGATAGATTTTCCTGACCTCGTTTCAGAGATATGGTCCACGAAAGCCCTAGGCTAATCATACTGTTTAACCAAGGCATAGCTCACAACGAGCTTCAGCCATAGATTATCTACAAAAAGTATGAGTTTAGAAAAATCATTACAGCAAGATTATGGAACTGTTCGGAGGGCGGATCGGTTTTATAAAACCCAGATGCTTGATTGCTTGAACGACATGATGATGGAGTTTGTTCCCCGGCAAGAGATGATTTTCGTGTCAACGGCTGATATAGAAGGTAATTGTGATTGTTCGATTCGCCTAGGCAGGAAGGGGTTTGTGCATGTTGTGGATCAGAATACTATCGTGTATCCTGAATATCGTGGGAATGGCGTGTATGCTAGCCTTGGTAATATTTCGGAGAATCCCCATATTGGTATTCTGATGGTAGATTTTTATGACTCAACAGTTGGACTTCATATCAATGGTGTGGCTTCAATCGAGACTGAGATTGATTGCGTGGATGATCCATTAGCAGAAAGATGGGTTAAGGTTTCTATTGAGGAAGCTTATATACAATGTTCGAAGCATATACCGCTATTGGAGCCTAAGGATAAGAAGATTGTCTGGAATACTGATGACGAAAAGTTGAAGGGTGGTGACTATTTTAAGGTCCAATCGGGCGGAAAACAAGCCGATCAATCAAAGCCTAAAAACTGACGATTTTTTGAGTGTGTGAAGCTTCTGAAAGTAATTTTTTTACCTCGATACAAGTGCGATTGTGGCTTGAGCATCTCAAGCGTTCTCCTATAAAAAGACTGAGGTTAAATGAGGGTTTCCTAGCATCGATTTTACTGCTCTTTCTTCGGCATGATAGGGCTGTTCATGTCTTGTAGGTCAGCAGGCCTCACTCCTTTGACGTGGCCAGCAAAGTTGAATGTTGTCGGTTGATACTTTCCTACAAAGCTAATGTTATTATCGACTTTTATATTTGCCTCATCGCTAGCTGCCCAGAAGATACCATTGATAATGAGTCTGCGGTAATCTGGATCGATTAGATCTTCAGATGCCCCCTGAGTGGAGTGAAACACCCGCGCTTTTTCACCGTTTTTTGCGGTGTAGTTACGTGTCCATGTGCATGGCATTGGCCTCTTCTCGGGATCAGCAGTTGCGTCTCTTTTCATTGTGACCAGTGGCTGGCTATTGGCGAGCACAGTGAAGGTTTCATCGGCGATTCCGGTGTATCCTCCTGCATAGCAAAATGCATTGTCCTTCACTCCTGTTAAAATAGGATGATCTTTCTGTTCAGGAATCAACTTGATACGGGTGCCTTGCTTGTGATTCCTGGCACTGGTCCACCGCGTTTGATGTGGGCATCAATAAGCTTCATCTGGGCAGCGGTGTATGCGCCTCTAGAATAATCTTCTCGATGCGATCCATAATTTTAGGATACTGCTTTGCTACATTCTTGGTTTCGCTGATATCATTCTTGATATTGTATAGCTCCAGCTCAGATTTCCCGTTTTTCTTTAGTTTTACCGCCTTCCAATCGCCCATGCGAACTGCTTGTGAAAAGATCTTTTGATCTTCTCCTTTGGCAAACTCCCAATACAGATATTGATGCTGTTTCTGTGCAGATGCTTCCCCAGTTAGAGTTGGTAACATTGAAAGTCCGTCGGCTTGCTCAGGGATGGGCTGTCCGATGATCGCGGCCATCGTTGGGAGGATATCCCAAAATGCGCTGATATGACCGCTGGTCGTGCCAGACTTGATGCGTGCGGGCCAGCGGGCGAGGAACGGGCTACGAATACCGCCGTCATAGACATCACGCTTTATCCCGCGGAAGTCACCATTGGAATTCCAGAAGCGAGGGTCGTGGCCTCCTTCACTGTGGGTGCCATTATCGCTAGTGAAAATGATCAGCGTGTTGTCATCCACTTTGAGTTTCTTGAGCAAGGCCAGTATCTCGCCTACTTGGTTGTCGAGGTGTTCTATCATTGCAGCGAAACCAGCGATTGGATTTTGCACATCCGGGCAAGGCTCGCCCTTGCCAGCACCGTATTTTCCGATCTTGTTGTTAAACTCCGGAAAAACCTTACACCATTTTTCGTGAAGCTCCTTCGGCCCATGCATTGCGGCATGCGGAATGGCTGTCGGAATATAGCAGAAGAATGGCTGTTTGTCTGCGACGCTTTGTTCAATAAATTGATACGCATCGGCCATGATCAGATCGTGGATATAGGTTCCTTTCGCCAGCGGAGTCTCTTTGCCATCGCGGACGATACTGGTAGGATAATAGGTGTGCGCGATCCCCTGGCTTTTCCAACCGGAATAGTGATCGAACCCGTGGGTCAATGGGTTAGGTGCTCCGCTTTCGGAGGTCACACCTAGCCCCCATTTTCCATAGGCGCCGGTCGCGTAGCCTGCGTTTTTGAAGAGACGCGGCAGGGTGGTCATCGCCGGGTTAAGAGCAGTGTTATTTTCTGATCTCATGTTCCCGCGGCAGTGCACATTGCCTGGGTGTTGCCCAGTCATGAGAACAGCACGCGATGGAGAACAAACTGTGTTCCCTGAATAATGCTGAGTGAAAATAATGCCCTCGCTGCCTAGCAGGTCAATATTGGGTGTCTGCAATTTCTTCTGCCCGAGGATAGACAGGTCGCCATACCCTAAATCATCAGCGAGGATATAAATGACGTTCGGTTTTTCTGCTGCTTGTGTCGTTGTGGAAACTGCGGCGCAGCAGATGGCCAGCGCGATTGTTTTGATTCGATTCATACTATAGGATACTGTTGTTTAATTTTTTTCTTACCTTTATTTAAGATCCTTGTCGCAAGATCATGTTTTATTTTTAGGATATCATTGAGTAAGGATAACTCAAGTCCGCTATTTTCAACATTCCCATGGGAGTAGCGTTCTGAAATTGTTGAGTCATCGAAATTACTGGACAGTAATGCCCACTAGTTTCTGAGAGATTACCAGACAGCTCAATTAATGTTTAAGAATCTGGTTGGAGGAGTCAGAGATACAAAAATCTAAGACCTAGCATCACCTGTGTTGAATCGGTTTATTATTAAGTTCGAGAAAAAGACGTGCAGGATTAGATAGCAGAGTCCATCATAGCATGGCAAAAGGGAGGAAGACAATTAACTAGATTATACCTCAAATCGACCAAGTGATCGCAGTAACCGAATCCCACGCCGGTGATCTCTATGGATCTCACGGCGACTATTCTTGATGCAGCCCGAGTTTCGCGGGACATGGGAGAGGTTGTTGACGGTGCGTCACTCAAGCCAGTTCTCGCGGGAAAGAAGTTGTCTCGCGAGCCACTCTTTTTCCACTATCCGCATTGGGCCTTCCATAAGAAAAACTGTCCGGGATCGGCGATCCGCGATGGAAAGCACAAGCTTATTCTACGCTATGATAACGACTCAGTGGAGCTCTACGCCTGAGTGAAGATTTCGGTGAGAAAAACGACTTATCAGGTGATTTCCCAGAGGTGGCCGCGAAGCTCAGGAAACAGCTAGAGGATTGGCTGAAAAAGACTGGTGCTGGGATCCCGCAGCGAATCAAGTAGGCGCTTTCGAAGTACCCTAATGATCGTCATTTTATTTGACTTAGAATAATAATAAGGAAATAATCAGCGATGATTAAATATGTGATTATGATTTGTACCATTATTCTTGCTGTGACAGATGCTAGCTTCGCCGCTGAATCTCCGCTGCCTGATCCGCTCACATCTTCGGCAGGTGAGAAGATCACGAACGCGGAA
>JBLHQF010000027.1:0-16996 GCA_047624885.1 Cryomorphaceae bacterium | reverse complement strand
CGGCGGCTCGGTTAATCGAGGTTCGCCAGTTTTGTCGCGTTAAGAAGAGAATCGCAGAAATCAACGTTCCCGCATGGCCAATACCAATCCAGAAAACGAAGTTCACAATCGGCCAACCCCACATAGTGCGGTTGGTATTACCCCAGACACCGACACCGGTTGACACCAAGTAAGTGAGTCCACCGACCACACCAATGAGTGCTATCAATGCGGATGGGATGAAAAGTAACCACCAGAGCATCGGCTGTGGCTTTTCCACAATACCCGCAATACGGTCGGTAATCCATGCATAAGAACGCCCATTGAGAATCAGCTTCTCGCGTTCAAATACGGGAAGAGTGATGCTGCCATCATTTTGCTCTGCCTTGTTTTCGTTGTCTGCCATTTTGTTATAATTTTCTAAATTCTTGCTTCTAAATTCTCACTTCTTAATTAGTGCATGTTGATCGTTGCTCTACCTACATTCGTCGCACCCTTCATAGCAGGGTTCGGGTTCTTGACCCTTGCCATGTATGACGTTCTTGGACGAGTTCCTAGGTAGTGGAGTAAATCGTAAGTTCTAGGATTCGCGAATTCACCTTGAACGTGAGAAGGCAGGTTTTGATCTTCTTCCCTCAGCGCCTTGGTCTTCTGAATGTTATCCTTCTTGTTGAGTAAATTACCAAATACAATCGAGCCCGCGCTGCATGCATCTTGACAGGCTACCGTCACACTATTGGCAGGTGCCATTAGCATTTCGTGAGTCACCTTAAATTCTGTTGATGACTTGCCAGACTTCTGCACAGCACGCTTCACATTCTGCTTCGCATCTATCTTAGCTATTTGGAGTTTCTGCACGCAATATGTGCATTTCTCCATCACACCACGCATCCGGACAGATACATTCGGGTTACGCTGGAGGGACTTAGAGTCACCCTCCTGCTTTTCACCAAGAGGACCTTTGTAAAGGTTCTTATGAAGTAGCGGATTACGCTTGTTGTAATCGAAGAAGTTAAATCTTCTTGCTTTATATGGGCAGTTATTCGCGCAATAACGTGTTCCGATACAGCGGTTATAAGCCATCGTATTCAATCCATCCTCTGAGTGAACTGTAGCATTTACCGGACACACTGTCTCACATGGAGCACTCTCACACTGCACACATGACACAGGATTTGGAATCATCTCTAACGGCTTATCCCAGTCCTCTGACGGGTTACTCACTTCGTGATCTCCCTCACCGTGATCCTGGTATTCTGCAAAATATCGGTCCATCCTCACCCAGTGCATTTCACGACCCATCGCAACTTGCACTTTACCAACAACAGGAATATTGTTCTCCGCTTGGCATGCCACGAGGCACGCGTTACAACCAGTGCATGTGCTAAGGTCAATAGACATCGCCCACTGATGAGATTTATCCCACAGATGATCTCTGTCTATCTTATTCCCATCTTTATCCTTCGCATTTCCAACAGGCTTATACTGATCCACATTCTGAGGAATGTGTGAGTCCATGCCCTGTTTTCTGACATTCTCAAGTTGCTCTTTATAATCCTTCTGATGATCATGCCCATCTGGCTCAGTCGCCATAGTAGAAATTTCACGAGCAAGCGCGCGTCCATACATAGAGTGGTGCTCCTGAGTTCTCGCTAACTTGTAACGGCTTTTCGCTACTTTTTCGATAGTGATCCCGGCAGCATAATAATCCGTTCCATTTCTCAGAGCATAGCCATTAAAGCCTGCGTTCAGCCCTACAGATGAGACATTAGCTGTGCTGATACCGTATTCAGGTGTCTCTCCTATGAAGTTATCTTCCCAGTGCTTATCATGACCTTGACCATATCCGAGTGGTAGTGAAATAACATTATCCGCCATTCCGAAAGCCACAATAACAACAGCCTTAAGACTCTTGCCACCAACCTTCACATTTACCATTGGCCCGAAAAGACTCGGTCCTTCACCATCCTCTGAAACTGAAGTCGTCTTAACTTTCGTCTCAGTAGCTATTCCTAGATTAGCCCACCAAGCCTTCTCTTCCTTCTCTAACTCTACGATCTCTTCATAGAGTCCTAGATCTTTAGCTGTCTGTGGTGACATGTAGACGGCGTTATCCCAAGTCAGCTTAGAAATAGGATCCGGTGCTTCCTGAAGCCATGCGTTATTCACATAGCGTCCATCAAGAACAGAATAATCAGTCGCAAAAACTATATCCGGCTGAGTCGCGCTCTTAGGTTCAGCTTCCACTTCTATCTTAGAACTCGGTGCAACACCAGCTGATGCTGTTTCATATTTGAAATCTGCATTAAATCCAGTTCTAAGAAGCGTCTGCCAGTTAGCAGCCCTAGCCGCAACACTGCTACCTATTTTCACCTTAGCCTCAAACACTCTCTTCACTGCGTCATACGCTGGTGAAATAGCCTTGGCATCAGTTGAATCATGTAAATTTAATTTATCCTGAGTAAGAGCTATCAGAAGCTCCAACTCCTGAATCCCCCCATAAAGCGGAAGAATCATCGGCTGAACAACGGTATAAACCCCGTCATTACCACTGAATCCGTCGCCCCAACTCTCTAAATAATGAGCAGCAGGAATGTGAAGTGCCGCAGAATTTGCAGAAGCATTCACCTGGTCACCCCAATGAATCACCTTCTTATCAGAAACTAGCTCAATAAAAGACTTCTCGCCAACAGTAGGATTCTCATAAACTGGATTCGCAGGCGTCATCAGAATCACTGTCTCAAGTGAGCTCGCATCCTTAGCGAAATCTTCCATCGTCCCCAAGTCCTCATCTTGCTTACCCTTACGAGCGAATAGAACACCATCAGAATATGCGCCGAGTGCTGTATTGATCTGAAAAACTACATCGTGAAACTCTTTCGCATAACGGCAACCAAGAAGAATCACTCCCCCGCCAGCTTTCAAGTCAGCATAGCACTTCTGTGCCCACTCAAGTTTCTGGCCTTCAAATGGATTCGACACCGAACCAACACCCGCAATACTAGCAAGCTGATTAATAAATCTGCCCATCTGGCTCGGAGCCAATGGCGCACGGTGGTCAGCCATGCCGCCTGTCACCGAGTAAGTAGGCTCCACACAGTAGAGACGGTTAAGTTGATCTTTATAAGCAATCGGATCTTCATTATAATCCGCACCTTCTGGACGGCGACGGTCATAGAACGCTTTAGTCCCGCCCTGATGGTCTAGCTCTAAGAAATCACAATCAAGTGAGAGGATCTTAGAAGCCTTAGAGAAGTCTGCTTTTACCAAAGCATGCTTTCCGAAGATACCAGCATCAGACGCACTCTTACCAGCACCCGCAAGCGCCTCGTATGAGTAAAATTTAGCCCCTGTATGCTTCGCCTTAATCTTAGCAATGAGATCTGATCTAGTCAGTGAGTCATCCTCACCGAAGATGATTCCGAAATTTCCGCTCTTCGTATAATCATTAAGCTTCGTGACAGCATCATTTCTACCAATAGACTTTCCGCTTTCTAAGAAAAAACGTGACCGAGCAGGATCATACAACCCTAGGATAGATGCCTGAGCCATGGCATCCACACCGTTTCCACCCGGATTCTGCTTATTACCATCTAATTTAGTAGGGCGCCCTTCATAGTTTGCCGCCACAAGTGGAATCGCTCCAGATGCACTTGGCATAGAAGTCGCGTAATAAGTTGCTTTCCCAGGAATAGTCCACTCAACAGAATCAAGATAAGGAACAATCAGAGCTTCAGGTCTACGGCAAGATGCGAGCCCCAGACCAGCAAGAGCAGTCGATGCTCCCATCAGCTTAAGGAAACTACGACGCGTGGTTTCCTGATCACCTTCATCGCGCATCATTTCTGAAGCACGCGGGAATTCCTTATCCACCCACTGGCGAAGCCCTGGTGTGTCTTCGAGTTCTCCGGCGCTGCGCCATGCTTTACTTCCACGTTCCTCAACAGGAACTTCTGGGTGATGCCATTTACGTTTGCTCATTTCTGACGAAAAAGTTGAATTTAAATTGTTGGTGGAAAATTATCTGTGACAGGTGAAGCAGCTCTCCTTAGGCTGCACTTTCCAGTGATCCTTCAGCATCAGACCCATAGCCCGTTGCGCGTCATCGTTCTTGGTTATGTTTAGATCCTCTAGATTGTTATCCTTCATGTAAGCAGTGACATGGCCAGCTGCAGATGGATTCTTCTTCAGGTAATCAGCCGCTTCATACTTCAGGTTAAATACTTGCTCCAGCGGGCGGAGTGCGTCTTCTGGGTTTCTATGGCACTCGAGACAAGATCCCATGCTTAGACTCTTAGCATGATAAACCACTTTCATCTCATCAACTTGACCGTGACACTCCACACAGGAAATACCGCGTCCGAGGTGAGCCGAGTGATTAAAGTAAACGTAATCAGGTGCCTTATGAATCCGAACCCATTTGATGGGTTCACCAGTCTCAAGCGCATCCAAGAGTGGGGCTAGCCGAGGGCTATCAGACTGAATCCCACCCTTAACGTGGCAGTTTGCACAGGTATTAGCAGTCGGAACATTCGCGTGACCACTCTTCTCTACGAAGCTATGACAATGCCGACAATCAAGCCCAAGCTGAGTGACATGTAATTCGTGATTAAATGGGATCGGCTGATCCGGCATATAGCCAACTCTCTGAGCCTTAGGAGTTGCGTAATAAGTGAATGCTGTAACAACCCCAACAGCAAGTGCGCCAATGCAGATTGCGATTTTAAGAGGTATTAAGTTTGTCCAGCGAGGAAAGTAATTAGCCATGAGTAGTGGTGCTTAGATAAAGTTCGTATAACCGCTTGTGAAAAATTTCACAAGCTTATTTTCGAGTTATTTCTCAGGAGGATGCAGCATGGAAATCTCGGCTCTTCTGGCTATGCGAAAGCGCCTAGTCCTTAGTTATTTCTCGAACATCTAAAAAAATAATTTGCATCGCTCTTAATTTAGGAATGCTAAATAATAACAACCCAAGCTAGCCCACCTACTTCTGTTTTTTCTTTTTCCTCAGGTGGTGTGACTGGGGGACGTCCACCACTTTGTATTTGGCTTTGAGTCGTGTCAGTTCCTTTTTGAGGTTTGCTATCTGGCCAGTGTATTCGGGGGTATCATACTGGCTTTTCATTTCCGCAGGGTCATTTTTTAAATCGTAGAATTCCCATTCTTCGCCATTGGGCACGTCGATGCCGTAGAAACGAATCAACTTAAACCGTTTTCCGGCGACCCCTTCATGGCGGCGCACGCTATGAACCGCAGGGTATTCGTAGTAATGGTAATAAAGGTTTTCACGCCAATCTGCCGGCGTTTTTCCTTTAAAAAGAGGCAGCAAGCTTTCGCCCTGCATCTCCGCAGCTGCCTCGACCCCGGCAATATCAAGGAAAGTTTCCGCATAATCAATATTTTGCACCATATCGCTGTTACGCGTCCCAGGCTTGATTACACCAGGCCATTTGGCGAGAAACGGTGCTCGGAATGACTCTTCATACATAAAGCGCTTATCAAACCAACCGTGCTCACCGAGGTAAAATCCCTGGTCGGCAGAATACATTACCACCGTGTTCTTATCCAGACCGGTCGCCTTGAGGTGATCCAATAGTTTACCAATATTTTCGTCAACCCCCGCTATACAAGCTAGGTAGTCGCGCATGTACATCTGGTATTTCCAACGCACCAGATCCTTGCCCTTCAGCGGGTTCTTTTCAAGATACTCTTTGCGTGGCGATTGCCCAGATTTCAGGTCGTATCGCATCCCCATTGTCCGCTCAATGCTCATGTCCTGTTTGTTAGCCGCAGTCCCGCGTCCCTTATAATCGTCAAACAACGAGTCGGGCTCGGGGAAGGTCATGGTGCTGAACTTCTTCTTCCAGCGGGTCGTCGGCTGCCAATTTCTATGAGGTGCTTTATAGTGAACCATCAACATAAACGGCTTATCCTTAATGCAATCCTTTTCGAGCCAATTGAGGGCGCGCCTGGTAATAACATCCGTCGAGTGCTCCCCCTTATAAATAGTTGTCCCCTTCTCTGTGATAAAACGAGGATCCCAATACCGCCCCTGGCCTGGAAGAACCTCCCAATAGTCAAACCCCTGCATTTTACCACTGAGATGGATTTTCCCTATCATCGCTGTTTGGTAGCCATTCTTTTGCAGGATTTTCTGAAATTGCTGCTGGTCGTGATTAAAGGGGACGCGGTTGTCTATTTTGCCATTCAAGTGGCTGTGTTTGCCCGTCAACAAAGTGGCGCGACTTGGCGCGCATATGGAATTACCCACATAGCACTTGTCAAAAACCATCCCGCCATCCGCGATCCGATCAATATTAGGTGTGAGATCTAGGCTCTCGAAGCGCCCCCCATAGGCACCAATGGCTTGATAGGCGTGGTCATCAGAAAAAAGCCACAGGATATTCGGCTTCTCGCCAGCCGAAAGCCTAGTACAGGATCCTATGATCACTGCCGCTGCGACGACCCGCTTGAGGAATTGAAATCGGTTATTTACGAACATGGTTCCATTAATCCCTAATTCCAAAGATATGTCAATTACTTGCCTATTTTGAATTGCACACTGTTTCCCTATGACTAACAGCTTGGGCATGGATGCACATTGGTAGGGTTTGATCGCCGAGCAAACCGTGATGCGCCATTCAACTCACTAAAGGACTAACGACTCTCTCCGTTGATTAAACGATATTACCTCCTTCTAGCCATCGCATAGATAGCTTAAACCTGAATACTGTAACTCGGTGTGTTCGGAGAACCCACCCTACCGAGATGGTTACAGATCGATCTATGGTGTAAAACTAACGGAGAGCCTGAAAATGTGGGATAGTTCCGTGTTGGAATAAAATTCTCGCGTTGTATGGAGGTGTGTTTAAGGTCAGATTTATTGGAACTACCAGCCCTCATTTTGTATATCAATATTCCATGCAAACAGAATGCCTATCTATCATGAAACCTACCTTCAGAGGCACTCACCAAGCTACTCACGAACAGATGAAAATCAACCGATCAAAATTCACCCCGACACTGGCCGTCTTGGCGATCGCCGGATTCGCCTTCCTTACAACAATCGCACAGGCAAAGCCGCTCAAGGTTTACATCTTGGCCGGACAATCGAATATGCAGGGCTCGGCGCATAAAAGCACGTTTGCAGCCATGGGCGACGACCAAAAAACGGCTCCGCTTCTCCGTGAGATCTTAGACAAGAACGGTGAGCCGATTGTCTCCCACAACGCCTGGATCACCTACAAGACACAACGCAACCAAATCGACACCGTCCTACAAAGCAAGGTAAAAGTGGGTTACGGCTTTGACGACGAGCGTATTGGTCCCGAATATGCGTTTGGCATCACCATGGACAAAGCAACCAAAGAACCAGTTTTAATAATCAAGGCCGCTTGGGGCGGCAAATCATTGGCAGTGGACTTTCGCCCGCCCAGCTCTGGACCTTATCTTCCAAGTGCGAAAGAAAAGCAAAATTCTAATACCCCTAAAAAGGAAGAGGTCGGTCACTACTATCGCGAGATGATGAGTTTCGTTAAGGCAACACTGAAGGACACCGAGAGCATCAGGAAAGTTGTTCCAAGCTACGACCCCAAGCAGGGCTATGAAATTGGCGGGTTCGTCTGGTTTCAGGGCTGGAACGATATGTGCAACCGACACCACATCGAGCAATACACAAGCAACATGATCCATTTCATCAGCGACGTCCGCAAGGAACTCAAAGTGCCTACTATGCCATTCATTGTAGGGGTCATGGGAGTCTACGGCACGGACCCGGAAAGCAGGAAGTTCGACAAGGGGCTCCCAACGACTGCGTTCCGCAAAGCTCAATTCGCCGCAGTGGAGCAATATGACGGAAAGGTGAAGCCACGCTATCGCGGCAATGTGATCGCGGTGGACAGCGGTCCGTATTACGAACTCGAACTCAGCGATCTTTACTGGAAACGGAGAATGACCAGCAACTGGAAACAGCAGGTGAAACAAGGGAAAATGACACCGAAGAAAATGCAGCAGGAATGCACTCGTTACGGTTTCGGCGACGGCAAATTGACTGCGAAGGAGCAGATGACGTGGGATAAAGGTGCATCAAATGCCGAGTATCATTACCTTGGCAGTGGTAAGACATTCATTCGCTTTGGAAAAGCACTTGCCGAGGCCATGCTCAAGATGAATAAGAAATAAAACACCTTTATATAACATGAAATTATTATCTACCTTTTTGATGGCGGCCTGGACTGCCGCTATAGTCCCGGTATCGGGAGCCGAAACTCCTCCCATCCTAAAAGACGACAGCCTGCGGAACTATGTCAAAAATTTCAACAGCAAAGACCATACCCATTTCGGGCAGGCCATCTCGAACGAGACCTCGGCAGATTGGATGGCTAACAATGTTCCCCGATTCGAGTGTCCGGATAAGGACATCGAGGAGATCTATCACTTTCGTTGGTGGACGTATCGCAAGCATATCAAGAAGACCCCAGACGGGTTCGTGATCACTGAGTTTCTTCCCAAGGTCAGCTGGAGCGGCAAGCATAACACGATCAGCTGCCCAGCCAGCCACCACTTCCGCGAGGGACGCTGGATCCACGAGAAAAAATATTTAGCCGACTACGCCGTGTTCTGGTTCCGCAAAGGCGGAGCCCCACGCCGCTACAGTTTCTGGGCCGCAGATGCCATCTACAATCAAGCCCTGGCCAGCGGCGACTTTTCAAGGGCCATCGACCTGCTTCCGGAGTTGATAGCCAACTACAAGGCCTGGGAAAAAATGCGGCTGGAGCCGGACGGAATGTTCTGGCAGATCGATGACCGTGACGGCATGGAGGTTTCCATTGGCGGCAGCGCTCACAAAGGTCAGGGGAAACGCGCGACCATCAATTCCTACATGTTCGGTGACGCCAAAGCAATCGCCGCCATCGCCAAGCGGGCAGGCAAGAAGGACATCGCAGAAGCCTACCTGAGCAAGGCAACACAGCTCAGACGTCTCGTTCTCAAAAAGCTCTGGGACGACGACGCAAAGTTCTTCAAGGTCCTCCCCCGCGGCGAAAAGTCCGAGTTGGTCGATGTCCGCGAGCTACACGGATTTACCCCCTGGTATTTCAACCTGCCTGAAAAAGACAAAGGCTACGAGGTGGCGTGGAAACAACTGATGGATCCAAAGGGATTCTATGCGCCATTCGGCCCCACCGTCGCCGAGCAGCGACATCCAAAATTCGCAGTCTCCTACACCGGTCACGAGTGCCAGTGGAATGGCCCAAGCTGGCCGTTCTCCACCAGCGTCACCCTCACCGCCCTGGCCAATGTCCTGAACTACTACCCGCAACAGGCAGTTTCTTCAAAGGACTACCTTGAGACGCTCAAAATCTACACCAAGTCACACCGCTTGAAGCGCGTCGACGGCACGGTCGTTCCCTGGATCGACGAAAACCTGAACCCACACACCGGAGACTGGATATCCCGAACCCGGCTCAAGTCGTGGAAGGACGGAACATGGAACCCAGGCAAAGGCGGCGTAGAACGCGGCAAGGACTATAACCATTCCTCTTACTGCGACCTAATCATCACCGGACTGGTGGGACTGCGCCCCAGGGCAGACGACACCGTCGAGGTGAATCCACTGCTACCCGAAGGCACCTGGGACTACTTCTGTCTCGATCGCGTGCCCTACCACGGCAGCATGTTAACCATCATCTACGACAAAACCGGGAAAAAATACGGTAAAGGAATCGGCCTGCGCATCCTAGCCGACGGGAAGGAAATTAGCTCGTCCAAGACACTGGGACGTCTAACAGCGCCACTCCCGAAACAATAATCATACCCAATGAAACTTCATCGACTCAAACTCCACGACTTCTCTGGAAAACTAGGATTCATCCTATTGGCTCTGGGTTTCTCCTTCCATTCACTGCACGCGGCGGATCCTGATCAGAAAAGGCCTAACATCCTTTTCTGCCTCTCGGATGATCAATCCTATCCCCATGCAAGCGCGTATGGTGAGCCAGTGATCAAAACCCCCAACTTCGACCGCATCGCCCGCGGGGGAGTGCTTTTCACACACGCCTACTGCGCCTCACCATCTTGCACACCGTCACGCAGCACGATTTTGACCGGCCAGGATATTTGGCGTATCGGACAAGGGGGACAATTGTTCGGCACCTTGCCCGCCAAGCACCCAGTCTATACTGACCTGTTGACCGCAAGCGGTTATCACGTGGGCTACATCGACAAGGGCTGGGCACCTGGAAACGTGGAGGCCGGTGGCCGCAGCTCGAATCCAGCCGGGCCGAAGTTTAACAGTTTCAAGGAATTCGTCGACAAGGCTCCCGAGGGCAAACCGTGGTGTTTCTGGTTCGGCAGCCGCGACCCCCACCGTGGCTACACAAAGGGCAGCGGCATCCAATCTGGAATGGATCCCAAGAAGGTGCGAGTGCCCCGAGTCTTTCCCGATACCGCCGAGGTACGCAGCGATATCTGCGATTATTTTCACGAGATCCAGCGATTCGATCAACAGGTCGGTGAGATGCTGAAATTGATCGAGCAAGCCGGAGAACTCGACAATACCTTGGTCGTGATCACCAGCGACAACGGCATGCCCTTTCCACGAGCCAAGGCAAACCTTTACGACCTAGGGACACGCATGCCGCTGGCGATCCGCTGGCCGAAACGAATTCCGGGAGGACGCACGGTGAATGACTTCATTAATCTAACAGATCTAGCACCAACCTTCTTGGAGGCGACAGGCCTGACTCCGCCAAAACCAATGAATGGCCGCAGCCTCCTAACGATGCTGACCTCAACGAAGTCCGGAAACGTGGAGCAAGATCGCGATGCCGTCTTCACCGGTCGCGAGCGGCATGCCTGGTGCCGTATCGATGGCACCGGTTATCCCGCACGGATGATCCGAACCAAGGGCCTGCTCTACATCCGCAACTATGAACCCAGCCGATGGCCAGCGGGAACCTACCGCATCAAAACCAACGAAGGCCACTACGGCGACATCGACAAATCGCCGACCAAGGACGTCATGATCGAACAGCAGAAAACGAACGCCAAGCTGTTTGACATGTCCTTCGGGAAGCGTCCGATGGAAGAACTCTACGATTGCCAAAAAGATCCAGACCAACTGAACAACCTGGCGTCCGATCCTAAATACAAGGCTACCCTGAAAAAGCTCTCAGATCGGCTGACGGAGCATCTGAAGGCGACCGGCGATCCACGCGAAACAACCAACGAAAACCCTTGGGACTCATGGTCCTATTATGGTAATAACCGTTGGAAGATTCTGCCAAAGCCAGTAACCGATATTAAAAACCACTAAATTATGATTACCAAAAAGAAAAATTTGCTCGCAACCCTACTCGTCGCTTCTGCCGTGGCTCTGCCGTGTGTGGCAGCAAAACTTCCTAACATCATCATCATCTACGCCGATGACTTGGGCGTCGGCGATTTGTCGTGCTCTAACTCCAAGGCGGCCTACAAAACACCACGACTTGACCAGATGGCTGCCGAGGGAATCCGGTTCACCGATGCCCACAGCCCATCCACCATCTGCTCGCCTTCCCGCTACGGCCTTTTTTCCGGACAACAAATCTACCGCTCAACGGGACGAGGTGGAGGAGCCTTTGAAGGTCCCGGAGGACCTAGTTATTTAAAACCCGGCACCCTGACCCTCGGCGACATGCTTAAGGAAAAGGGATACCGCACTGGGATTTTCGGCAAGTGGCACGTCGGGCTCAGCTGGCTCGACAAGGACGGCAAGAAGCTCGGCGGTGGATTTAAGAATGCATTGCTGATCGATTACGAAAAGAGCACTCCCCTCGTCGATGGACCTAACAACCGTGGTTTCGACGAATCATTCATCACCCCGAACTGCCCGACAACGGATCCCCTCTACATTTATATTGAAAATGGAATGGTGCCAGTCCCCGCCAGCGAACGGCACGATCCTGAGACCCTCCCCAATCTCGGAGGAAAGTGGCGATGGGATAATGACGCAGGCTGGAAAGCACCTGGATACGAGTTTCTGAAGGCCGATATGCTGTTTTTCGATAAGACTCGAAAGTTCATCACCGAGCACCGAAAGAATACTCCCGACAAACCATTCTTCGCAATATTTTCCACTCAGATCGCTCACGCACCTGTCCTTGTAGCGCCCGAATTCAACGGCGCCACAAAGGCAGGGCCAAGGGGCGACTTTGTCTACCAACTCGATGTTCTAGTCGGGCGAGTGATCGACCTCACCACCGAACTCGGTATCGATGACAACACACTGATACTCTTCAGCGCCGACAACGGTGCGGAGGTGAATCACGTTGCCTGGATGCGTGAGGACCACAATCACGATCCCTCAGGAGGCTGGAGGGGCGTGAAGCGCGATGGCTGGGAAGGCGGCCACCGTGTCCCCTTCATCGCAAGGTGGCCAGGACGGATCCCCAAAGGTCAGGTCTCAAACCAGATCACGAACAGCACCGATATTTTCGCCACGCTCGCATCAGTCGTAGGCTACAAACTTCCCGACAGCGCAGCGACCGACAGCTTCGACATGCTTCCCGTCATGCTCGGGACTGGGGATACAAACAAGCCGATTCGCCCCCACCTTCTGACCCAAAGCTTTCGAGGAGAATTTCAAATCCGCCAGGGGCAGTGGAAATACCTCGACCACAAGGGATCTGGCGGCAACGGCTACAGCAAGGGTCTGCTAGCGAAATACGCCCTACCAGAGACAGCGCCTGACGCGGCGGGACAACTCTACAACCTGACAACCGATCCAGGCGAAACGACGAACCTGTTTTTCAAGAATGCCGAAAAACGTCAGCAACTACAGACCTTGCTGGAAAACCTCAAAAAGAGTGGGCGCAGCGCACCAACGGGCAGGTTGCCGATCGGTATCGAGAACATTCCACGGCTGAATTAGTGATAGCCATGGTCTTTCGTCGCCCATACCAATGGCGACGAAGCGGCCCGTGATATTCACAACACGACCTTTACATTGCATAAATCTACGCCATATTTCCAACAGCTTTAATCATCTTATGAAGAAACTAACCACATTGGGAATTCATCTAATCGCCGCATTGGCGGTCACACTCACCGCTTACGCTCAAACCACGGATATTAAAGCCAAACCGAAAAAGATCGGTTGGCTTGAGACGGTCGAAAAGCAGATCGAAGGCTGGACGGTTTCTATCGATCCTGCATTGCTCTCAGGCAAGCACAAGGAGGAGGGAGCGCTCGCCCTTAAAATGCTGGAGAATCATCTCGAAAGAATCGTGATCCTCGTCCCCAAAAAGCAACTGGCAGAACTTCGGAAAGTTGGAATCCAGATCGAGCAGTCACATCCCGAATTGGATAACATGCAGTATCACCCGGGAAAGAACTGGCTAGTGAAACACGGCTACGATCCAAGCTTGGTAAAGAAGGTCCACATCCCGGTGGCGAAGAATCTCTTCTCTAGACAACAAATGCTCAAACACCCTGCGGTCATTCTCCACGAACTATCGCATGCTTATCACGATCAGTTCCTCAGCTTCGACAATCCGGAAATCCTTGCAGCCTACAAGGCGGCGATGAAAAAAGGAAATTACAAGAAGGTGATGCTTTATGACGGTCGTCAGGCCGAACATTACGCGGCAACCAATCATAAGGAATATTTCGCTGAAGCGACAGAGGCTTTCCTCTACCGGAACGATTTCTATCCCTTTGTTTCCGGAGAGCTTAAGGCCCACGATCCCAAGGTGTTCGCCCTGATGAAAAAGATTTGGGGCAAGTAACCCTGAACGGAATTAAGTTTCTGGCGATTCTCCTTGCGGAGTTCACTACTTCATTTCGTGATCTTTTTGACTTTAGGAGCAACCTTGAGAGGCCCCTTTAACGCTGGGAAGCGGGTGTCCCAATTCATCGAGACCTTAAACTGGCCGTTGGCGCTGGTATCAAACCTTGGCGTGGGGTTCTGTGGAACTCCGGGGGTGTAGGTCTTGACCTTGACCTCACCTGCGTCCTCATCGATTTCTACCAGTCTGAAAAAACCGCCACCTCCGTTAGGACGGACTTTATTATAGTCGGTGACCATTTGCAGCACCTTGAGACCAGCTGCGTTCGTCTTCACACTGTGAGTGTCCTGACTGGTGTGACCGCTCAAGACCATGAATATTTGAGAATTATGTTTTACCAGTTTGTCGAAAATTTGAATCTGACTATTGCGCCCAGGCCCCTTTGTATAGGGTTTATTCGGAGGACCATGTTTCGACCCCTCAAACACATGGGTCGTGATTACCGTCGGCATTCCTGGATGAGCATTGATAATTCCCTGGGCCCACGCGATTGCGTCAAAAGCAGGCACGTCTGCTGGATCCGGCGATGATCCTGGTGTGTGTCCGGGAGCGTCGTATTCCAGATTGAGCATCAAGTATTCCCGTGCACCTGAGGTGTTCGATGACTTGATGATGTGATAGGTGTTCAGATCGTTCGAGCTGACTCCTTTATATTCTGGCTGGCCAGCATAGCGGTGTGTCGCTGGAGCACCTCTGGTTCCGAAATAGTTTCGGTAGTTATGAGCCCAAGCACCTGCTGGGTCGATCCCTGCTTGGCTCTTATCCTCTTCGTGGTTGCCGTAGTTCACATTCCAGGGAATTCCTTTACCACCGTCTGCATTAGTAGCGCTGTCCAGCTTCACCATGGCTCCCTCAGCAAGACCCCACTGGGCGATGCTATTACCGTGCTCGATGATGTCTCCCACCTGTGTGACGAAGCGGATCTTATTTGCTTTGGCATTAGCGGCTATCCAGCTGGTCTGAGCCGTAAAAGATGGGTAGAATTCTATTTTTTTCGCAGGAACCTGCTGATCACCAATCACCGCAATGGTGAAGGGAGCTGCGGAAATGTGAGAAAGAGAAGTCGCGCAGAGAAAAATGATGCCGCAGAACGACGGACGAAAGAAATTGCTAATAGAGTGGGTCATAGGATTATCAGGTAATAGGATGTGATGCTAGGGTGTGATGCTCTTGCTTTTAACTATCCTGCACAACTTTAACTCTAAAGAACAGTAAATTGAGAGTTGCGCTGGCAGTTGCTGTGACGGTGGTTGTAGTTTCCGAGGGGCTGGCGGTAATAAGCACAGTCAGACCGCTTAGCGGTCCAGCCACGCCGTCGCCTGTATACCAATTGACGAGATCGGGCGACCATTCGTAAGTGCCAGTGATATCAGTCGGGGGCTGTTCATTCAGCGGGTGGCTGAAAGTGGTTATCGCACCTTCGACGCTTAGAATTGTTAGACCAGCCGTGAATTCATCTGGTGAGGTTCCGAACCATGCTTCCAGTCCATTCGCAATACCGTCACCGTCAGGATCTTCATTGAAGCCATCCTTCTCAACGAGATTGTAGCCAGATATCCAACTGGTAAACGTTGGGCTCGTAGCCGCCAGAGGATTTCCAGGATTGTTGTAGAGGTATGCTACATTGGTTACGGTGATAGCAGTGTTATAGACTTGGACATCATCGAGTGCGCCATTGTAGTTATAGGAATTAGAATTCCAGTAAGTCCCCATCGTCCACTCCGCATTTGCTGGCGCCGGAATAGCTGGGGCGGACGTGCTTGTCGCAACCTGCACGCCATCAATATAAATTCGGCTCCCTACGCCCGGCTCTAGCACTCCTACCACATGCACCCACTTGGCTCCTGAGTTGCTGTAGTTCATCAATGTGTCAGGAGTTACAAGGTTGGATGGTGTGAATTGGAGCTTATCGGAGCCGTCAGTTTTGATTGCAAAAATATCGCCCGTATTCCCTGTGCCTTCAAATCCTGCAAGGCAGGTGTATCCATGAGCGGCGTTGGGCTTGGCCCAGAGCGAGATTGTCACTGGCTCTGCGCCTGTTAGCTGGAGATCGGATGAGTCAGTTAAGGTGAAACGCGGGTTGTTGTGGCCATTACCCGCAGCTCCGACGACCCAGTTGCCACCGGCGGCTGTCGTTGCGTCGTTATCGTTAGCCGATGAGTCATCGGCGGTCGTTCCTGATGTTTCGTTAAATTTCCAGTGGCCGATAAGCCCGGCGATAGGCCCTGCACCAGCATTTTCGGTGGTGACTGTGAGGTTAGCTGTGAAGGTGCCCGTGCCTGTGCTCCCTAAGGCTGCGATGCGGTAATAGTAGCTGGTGTTTGCCGCTGTTGTGTCGTCTTCGTAGCTATTTTGATTGGCTCCCAGCGCAAACGTTTCATAGGCGCTGAAAGCCGGATCAGTCGAACGCCGGATGATGAATCCAGTCTCGGTCGAGTAGCCATCTGTCCAACTCAAATCTACCTTGGTGCCGCCCGGCACTGCGCTTGGATTACCTGTGAATCCAGTAGGAGCGGCGATCCCACTCAGTCCTGTCGAGAAACTGCTGGTGGATGACCAGTCGGATTCCACATCAGCGGTGGCGAAGAAACGATAGTGATAAAGGGTGTCGCCTTGCAGACCGGTTAGAATCTGGCTTAAAAGAGCATCCTTCAAGGTAGCGCCGAAGGAATGTGATCCACCCCCTGGTGCAGCGGTCCAAGTGGCGACTGTGGTTTCTCCCTGGTCAGCTAAAGCCCACACGAGTGTTACGTTGTCTGCATCATCGTTGCGGAGCTGGTTCCCCACTGTGGCTCCATCATCCGTAATATTGCTGACAGCTGAAGCTCCCATTTGAGGACCACTGACTACTGGAAACCGTGTGGTCCAATTCATGGCAACAGTAAACTGACCGTTGGCACTGGTATCAAATCTTGGCGTGGGATTCTGCGGGACTCCGGGAGTGTAGGTCTTGACTCGGATTTCTCCCACGTCCTCGTCGAGCTCCACTAGTCGGAAAAAGCCATCACCGCCGTTGGCACGCACTTTGTTGTAGTCGGTGACCATCTGCAAGACGTCGAGACCTGCAGCGTTCTGCTTTACCGCGTGGCTGTCTTGGCTAGTGTGACCACTCAAGACCATGAAGATTTGGGGATTATTTTTCACCAGCTTATCGAAGATCTGAAGCTGACTATTGCGACCTGGCCCTGCTG
>JBLHQF010000026.1:0-17241 GCA_047624885.1 Cryomorphaceae bacterium | reverse complement strand
CTCACGGATCCAAACGATCCCAATGTGGCTCGTCAGAACCCTCAAGATTATATCGATGGCTGTGAGAAAATCATACGCGGTGCAATCGCTCAGGCCCAAGAAAATGACTCTGAGTTTTCACCGTCAATGGTCATCAGTATAGGTGTCGACACTACAGGGTCTACCGTGATCCCAGTAGATGCTGCTGGCAGCCCCTTAGCCTTTGATCCTCAATTTTCAGATAACCCTAATGCTAACGTATGGCTGTGGAAGGATCACACCGCTTTCAGGGAAGCTGAGCAGATTACCAAATTAGCTCAGGAAATGAGGCCGCAATTTCTAGAAAAATGTGGTGGCACGTATTCCTCTGAGTGGTGGTGGGCAAAAATCCTACGCATCCGTAAAGTCGACCCCGCAGTCTTTGAAGCGGCATTCTCGTTTGTCGAGCACTGTGACTGGCTGACGGCTGAACTTGCTGGTGACACGAACCCGCTCACGCTAAAGCGCTCAATCTGTGCCGCTGGCCATAAGGCGATGTTCAATGACCAGTGGGGAGGTCTGCCAGATAAGGAATTTTTATCAGCGCTGGACCCAGCGCTAGCTGAACTTCGAGATCGGCTCTATGACGATGCTCATGCATCTGACCAATTAGCCGGCACGCTATGCCAGAAGTGGGCCAATCGCTTGGGTCTCGATGAAGGAATAGCGATAGCGGTAGGGGCATTTGATTGTCATATGGGGGCAGTGGGATCAGGAGTCAAAAAAGGAACCTTAGTCAAAGTGCTGGGGACTTCTACTTGTGACATCACTGTGGCTGATATGGGTATTGCGGATGTGCCTGGTCTCTGTGGCCAAGTAGATGGATCTGTTGTGCCTGGCATGATCGGAGTAGAGGCGGGCCAGTCGGCAGTGGGCGACTTATTCCTCTGGCTAGTGAATCACATCGTCCCTGATAGTTACGGTGCGGATAGCGGAGAAAAGTTTGCTGCGATGGGAGAAAAGATTTCCAAGATGAAGCCCGGCGAAAGCGGACTGTTAGTGTTGGATTGGAATAATGGCAACCGGTCGGTACTCACCGATGTGAGGCTTTCTGGGTTGATGTTAGGACAAAGCTTGCATACTGAGGCCCATGAAATCTACAGGGCATATATTGAAGCCACAGCCTTTGGAGCCTACACGATTATCAAGCGGATGGAGGGGTTTGGGGTGGAGATCAATGAGGTGGTCACCACTGGTGGCCTTTCACTGAAGAACCCTACTTTGATGCAGATTTACGCTGATGTGATCGGCAAGCCGATGAAGGTCTCAGTGAGTGAACAAACCTGCGCGCTTGGTGCGGCCCTGTTTGGTGCTGTATCAGCTGGCTATGGAACGCTGGATCAACTTCAAGAGCGAGTCGTAAATTATCATGATCGGGTGTTTTATCCGATTGCTGAAAACCAAGTGGTCTATAGCCAATTGTTTGAACTCTACAGCCAGCTTCATGATGGATTTGGAGCCGCCGAGTGGCGTGGGTCTATGGCTAATGTAATGAAAGAGCTGATGGATATCCGCGAGCAACAACGAAACTAACAGAATTATGACTGAAGATTTAAAGCAGATGGTCGTCGAGGCAAATCAGGCGCTTGTTAGCTCTGGCTTAGTCGCGTTGACTTGGGGGAATGTGAGTGCCATTGACCGTGAGTCGGGACTGGTCGCCATCAAGCCTAGCGGAGTTGCCTACGAGGAGCTAACCACGGAGAATATTGTGGTGCTCAATCTCGACAATGAGGTGGTGGAAGGAGATCTACGCGCGTCATCAGACACCAAAACCCACCTAGAGATTTACCGAAACTTTAAGGAGGTTGGAGCAGTGGTTCACACCCATAGCCCATCTGCCACAGCTTTCTCACAGGCTGGAGTTGCTCTGGCTTGCTTGGGAACTACCCATGCGGACCACTTCTTTGGCGAGGTTCCTCTAGCGAGAGCACTGACGGCCGAGGAAGTGAATACTGATTACGAACATGCGACAGGAGTGAGTATTGTGGAACGTTTTGCAGAATTAGAGCTCAATCCTATGGAAGTTCCAGCCGTCTTGTTAAAGCATCATGCGCCCTTCAGCTGGGGTAAGAATACCGCCAAAGCTGTCGAGAATAGTATAGCGCTAGAAATGTGCGCAAAGATGGCGCTGATGACCTATCAGCTCAATCCGGATGCACAGCCGATTCCAGCACACATACTCAACCAACACTATCTCCGTAAGCACGGGAAAAATGCTTACTACGGCCAGGGTTGATTTTAAGCGAGACACTTGGGAGTGTGACGGCGGTTTCTAACCGCCCCGTCCGTATTTGATAGCCTTGGCTTGGCGGTTGGAAACCGCCACCACAAAAACTATTTTTCACTTACTGGTGATCAGCTCGCTAGATTGACATCGAGTTGAAGCCGCCATCGACGACCATTTCGTGGCCAGTGATGAAGCTTTCTTGTTGATTAACTCAGGACTTGTTCCATGAATTCGTGCCAAATGTCATACAAACACCTGAGCCGCTATGAGCGAAAACCCCTCAAGTCAGTACCATTCAGGGCAGACTTATAGTTGAGAAAAGTGCATTTTTATAAAATCTTAGTATCCAACCCACATCACACGTCCGTACTGTTCATTCAGTGGGGAGGGTTTTTGCTATGAGTGAGTTGCCACAGACTTGTCATCTAACACTATAAGTCGAAATTTAAGAATTTAGTAAATTTGTTGAACGATTCTACTGTCGAAACTACTTAACATCCAGAGATCCGATGAATATGACACTTTCCAATCCAAAGTTACCGAACGATGAACAGCCTTCAGAGTCAATCTTCACGTGGAGTGTGCGATTCTTCTAAGTGGTTTCTAATGGAGGTTCTGCCATTTCGATTCGATCCATCGCACAAAAAGTAAATTCTTAGCAATTCCTATTTTTGAAAAACAAAGACATATCAGTTGAGTTTGCCGACCAAGAGTTGGTTGCTCGTATGAATTTGAGCGACGAGCGGGCTTTCGAGGCATTGTATGAAAACCACCGAGAGTGGGTACTGCGCATGGCTTGGCGAATAACTGACAGCCAACAGCTCGCAGAGGATGTGTCTCAGGAAGTATTTCGCTATTTTCTCAATAAGTTCCCAGGTTTCGAACTGCGTTGCCAACTCAGAACCTTTCTATATCCCGTCGTTCGCAACCTTTCTCTTACCTCGTTAAAGGGCCAAAAGCGCTTTGTTGGTGGGGAAACTGGTGCGGCTTTCATTGATCAATTAGCCACGACCGCGGGACAAGGTTCCGAACATCACGATTTCCATCAAATCATTTCAGGTTTGAGCCCAGATCATCGTGAAATTCTGATGCTGCGATTCGTTGATGGGATGACGCTTCCTGAAATTGCAGTTTTGACGGATATTCCCCTAGGCACGGCAAAATCCCGACTGCATCATGCACTTGCAGCCTTACGTTCTGACCCTCAACTTAAGAATTTAGCAAATACATTGAACGAATCTACTGTTGAAAACACTTAACATAAAGAGAACCGATGAACACTGATCCTTCCAAGCCCGAGTTATCAAGCCATGAAGCACTCCCTGAGTCATGGCTGGTAGCGCTTCGGACCTACCCGACGGAACGAGTACAGCTGAGTCCTAAGTCTGTTGATGCTACCCTTGCAATGGCTGAAGAGAAATTCGCAGTCATGCGTCGATCCCGGCGACGGCCATTGCTATGGTCATCTCTGGCTGCTGCTGCCTGTCTACTATTCTCTCTCTTATTATTCCTCCAGCCCAAAAGCCATTCTGACGACGAGACTGCGACTACTGCTCCCAAAAATAATTATGCAGTGATTCTTCGCGAGGTTTCAGCGGTCTTTCCCCAGCAGGTGAAAGCCATCGTATCAAATGGAGATTCTCTTGAAATCACCCTCACCGATCAACCTCTCACCGATACCAAGCAAGCTGTTGTTATTGAACTCCTAAATAAGAATGATGTTACGGCGGTCATCACGTATATTGGCCAAACGATAGAGATTGGACAGCGACGCATCACCGTTCGCCCAGGTAAAAATGGGAAACTCTTGATCGACGCCGTAGACCTTCAAGGAACTTCCGAAAGCCCATTACGCATTGCTCCAAATACACGGATTAAAACCCGGACAATATGATGCGCTATTTTTTGACATGGTGCATTTTAGGATTTGCCTTTTCGCTTTCAGCGCAGGAGCCGGGAACTCACCGATTCAACAGCCAGGGCAATAATCAACCCGCTGGGTGGCCGAATATTCCACCAGCCCTCTTAGCTCTTGCTGAGAAACCTTTAGAGCTTTATTTTGAAGATATCCCAGACGGTTGGCAGCCAAATATTGAGGTTTTTAGAGTGACTGCCACGCGTAGCATCCCGCATAATGGGGGCGAGATAAAGTTAACTAACAATGGATTGTGCTGGATTTGGACTCCGCCAGCTTCGCGTGGGCCCGCCCATTATGAAATTCGTTTTGAAGGTAAACCTGCGCGCGTTGTGCGTATTGAAACCCGGGACCCAGCATGGTTCAAAAAGACTTTGAAAATGCTACAAGACATGGAATGGGAAGCACGTGGTCTGAGTCGCGAGGAACGTAAAGCGCTAGAAAAAGCGGGCCTACGACTTAAAAGATCATCCGTTACTACCGCACGTCAGACAGCCTCATTGACGATGCATCCACGCCGTGGAGAGGCTGCTCGTCGCCTCGTAGTTTGGGATAAACGTGATCCAAACCTCATTGTCTGGCGCCAAGGTCCCGTTGCCGACGATGTTGAGATACGAGCCCCGCGTTGGTGGACTTCTCCCGCAGCTTTAGCAACCGACCAAGGGCTAATACGCTTCCTAGACCTTTTTTCTGAACCTCCAAACCAACCCTAAATGAATATTATGACATCTATATGCCGAATTTTTTCGACCACCCTATTGTTTTTTACTGGAACCTTTCTCATAACTGCTGGCTTGCAGGCGCAGGATGAGCAAAAAGCTGCCCAGCCACTCTCCGCTGCAGTTCTGAACTTTGAAGATGGCTCCAATGGTCTAGAGGGTGTAGGCACATCCGTGGCTGCTCTGCTGCAGGTTAACCTTACGGTTCACTCCGATGCCGTACTTGTTGAGCGCGCTCAGTTGGATGAGATTCTCGGTGAGCAGGAACTCACACTTTCGGGGGCAGTGTCGGCCTCTCAAGCTGCCAAAATTGGTCAACTTACGGGTGCAGAAGTTCTCATCAGTGGCAGGGTCTTTGCTGTGCAGGATCGAGTTCATTTAGTGGCGAAAGTCATTTCGGCTAGTACCAGTCGTGTTTTCGGAGCCACTGCTGCCTATGATCGTGGTAAGCCGCTAGATGGAGCAGTTGAGAAGCTTGGTAAGGATGTGGCTAAAATCCTCAAGGATAAGGCTGCTGATTTACGCGGTGGACCATCCATCGAAAAACGAACTCTTGCGGCGGTTAAGAAAATGCTCGAAGGACATCCAAAAAAACGAGTTTACGTGCACATTCCGGAAACAATCATTAGAGCCACCGTCCCTGATCCAGCGGCACAAACAGAAATTGCCCGCACATTTGAGGCGGCTGGTTGGACGATGGTCGAATCTGAGAAGGATGCAGACCTTGTGATCCGAGGTGAGGCATTTGCTGAGACAGGAGTGCGCCGAGGCAATCTTTGGTTTACCCGTGCCCGCCTTGAATTCAAGGCGTTCGACAGTGAAGGAAAAGTACTAAAAACTGATCGAGTTGTTGTCGGTAATGTTGACCTTACCCAAGCTGTTTCAGCTAAAGGGTCACTGCAGAAGGCCGGTTTACTGGCCGCCCCAATCGTCGCTAAAGCTTGGATTGATTCATCGAAGTAGACCAATGATTCACCTCCCAGCTTATTCAGCATCATGCAAATACAGTTTTTTTTAATATTGGCGTTAAGTATTGTATCACCGTGTTTAGCAGAAAAGGCTCTGTTTTTTCCGGTAACAAAACAAAACACATTTCTGGCAGATGGTTCTCGGTTGCCGAAGGATTCCAGTTCTATTGGTTGGAGCTGGTTGACTATTAATAATAACCAGGGCGTTTGGGAGAGTAAACCAAGCAAGGGGCTGATTCATCCTACGCTTATGATCCTAGCGGACGGACTTGATACTAGATTTTCCTACGAAGTATTCGGTTGTTTCTCATCAGATGGGGCAAATAAGAAAAAAAGGAAGTTTCGTCCAGTCCGCTTCGGGCTGACGCTCTCTTCTATTCATACCTTCGCCAGTGCTAAAAACAAGCATCTCCCATGGATGATTTCTCCAAAATCTAGGGTTGGTGTCCCTTACGGACTTGAAGTGCTTGATGGTAGATCGAGTACAAACCTCAAAAATGGCTCCTTAAATTTCACTGCAGACGGTGAACAGCTTATTTCCGCAAAAATCGGTATAGCAAAGGCCTCCACGGATGGTACCTTGCCAGTATTTTTTGCCGATTTCCCCTATGATCAATTTCCGGGACGAGCGCGAATTAATGGCGTATGGCTACGCAAAGTAGGTAAGAATAGTCCAATACCTGTAGCAGTCAATCCTGTGACTAGGCTACATCTTGCGATCCGTAGTGGAGACAAGGTCACGATCAAGCGAGAGTTGGACGCTGGTGCAGACGTCAATGTATTCGATGAAGATGGACTAACGCCACTTTTTTATGCATCTGCGGCTGATGACTCAGCTTTGGTACTCCGATTATTAGATCAAGGTGCAGACCCTAACCTATCTGGTCAGTCCATCCCACCGCTCACTGCCGCAGCCATGTTGCCCAGTGTTGAAATAGTCTCTACCCTATTGAGTGCAGGTGCGGAGGTGCGAGACAAGCCCTATGAAAAAGCTGAAAAATTGCACCGCCAGTCCAATCCGGGCTTTTTTCATCCCGTGATCGCTGCGATTCGAGCCGGCTCATTACCTGTACTCAAACTGTTGCTTGAGCAAGTTCCGGATCTTAATATTCAGTCGCTAGTTGTAGCGACCAAAGGGCACACGGGTAATATTATGGATGAATTTCCAGATCCGAGTCGTGTCTATCCATCACCATTTCTTGTCGACGAAGCAATGAATTTGAATCAGTGGGAGCTCGCTGCTTATCTGATCGAAAAAGGTTGTGATTCTGTTCCCGTACCGCACTCGAGATTTTTTAAAGACACGCATCCCTCAATGTTTCACTACCCTATTAAATCTCCTAAGCATGGAGAATTATTAGTGAAAGCGGTTGCCGCGGGTGAGGACGGCTTACCTGTGATCGATGCATTGATTCGCCGGGGCCTTTCACCAGTATTTAACCGAAAAATATCTGAGATCCTTCGATCAGTAGAAATGGAAAAAAAATATCCGCGGGACCCCAAAGATTCGCATTATAGACTTGCCCCATGGGACGCCCTGTCTGCGGCAGCTCTCACTGAAAATACCGAGTTAGTTTCTAGATTCCTCCCCTTAGCGTCGAAGATTAATCCGCTCGATCAAGGTCGACTCCTGTCGCTGGGATTGTACTCCGAAAACCGTGAAGTGACCGATAGGATCCGCTCAAAATTTCCAGACGCCGATATCAAACGGTGGAAGCCAGATAAGAATTCTAATGATGCATCTGCAAACGACGATGACGAGAGCCTCCGCTTGCTATTGCCTCGAACGACCCCCACACCTGTGAGAAAGACCAATAGTGGTTCGCAGCAAAATGTCCTAGCTGTGATTGCGTCTCCAGATGCTGCTGGACCTGGAGCTATTCTTTCCGCTCACGCATCTAGCATGAAAGGGTGGAGTGTTGTGGATCGTTCAGAAATCCAAGCCTCACTGCAAGAATCTCAAATCGCCATGCCATGGCTCGATGGCCGCCATTCGCTGTCGGAATTCGGCGATCGTGTCGCTGCGGATGTATTAATAATCGTGAGTAGAATCAAGGGTAAGACATACGGACTCTATCGATTCGAGTCTGTTGAAGTAGCTACTGGATTAGAAATCCACCGTGCCCATTATCGAGATGACGCATTCGACCCTGATAAGGACTTACAGCCTTTCCTCGCTCGTACAGTTGAGGAGTTGAGATTGGTAAGAAATAACAAAAGGCGTCAAGCCGTCAGCTTGATCTCTTTCACGGCCTCATCTGAATTACCTAATTCCTCTGCGATCGCAAAAAGATTGAGCTCATCCATACGCAGTGAAATTGATTCAACTCCTGGATTTATCTCACTCAACCGTAGTCAGGTAAATCGCTTGGTCGAGGAGCAGACACTAAAGGGCGAGCAATCAGTATGGGGAGCAGCCCATATGATAGAAGGCGCCGTGACATCGACTGAAGATAATCAAATCAAAATTTCACTACGGCTTGAAACTTTTAACGGGAGTGACAAGTTTCAACATGACATCGAACTGACGGGGCCAGTAGCTAATATTCCAGTGCTTGCGGCAGCAGCTTGGGACAAATTCCTTGTTGCTCGAAATACAAAACGGAGCGCTCAAAAACAAACGCATCAACAGTCAAAAAAGGAGGCGGAAAGACTGATGCGCGAAGCCGAATGGATGATGCATATAGACATCAACGTGAAGGAAATCATTCCGATGCTTGAAGCTGCATTAGCACTGGGGGCGCCAACTGAAAAGGTGATGGCTCTTCACTTAGATTGTCTTTTCAGGAACGTGAAACATTTCAATTCGATAGCAAGAAGCGGTGCGGATAACACTACCCGCTTGGCCGATCTTGATAATGTATTAGTAAACCTCCCTATTTCGATCAACTACTCAGATCGTATGGTAGATTCATTGCCTAAATTGGAAAAATTACTCCAACAGACCGGGTTTTACTTCCAACAAATTGGTTCGGATTCTCTTGCTGGTAAATTCAATAAATCCAGTCAGCAAGGGCGTTATACAACCAATGAATTTTGGTATGTGATACAGTTTCTATCCTTCTGCCGTGCCGCAGTGTATACCGATTTGTTGTCGGATCAGGAACGCCAATCGTTTCAAAAATTCGGTATGGAACTGAACCAATTGACGAAGACGTATTTTGAAATGCAAGTTGAGATAAATAAGTCTCATTCCTTAAAATATCGTGGAGATCTTTATCGAATGCTCCGCATGGATAGGTATGTTCTTGAACGCAATCCAGAAATTGGAAAAGGACTTGCCAGTTTGGTCGCCTCAGGAGAATCCATGGAAATTGCCTTTACTGATAACTTTGGGTATAATTCTAACGACGGTAAACGCGTTCTTGTTAATGCGTTACTTAAGAAAACCCCTGAGATTCCAAAGTGGCGGCGAAATCTGCTTCAGCCCGAGATCGATTTCATTCTGGCTCCGCCCCATGATCGTGTAAAAGTATATAGGCGCGCTATGAGGCTAGTCGCGATGGGATTAGCTGAAAATCGTAAATCCAAAATGAATGGAATGGTATTTATGGACATGCACCTAAAGCATACCCTGAGCGCTTTTTTTGGGGTAAGCTATTCATTACCGCTACATCATGGTAGTATGGTTATTCCAGATCTTTTTCACGCTCCAAGAGCTTCTCCCGATTTTTTGATGAGACCTGGAACTTACCTTAAATTGCTTTCACAGTTTGGTTCTATAAACACGCTACCTCCAAGAGCTAAACAGCGAGCATTGAAACACACAAAATTCCTTCCAAAATTATCAGAAATGAGTGCTGAACAGGTTCGCCGTGATAACTCCGAAAACATAGTACACCTCAGAAACGCAGCCTGTGTATGGGATTTAACAACAGGTGAGCGGGTTCAAGAATCTTTCACAAAAGTGTACAGACCTTACCTCAAGCTGCCTAAAAAAGTCAAAGTAACTAGTGTTAAGGCTAAACTATTGGCAGACTTACGTATAGATTCTCATGCTTCACCTGGTTTTGTATACCAGCCTATGCGCGATGCTGTGAATAAAGCTACTATGTGGATACGTTATTATCCTTATGCGGATGGAATCGTGCCCATTAGTAAAGGAGACGGTTTGAAAGAAGTCGTTCGGAGGCAGCCGTGGCTCCTTGCTGTTGACTGTAACGATGGAACTTTAGAAAAGAAAATCAATCTAACCTCAGCTACTGGTCTGCCTGTTAACCAAACAAATCCAGGAGGGACGATTCGCAATGGCATCATGCCTTTAGTTCAAACTGACAATAAAATTCTGACTAATACGAATTGGCTGGGCATCGGAGACTCAGGGCGGAGCGGTAAATTTAAATACCCTATTCTCATCGATAAAGAAAAAGGATCTATCAAGGTACTTCCGCCTGAGCAGCTAATTAGTGAGGGAGTACATTCTAATTTGGATATGTGCAATATTGCGGTTGGAGATGCATTTTACACACTGCAATCAGTCAACCGAGTAGGTAGACCTGATATTCACCGTATGGCCCGATCACTCAATCGGATTGATGAGCAGGGTGAGATGCACGCGCTTACTGTTTATGGTCGCAAACCGGAAAAAACGCCATTCGATGCTGCTGACCGTTGGCCAAAATCAATCGCGAAACACGGTAATAAGATCATGGTAACTCATAATGATTTTATTACCGGCTATTATGATCCAGTCACAGGATCTTGGAAATCACTACCCGAAAACACGCCTCAAGAAAACTTCACTCTAATGAGGAATGTGAAGAATGAATTTGTGAAGGCTGATCTAGCCCCTAACCATCGTGTCAATCTCCCTGAAAATGGTGGATTATGGCGAATCGACCACCAGAAACTCCTCCCAAGAGCTCTGGTTATTTCACATCCCAAACATGGAGTGCGGCATATTCAAATTGACATGACACTTCCTAAAGGCAGCGTGAAACATCTCAAATTCACAAGAAGCCAAAATCCATTACCTGGATCGGACAGAATGCGTACTTCTATTCTCCCATACCACGAATATATCCAGAAACATCCATTTCATCTGGTGGTTGTTAATCAAACTAAAAATCACTTAGTTCTAGCACTGCAGTTTGAAAACACTCACATGCGGAAAGGTGGTTATCAGAGCAACCGATTCCTACCGTTTCTTTGGAAATTGCAGCTGAGCGAACTCACTGCGATGTTAGATCTCAATACCAAGAGCCCCAGATTAAAAATATCGCCATAAGTAAAAAAATAGGTGAATGCACTTTCTTACCGAGGGGTTCTTATGCAAGAGAAACTGTTGAAAGTAGAGGCAACCCACCAAGGTCCTAATTTTTCCTTAGGTACTTTATTTCACCTCATCAACTTCAATCTTCTAAATCGTATTTCATGTTAACTATCTCAAACTGTGCAATCAAAAATATCACCGTAGGTATGTGCTTACAAATTATAGTGCTAATCGTGCTTAGCATGATTCCACTGTGCCATGCTGCTGAAGCCCAATTCATTTCGGTGAGTCCAGAAAATACGACACTTCTCGATGGCTCACCCATCGCTACGGCAAAAGACCAACATGTCTGGAAATACTTACCAAAAGAAGGCAATGGTGGTGTGCTGGAAAGCTCCACAGATTCCAAACATAATGCTCCCCCTTTGCGATTGATGGTCAAAGGCCTCAAGCCGCAGGTTGACTATGAAGTATTCGGCTTTTTTTGGGCCACTGGATTTGGAAAGACCAACAAGCTTGATGGTTCGCTAGATTGGCCAGCAAGGTTCGGCCTTGGTATGGCATCCATAACGACCTATGGAGGTAAGCCTTTGAAGCCGATGCCTTGGATCATATCTCCAGCTTCTAAGATAGGTGATTTCGGGGTTTCTGCCGTTTTAGAGAAATCCAGTGCTTTAAATTTCAAGCAAACCCAACTTTTTACCTCTGTCGGCGATACCCGTTTGATCCGTGCACGTGTGGGTGTGGCTCGCTCGGACGCCGAAGGGAGCTTGCCTATTTTTATGGATGATTTTCCAGATAGTATCCATTGTGATCGCACACGTATTGACGGGGTTGCGGTGAGACTAGCACCAAAAGGGAGTGAACCGTCCGCCGGAGCAGGTGATTCTACAGCCCTGCATCATGCTTTGCGTGCAAATGACCGATTCAGTGTTGAACGAGAGCTAGCGGCTGGGGCGGATGTGAATGCCCTTGATGCAAACCAACTTTCTTGTCTCTTCCACCCTGCCGCTGTGGGGGATCAGGATACTGTGCGGCTCCTTCTCAAGGCAGGCGCAGACCCTAACCTGCCTAGTCAGTCTGTTCTCGCCCTGACATCTGCGGCCTCTGTGGGTGATGTCAGCATGGTTCGTATTCTTCTGGAGGCTGGAGCTGATGTGCCTCCCGGCAGAATAAAAAAAGTTGCCTGGATGAGCCGAAGTCTTGACCAGAGCCACTTACATCCGGCCATTGCAGCTATCCGTATTGGCTCTCTCGCCTCGTTGAAACTTCTTTTAGAGAAAAGACCTGATTTGGATCTCGAATCCTTAAGTCAAGAATCTAGTACAAGCTCTAAAAACAAGACAACGTCTTTACCTCTAGTCAGAGACGCAGTATATATGGGCCATGATAAGCTGGCTGCTTTTCTCATCAATCGTGGGTGCAGCATAGGTGGAGAAGATCACTTTTCTCTATTGGCGCGATCGATCACAGAAGGAAACACTCTTCTTAAAACACGGGAAGCAATTTTACTAAAGGGACTGGCGACAGTGCGCCTAACTGGAAGAGATCTTCATATCAATCATGACTATTCAGTGCAACCCTGGGATGGACTTAGTGCGGCCGTACGCATGGGGGATGTGCCTTTAACTCAGCAGTTCTTACCCCAAGCTGGTAAAATGAATCCACGTTATCAGGATCGTTTATTGGCATTGGCTATGTGGTCCGGTGAACCGACTATTTTACAAATGATCAAAGAAAAGTTCCCAAGTGCGGGATCAAAATATATATCAAACCAAGCTGAGACAAATAAAACCCACAATGACGAGGCTCTTAGGTTACTTCTTCCTAGATCCACCCCTGCTGCCACCCCACGATCATTGTCAAAAAAGGGTGAGCTGACGATCGCCGTGATCACCACACCAAAGTCTGGAGGTCAAGCCGCATTCCTTGAGGTTGAAGCGGCTAGTATACAAGGATGTAAGGTTGTAGACCGCCAGCAAATCACATCCGCTCTAAAAGAAACCAATATAGGCAATATATGGGGAAATGGAGAGTATCAACTAGCCGAGCTGGGGGACAGAATGGCTGCAGACCTCCTGATACTCGTTTCTCTCCTAGAGTCACCTAAGCTCAAACTTTTACGTTTCGAGGCCGTGGATGTGGCGACTGGGCTTGCCATACATCGCGAGCATGTCGAGCAAGGCCATTTTGACCCTAGTAAATCAGTGGGTCCGTTGTTTTCTCGTATTCATGCCGCGTTTATGAAGTCCCGAGCTGGTGGGCGACCGAAGGCAATCACGATGCTCCCTTTTTCGGTAAATACGGAGGTTTCCAACGCAAGAGGACTTACAGGAGTATTCCAAGCGGCAATGCATGCAGCAGTAGATGCAACTCCTGGCCTTCTTACTGTTGGAATGAACGAAATTAAGAGCATTACAGCGGAACAGTTGCTAGGTGGGAAGGGAGATGTATGGGCAGCGGCTTTCACTTTAGAAGGGGGAACGGCACCTTTGGAAGGGGGGCGAATTTCACTTACTCTACGCCTGCGTTCACTGGAAGGTAATGGTGAGAAAACCATTGATATCACCGAAAAGGGTAATGCTGAAGATCTCAGTGCTTTATGCTCTCGGGCATGGAAAAAACTAATCGCATCCGACCTTTATGGGGAAGTGGAGCTGTCAAAAAATAAACCAAATCGAAGCCAAATCAAAGCTGAAGCATCACGCCTACTTCGAGAGGGAGAATGGCTACTAAAATCAGGGTTGCCTTCCGAGGCTATTCCTTTGTTTGAACGAGCGGACCTTCTTGGGGCAAAACCAGAACACTTGGTGAAATATCATCTGCGAGCACTTGCAGCTAATATCAATTTATACAGAGGTGCTGTTGACCTCGAATCTCTTGATATGCGTGTTACCGAACACGCGCCTTCGCTATACTCTCAAAGAAAAGTGCTCAACTCTCTGAACGCAGCCCAAGCGTTACTTGACCAGTCCTCCTATTACCATTCTAAGTTTGGTGAGGGTTCCTTTCATTGGGAGAAATCAAAATTCTGGGATGTTGTTAGATTGTTGTCGTTCATGCGCGCCTCAATACCTAAGGTTTTGCCTAAAGAAATCTCTGAAGAAAAAGTGATTAGTTTTGGTAGAGAATTAGATCGATTTACCGCCGAATATTTTAGTGTTAGATCAACGATGACGCAACGATCAGAGACTCCAAAAAATTCACTACGACCACCCTATGCTGTGCCATCTGCTGCGATGTTTCGCCGGAATCCAGAATTACTTGAAGGCTGGGTGAGTTTATTTTTCGTTGGCTCAGCTTTAAAGCCAGATGAGACACACAAATATCGAGGAATCCCCACTCCAAACTTGGGGTATAAACTTCAGGATAGGTATGGTAGACCCCAGCTTCTTGCGAACAAATTAGCGCATCGTTTGAGTCACTCCGAAGGGAAGTATTTATTGCTGCGACAAGCAGAGCTTGATTTCGTCAGATCAAAAGATGATAAGCATGCTGGTGCTGCGAGAGCCTATGCTAGTATCCGCAGCAAACTTAGACGCATGGATCACCTCCCTCGGTCTACTTGGTTGGCTGATGTGACGCTTCTTAAGTTTGGACCATCGAGACTTCTCGAACGGAGATATTCCAGCTACACAGTTTACGCGGATTCGTTATTAGTTCCCATAGTACATGAACCAATGGGCAATACTGATTGGATATCTCACCTGCAATACAAGAGTAATATACGAAATGTGGTTAGCCTTGAGCAAAAATCAGAAAAGGAGGTCATCAAATACCATCGATTAAACATCTATACATTACGCTATTATAACGAGCAGGCTGAGCAGGCTTCCAAGGCTCCCCGTGGGCAACAGGTTATGAATGAATTACTTGAGGGCGCTGGAAATTGGGAACGTATATATGGGCGACCATTACATGATAATTTATCCAAACGATGGAAGCGTTTATATCAACTGAACGTCATAGACAAATCTAATGAAGGCCTCAATGCTCGATTACTTGTTGATCTTCGTGCGGTTGACAAGTCACTGAACGGTCTTTTCAAATTACCGACGATTGATAATACCCGAAGAGATCGACTTTGGTTACACTACCAGCCATTTGAAAAACAAGCTTTTGCTATGCAAAATGGATCGCGGACAATACCGATTCCTCACCGTCGACAGCCTTGGCTTGTTGGTGTTGAGTGTACCACAGGTGCAATTTCAACTCAGACAAATCTAGCACGAACTCCAAGCCTTGACCCTGGATCGAAGGCCTCACACTCACTTAGCGACTTTAATGGCAATGATGGATTTATTACTCAGACTAAAGACCTCATCTTAACTGATGTAGTGTGGCCTGGTATGAATTATGATACGGCTGCGGTACGTGAATCAAGTGCTCTGATTAGCAAGCATGATGGAAGTATTATTCCATTGGAATCACTCAACCTTATCGGATCTCCTGACGACCTGGTAACAAATCGAGATCAGTCGGTTGGAGCGGTGTCACTTGGGAAAGACTTTTTTTGTCTCCAGAAAGCTCGTGACTCGAAGACGTCTAACTCCTCAAGCGATGAAGATTCCTATCAACTCGTGCGAGTCGAGCCTACGGGGAAAGTGACTGCCATCACCAAGTTCGGTCGAAGACCTCAACTAACTCCGTTCGATCCCGTTGATCGCGCTCCCAAAATGCTTTTAGGAGACGGTTCCAGAATCCTTGTGATCCACGACTGGAACCATTCTGGGCATTACGACCCGCAGAATGAAAAGTGGGAGATGGACATACGTAAAAGTAACAAAAAATTGAGTACAGCTAAAGCACTCGTGCATGCCGAATTACAAAGCCATATTTTTCCTCATTACAAGGTTAGCGGTAAAGGTGGAGCAGTCTTTGTTGACTCACAGCAAAGTTTTCCAAATATGTTGGCTATTGAAAAAAGGGGGTCTGGGGAACATAGAGTTAAGGTTAGCCTTAAAATACCAAAAGACCTACTTAAGCAAATGGCCTTTGGTAAACCGATCTGGCACCGACATCGGCCAAAGGAGTACAGAACTGTAGCCGAGGAATTTGCATCAGGTACGTATGGTATCGTAATAGTTAATCAGACAAAGGAAGATCTCATACTCGGGCTCCAAATACTCGAAGCTGAAAAAGGTGTTCTGTGGTTTCCTGGGAAGCGAGTCGGTGAATTTTTACCTTTACTTTGGGCTCTTCCAAAAAAGCAATTTCTCTCCGAAGCAACAGGAATAATAAAGATCAAAAAATAGACGGATGTATTCTCTCATCAACTTCAATCTTCTAAATCGTATTTCATGTTAACTGTCTCAAACTGTGCAACCAAAAATGTCACCGTAGGTATGTGCTTACAAATTATAGTCCTAATTGTGCTTAATATGATTCCACTATGCCATGCGGCTGAAGCCGAATTCATTTCGGTGAGTCCAGAAAATACGACACTTCTCGATGGCTCACCCATCTCTAAGGAAAAAGACCAACATGTCTGGAAATACTTACCAAAAGAAGGCAATGGTGGTGTGCTGGAAAGCTCCACAGAGTCCAAACATAATGCTCCCCCTTTGCGATTGATGGTCAAAGGCCTCAAGCCGCAGGTTGACTATGAAGTCTTTGGATTTTTTTGGGCCACTGGATTTGGAAAGACCAACAAGCTTGATGGTTCGCTACATTGGCCCGCAAGGTTCGGCCTTGGTATGGCATCCATAACGACCTATGGAGGTAAGCCTTTGAAGTCGATGCCTTGGATCATATCTCCAGCATCTAAAATAGGTAATTTTGGAGTTTCTGCCGTTTTAGAGAAATCCAGTGCTTTAAATTTCAAGCAAACCCAACTTTCTACCTCTGTCGGCGATACCCGTTTGATCCGTGCACGTGTGGGTGTGGCTCGCTCGGACGCCGAAGGGAGCTTGCCTATTTTTATGGATGATTTCCCGGATAGTATCCATTGTGGTCGCACACGTATTGACGGAGTTGCGGTGAGACTAGCACCGAAAGGAAGTGAACCGTCCGCCGGAGCAGGTGATTCTACTGCCCTGCATCATGCTCTACGTGCAAATGACTGGTTCAGTGTTGAACGAGAGCTTGCGGCTGGGGCGGATGTGAATACTCTAGACTTGGACGGACTGTGCCCCTTATTTCATCCGACTATTTTTGGAGACCATGAAATGGTACACCAACTT
>JBLHQF010000025.1:0-18204 GCA_047624885.1 Cryomorphaceae bacterium | reverse complement strand
CATCCTTAACAGCCTAAAGTCAGGGTATAAATGAGTCATAAAGATACAGATCAGCTACGCAAACTATACGTTCGCCATCAGCGTCTGCGCACCAGAAATGCGCAGATGAGCACGGTGAACCGTCTAGCTTTCTGCTTGCTGGTCATAGTTCTCTGTGCCATTTTACCCGTCACGGCTCTGCCTAGCTTATCAGCATCTGATGAGCTAGAAGAGGTCTACGAGACTGTGTGGAGGGAAAAGCTCCGCATCGCAGCCGAAGCAAAAGACAGCGCCGATCGCGAACACCGAGCCATCCAGCAAGACCCACGCTATCTTGAAATCAAAGCCAGAGAACGTCTGAAATGGAGCAAGCCAGGTGAGAGGATCTTAGTATTTCCACCTTATGTTCCTGAGGAGAAGTAGTTTTTTTCATGCAGAATCTCCTAGCGGGATATGGTTTGCAAAGTCTAGGCCTTCTAGTCCTAGTTTATTTTAAACATACCGTGCTGAAGGAACAGCACAATCTCGTGACTTCGAGCGGCTTCTGTTAGGGTTCGGAGATTGCAAGGTTTTTGCATAGCGCGAGGATCTAAAATCTGAAAGAGCTTTTAGCGCTCCGAATTTGACTGTTATTTCACTTCGATAATTGCAGGTTTAGCTAGCTCTTTACGGGATCTAAAAGAGTCAGGATTATTAATAGCGCCTCCTACATTAAAATAGGAGCGAGCCTCCCATGGACTGTAAGCTTGCCATTTTTTGTTATTTACAAAAAAGGGAGTCACCCAGCTTTTAGCTTCCAGCGAGTAATCAACTCTACCCGCCTCCCAAATATCGTTTTCTATGTAGATGCGCTCGATGTTTATGATCGCTAGTTTTTCAAGTTTAGCTGGTGGAGTGCCTTTGAAGAGGTAAGTTAGTAGCCCGCTATTAGATAAAAATACTAAACGTTTTTCAGTTTCAGTTGAGACCTTTTCTTTTCTCCAGCTATATTTATTAGGTATGGCTGCCCATTGGTTGCCGTTGAGTGTGAGTCCGAATCGGTCATAAGTGGTAGCTGGTTGGTCTAGTTCTTGTAGTAAGAAGTGAAGTAGTACCCTCTGTAAACCAATATCAATGATTCCGACTGGAACTGCTGGATTACTTGGTGGGTAAATGAAACCTAGGCACTCTAATTCATCAGCAAATCCCCACTCGATGTTGCCCCCAAATAATTCAGTATGATCAAACTGACCACGGTATCTGCGCACCTTTCTTATGGTTAAGATTACACCATCTGTAGTGAGTAGCTTATTACCAAGCGTTTGTTGTAGCCCACTCTTACTACAAAAAGAGTTCAAAATATTGTGAGCTTCTGTTACGAGACGCTTACGTTTTTCAAGTGGACCTTGATTAGGGCGCAAGCTCGTAAGGTTATCTACTTTACTCCAGTCAACAGGAGTCTGACGATGGTAAGACTTTTCTAAAATAGCAAAAGCTTCAATATATGCATTGATATACGTTGCCAATTCAGTTGAGCGTTTTTTTAATGTAGCGAGGGCTGTTGCTTCTGATTTCGGTTCTTTTAACTCATTCGATACTACTATTTTTTGTAGATCCCGGCAGAAATTTTCCATCATGTTAGCCCTGCGTTTTAGGGAATCTGGAGTGATGTAATAAGCTTCCTCTGATTTTTTAGAGCCTTCGATGTTGGACTCAATTTTTGTTACAGTGCCTCCGCTAACCAACATGTCGTTTGAGCCTTGATGACACAGTTCAAAATGCTTTATAATGGTGAATACTTCTGAGGCAAATTTGTTATCTCTCAGAGTGATTGAACTACCATCAAATTTGATTTTTTTTGACAATGACTTCTGCGACAGAGGTCTTTCTATCATGCTTGGTTTAATTTTCAATAATAGCTCCCAACCAATAAGACCCGAGCTTTTAATTGTAACCTGATCATCTCTGACCGTTATAAAAGATGAAAGTAATGTAGGGCTTGGGGCATTATTTTGTACTAGCTTTATATGCATTTTAGCAGTCTCCGCATTAGTGATCTGGATGCAATAAAGCACCAAACTGATGATGATGAGGATGGTGCTTTTAGTCATGGGTTTTAGAATTTAAGTTACTTTGATTTCGACCTGTTCCTTGATCTAACCGAGAACACAATCGGGATGGCTGGGGAGTAGAACTTTTCGCGGATTCTGTTGGAGAGGTATTGCTCGTAGTTCTCTTGCATGAGGCGCTTGTCGTTTACGAAGAGGATGTAGGAGGGGACCGGGATGGCTGTGTAGCGGTCGTTTACTACGGCGGTGGCGTAGAGGAGCTTGATGCGCTTGCGGAATTTCTTGTGGATGCTTGGCGGCTTGAGCTCGAAGGCATCTTGTAGTAGTCGGTTTAGTGCACCCGTGGTGATAGTTTCTTGAGCAGCGGCACGGATCTTAGTGAGTTGTGCGAATACTTGGCTGATGTGCTGACCTTCCTTAGCGGAAACAGCAGCGAAGGGAGCATAGGAGAGGAAGAATAGATCGGTGCGGATCAGGTGCTCCGCTTTTTCTAGCCGCTCAGCACGCTGCATTCCTGGGTGGAATAGATCCCACTTGTTGAGTATGATAAGGCAGGGCTTGTGCTCTTTCTGGATCACTTGGGCTATCTTTCTGTCCATTGCTGAAATACCAGCTTCTAGGTCTATAACCAACAGACAGATGTCTGAACGGCGGATAGATCTCTCTGCTCGCATCGCGGAGAATACTTCCACCGAGGTGTCCATTTTAGATCTCTGCCTGAGTCCCGCGGTGTCGATGAGGGTGTGGTTCTCCTCTGCATATTCGTAAGGTATATCTACGGCGTCACGCGTGGTTCCTGCAATCTCGGAAACGATCGTACGCTCGTCTTTTAAGATGGCATTGACTAGCGATGACTTGCCCGCATTTGGCTTACCTACGATGGCTATTTTCAGGCCAGTTTTCGCAACATGCTCTTCAGCGTCTGCTGTTTTCTCTGCTCTCTCAGCCGCGATAGGCTGGATGATGTCTTCGATCTGATCAACGAGATCATTGAATCCGCGACCGTGTTCAGCTGAGACTGGGATGCCTGCTCCGAAGCCCATCCTTGAAAATTCTCCAAGTTGGATTTCTAGTTCGACATGGTCAGCTTTGTTGAGCAGTAAAATGATAGGGTGTTTCGCTTTGCGGAGCTTATGGGCGAGCTCGGTCTCGATATGGCTTAGTCCTTCGCGGCAGTCCACTACGAACAAGATTAGATCCGCTGTCTGCATGGCGATGTCTGCCTCAAAGGTGACCTGATCTAGGAATCCATCATCGAGCTTGGCTCCGATTCCACCAGTATCAACGATGGTGCATGGTGTTTCCGTCATGGCACATGGTGCCGCGATGCGGTCACGTGTGACTCCCGGTTGATCGTGAACGATGGCAATTCTGCGGTTGGCGAGGCGATTAAAGATGGCGGACTTGCCCACATTCGGGCGTCCTACGATGGCGATGTTGATCATGATATTAATTGAAGTTGATTGATTATGAAAATATATTATTCAGGCTGGAGCTGACGGAGGGCTTCGCGGACGTAGTACCATGATGACCAGAGGGTGAACACGGCCGCTACTACGGTGGGTATCAGCGGGCTGAAGGGGACTACTTTTAGCATGACCCAGCCTAATGTAAACAACTGAACGAAGGTGGTGGCTTTTCCGCTCCAGTTGGTGTTGACCTGGAGTTTTTTGCCAGTGAGTAGGATGAACACACAGCCAGTGGCTATGGAGACATCTCGAGCGACTACCATGACCACATACCAGACTGGGATGACCCAGCCGTGGGAACTCCAGGAAACTTGGCTGAGGACGATGAGGCCAACGAGCATCAGGACTTTATCACAGAGGGGGTCTAGAAATGCTCCTATTTTGGTCTTGCCATATTTTCTAGCCAGATAGCCATCTAGCCAGTCTCCAGAGGCTGCGATGATGAAGGCGGAGAGCGATAACCAGCGGAGGAGTTCTTGCGGTTCGCCTGCTACAATAGAAGCACCATAACGGATGGCTAACACCGCGAAAACGGGGATCAGCAAAATGCGTATAATGGTGACGATATTAGCGGGGCTCATGTGCGGGAACTATGTCTTTTAAAAACGAAATGTGCAAGAATTCAAACTAGCAGAGAATTTACACTAGGGAGAATTAGTTTCTAGCACGCCTTTGTGCCAGGAAACCGCCTTTACAAGGTTATCTAATTTATGGAAACCCAGACAAAGAAACTACTCTAGAAAGTTAAGCTCTATTTTTTTAATGTTATACCTTCAATGCCTGATCCCTGAATCGGCTGTAATACTAAGAATCATTTTGGTGATGCAATATATAGCTTTCACCAGTATTCCGTGCTTTTCTGGGTTATTAGTTCGTTGATTTAATTATTGCCGTCTATAGTCATTACGTTATAAATAATAGATATGAAATTATTGCGTGTTTTAACCGCTACCGAACAGGTGGCAGATCACCTTCGTGAGAAGATTATTGGGAGGACTTGGGGCGAAACGATGCCGGGCACGTCCAAATTGGCGGTAGAACTGGGCGTCGGTATGCGGACAGTCTCTGATGCTCTGAAACAATTAGAGAGTGAAGGGCTGCTGGTTAGTCAGGGGCGGCGGCGGAAACGTCGAATTGTAGTGCCTGATAATTTAGGTTCTCGTGGCCTACGCATTGCCATCCTGTTATGCGATCCAAATGCTAAGGAATATAATGTATGCACGAACCTTTTATTGCGATTGGTCGAAGCGGGATATCATGCGACATTCTGCACTAAAACATTGTGTGACCTGGGTATGGATGTAGCAAAGGTGCGCCGCTACGCCAAAACGATTCATGCCGATGCTTGGATCGTCTTTGCTGGTTCAGATGAGGTACTGGACTGGTTCTCAAAACAACCCATACCCACCTTTGCTATCGGAGGGCGTCATACTGAAAAAGAGATGGCCGCTACTGCTGTCAACACGACCAACGCGATGAAGCTCTTGCTGCGTCGTTTGGTCGCGCTCGGGCATCGCCGTATTGTCTTCTTAACACTAGAAGATCGTATTAAACCACATCTTGCAGTGCTGGAGCAATGTTTCCTTGATGAATTGGAGTCTCTTGGTATACAGACTGGTCCTTATAATATTCCAGAGTGGTCTATTGATTCAGAAGGGCTACATCAGTGCCTCGATTCCCTTTTTAAGGTCACTCCGCCGACTGCTATATATTGTATGAAAGCATCAATCTATCATAGCGTGAGTCAGTATCTCTCGCAGCAAGGAATTGCCATACCTGGTGATGTTTCTCTTATATGTAGCCATTCTGATCGAGGGTTTTACTTGTGTCGCCCCAGTGTGGCTCATAACACATGGGATCCTCGCAAACTGCATCGCGCTACTATAAAATGGGTCAATAAAGTAGCACGGGGCATCAATGATAAGCGGAAAATTGAGATTCAAGCGGAATTTATAGAGGCTGGAACAATTGGACCCGCGCCCACTAAAGTGACTATAGGGCTAAATACGAAGGGAAGTAAACCTGAGTAGAAGTTAATCTAACTGTGTAATACAACCCTTATTGAACGGGTATGGGCAGGCGGCTAAGTTAAATACACTGGCAGAGCTTCCGACTAGTTACTAGGGTAATACAGTAGGATACTGTAACTGCTTGAAGTTACTCGGATGCTTTTGGTCTCCTACTGAAGAGATCTGCAACGGGAGTCGTGCGTATTTTGTCGCCGTCATCGGAGAAAATAATAATCGTGCGGCGCCCGGATCTTACAGGGATATAGCTAGAGTAGAATATTCTGTCCTTGTTTCTGATATTTGCCTTCCCTAGTATGGCAGCACCTTTATCTTCGTCAACTTTGATTGTGTAAGGTATAGCTTGTCTGCTATTGACTTTTATGGGTTTCGATTCACGTCCGACAATGAAATCAATACTTTTACTGGAAAGATTAATGAGGAACCAGTCACTGTGTTTTGCTGACAGGAAGTTATCACCAAGGGCGAGAAGGTTTATTTTGTCTTTGTGCTTCCAACCGAAAAGTAAAATTTCTTTAGCGCCCGACGGCACTTTCACCCGATGGGCAACTACAGGAATATTTTCCCCATCTTCATTTACTTCCATGCGAAACAAGGGGAGGGTGCCCTCATAGAGAGCGTCAACCATTTTAGAGGGCTGTCTTTTAGACCAATTGACAGGAGTCAGCTTTTCTTCACTCTTTGTCTTAAAGTAAAGCTCTGGCATCTCTTTTTTGCCTAACATCATCGAGCGCACACTTATCTCCTGCGGTTCTGCGTAGAGCGAGGTGTAGCATGTGAGATAGGCTAAGAGAGAGAATAGAATGCGATGACTTGTCATGGTGTGATAGGTAGGAATTTGAAGTTGATGAGGGTATTAGATTTCGTCTGGGCTGAGCCAGCGGAAGGAAGTGATACGGAAGGTGCGTCCGAACTTACTCGTGGGATTGGCGAGTTCGGTTAGAGGGTCTCCACTTGCAGTTGATGAGCGAACAGGGTCTGGATAACGCTGGACTGTGGCCTCGCACCAAGCTTTTGCTAGCACGGTATTTCCATCTGCTGAAAGCGTTTCTCCGTAGGCTCGGATTGTGAAGGTGTCGGAGCGAACTGTCATGAAAGGTGAGAGGGCTTGGAGGATATCTCCCTGTAGAAGATTCCCAGGGAAACCAGATCCTTGTTTGCTGTTTGCTGGAATATCGGTTACGTTGGTATCACCAGAGAAATTGCTATCAATATCTTTGTTAACGGTATTGTCGAGAGCTGCTTGCAGTGCTCCGCGCTGACCGAGTTCGCCATCCTCTAGCTTGCGATTGACGAACTCTCCCATGGTGAGGAATGGACCGCGCTTCTTGATCTCGGCGACAATCTCTGTGGCAAGCGCACGAACTTCATCGCTCTTCAAACTGCGGAAACCGGTCCAGTAGTATTCATCAATACTAGCCTTATCCATTGGGCCACCTATGGATGCCTTCAGTCTTGGAAAGCGGACACCATCGACATCCTGTTCGAAGCCAGTGACGACTCCATTGCCGTCGAGTTTGAGATAAGGCAGCCCTTTGGTGCCGGATAGGAATGCCTCCCACGCATCAATAGAGGTCGAGTTGACGTTGAATGCTCCATCGACCATGACGTGCCCTGCATTGTGATGGTAGGCATTGGTGTTTTCTTGAAGGGTAGTGAGGTTAAATCTAGAGCCACTAGGTTCGTAGGGGAGGAAGCGCGGGTTAGCGAGTAAGGTTTCGCCCTTACGGAGTGATTCGTAGTCTGCCTCTGTAGCATTGCTTAAGGTGTCGGTACCGTAGTTATCATTGACCTGTGGAATGGTGGTGAAGATGGAGCTATCCCAGAGGACCTCATTGACGAGATAGGAGGCGTCATAGAGGTTGAATGGTTCGGGAATCTTATCTACGTTATTAGTTGGACCGATGTCGGTACTGAAGGTATCAGTGACTGCACCTTTCCACTGGTCTTGCGGGATGCGCAGGTTGGCATAGGAATTGCCCACGATGTAGGTGGGTTCATAGCTGAAGCGGCCGACGTTGGCATGCTGTAGCTGGCCAATAGAAACAAGGTCCTCTCTAGGAATGTCGAAGAGGACGACACGCTCGTATCCATCGACAGCATCTCTCCCGGCACCCCAGTAGGCATAGCCCTTGGGATCATCGCTGGTACTCATCTGCGGGATCTGCTCGTTCACTTGGCCCCCGCCATCCATCGAATAGGATGCTAGAACAGGGAGTCCCAACGGAGAGTCCCAGCGGGTATTGTTGTAAATTGCGCGGATGTTGGAATCGACCAACGGGCGGATCGCTGGACCACTGCCGGAGCTTGGCTCTGCCGAGGTGCGTAAGTGAAAGCTGAAGGAAGCCATGAGGTTCTCATTTAAATCATCAAGTCCAACGTTGTCTTCCTTGAAGATAAATCTACCATAATCGTTGTAAGAGAAAGGTGCCCAGAAAGCCTGCGCACACTGATAAGCTGTTGTGCCGTTTCTGGTGCCTCCACCGCCACATTGGGCTCCATGCGTGAACACACTGGCTTTGAACTCTACCTCCAGCGTGCCTGAGCTGTCAGAGACGAGCCTGTAATCCCTGTAGGCACTCTGCGTGGTCAAATCCTTCACGGCATCGCCGAATGAAGATTTGTCATCGACCTTATCCACTTTTTCTACATCTTTTTCAAATGCGTACATGTGGGACCTGCCTGGTCCGAGAATGATAGGCTTGCTGATAAGCATCCCAGTATAGTGCAGTCCTGCGAAATTATAGCGGTATCTGTCATACATGATTCGTTGACTTGGAACACCTGCGTTATTTTTAGTCTCTACCGTCATACCCCGATGGGTGAATTGCACATTTGGAAATCCATCCATCGTCGGACCAATATGACCGTTGCCCCTAACGCGCAATCCGATGTTATGTGGGTTATACTGGCTGAGCCACATTTGACACTTGGTCCGGATGTATGTTTCGAGATCTGCTTCGGGGGTTAGTTCATTGTCTTTCTCAATGGTCTCAAGCCAGCTATTCTGCTGCATTCTCATTAAGACAGGAGTGATGGGGCTGTGCTTGTAGTGCTTGTAGTGCAAATTGCCCCGAGCTGGATTGAAATTACTCGCATCATGAATGGTGCGGTAGTTGCCATAGGGCATGTGACTAGGATGGGAGAGGGCATCTTGATTAGTGCCGATATGGTGAGGACCTAGGATGCCCTTCGCGAGAGGGTATTTTTTACGTTTGCCATCGGCGGCTCTGTATCCGTATTCCGAAGAGATTCCATTCGTGCTCAGCATAGTATGATCCATGAATTCCATCCCCGTTGCGGAATCTTTCTGGATGTATTTCTTGCTGTTGTAATAGTCCTTGAACATCTCCCAATGGATGTAACCGTTAGTCTTCAAATCATCGGAAAGATTAAACTTATCAGAGTCCATGACGATGTAATCTTCATTGAACGCGCTGCTGGAATCGTCATAACCATTTCCCCAAATAGAAGTAAAAATATCTTCGTTTTCATAGGCCACGGTGAGGTCTTTCTTTAGCCCGCCGTCTTTAACGTTAGAGAGGACTCCACGTGAGGATGTGGTGTAACTGAATCGTTTCTGCCGAGCTGTGTCCCTAGGTGTTCCTATGAGCTGCAGATCATTGAGTGAAAGAATCCGGTTGGTTTCCTCAGGGGGGAGCCCCGCTAAATCTTCCATGCCATCTAGTATACCTATGTCATAAGTCCCAGGCAGTATGCCCTGGCCGTAGGGCGTCGCGCGATCATTTTTGACTTCGGGTCTGGAGGCGGCTAATTGAGCTTTCATCCCGTTATCGTCAATGAACCAAGCAATCTTACCGGGGCGCGGGCTAAGACCATTTGTGATGTTGATTTTTCCGGCCTCGATTGGATTACCGCCCGTCAGTGTTGTGGTATCGATTGTTTTGTCACCATACATCGTGACTGGTTCTGCGAAGGAGGAAGATAACTGTGCTGCTGGTGTAGCGCTAGGATCGAGACCAGAGATAAGCCAGGTAACGAACTTACTGCCTGATGAATCAATGGCCTGTGTAGGGTCACTGGAGGAGACGCCCACCCACCATGCCTTTGGTGTGTTTGTAGAGATAGGTGTGTTGATACGTTGATCCTTGGCGAGAAGTTCTGCACGAGCACTGATGCGAGTGTCTGGACCCATGGCTATTTGAAGCTCCCCAATGGCAAGCATGAGAGCCATGCGAGCGTTGGCCTGGGCTTCGACCGTGGCTGAGCCTGTAATCGAGTTTCGGACTTGAACTGTCGCAAGGTTCATCATGCTGATAGCGACTACCATTAAAAGTGCCATAATAGACAAGGTGGAGATGAGTGCGAAGCCTCGTTGCTGGGTGAAGGTATTGTTAGAATTACGCTTAATCATGGGCTTAATGTTGGTTGATGTTGGTTGATGAGTGAGTGATCAGTTAAAAAATAAATTCAGCTTTAGTTTTCCTAGGTATTGACAAAGTAAACTATAAATGAGTTCACTTAAAGTATATTTGACATAGTTATCTATAACCAGAAAGTGTAAGAATGGTTTTTAATCGTATTTTCACCCGATCCTCAATGAGTTTTCTTCAAGTTAGATGAAGCCGTGATAAGGTCGGTCGGTATGGGGGAAAATAGAATATATAAATCAAGAGAAGGTGAGGATGTGTAGATGAAAAAGTCTAACATCTAAAAACTACAGCTTTTTGACTGCAGGTGACGATCAAGAAGTTTGTTGAGTGTTTATTCATTTTCTGTTGTTTTGGATCGAGTGAAAGATTGAATGTTTATTCTCTTGAGAGCACTTCAAAAAATAATTCCCAACAACTAAAAAATATAACAACATTTCATCATGAAATCATCCCCCATATTTACTTTGTTTATTGCCCTCTCCGCGACTTTATTGTCTGCCGCTGAACCGGAAAGCAAGAAACCAAACATCGTGGTGATCCTTGCGGACGACCTCGGGTGCGGAGACTTGAGCCTATATGATGGATGGGTCAAGACGCCACGGATTGATCAGATGGCGAAGGAAGGTTTGACTTTCAAAGATTTCCACACCAACTCATCAGTATGCAGCCCGACGCGTGTAGCCTTCCTTACTGGGCGATACCAGCAGCGTGCAGGTGTCGTAGATGTCATCGTCGGCAGCCGTGAAGAAAATCAAGGTCTCCAACCGTCAATGCCCACCATTACTCGTGTGTTCAAGGATAACGGCTATCAAACCGCGCTCTTTGGTAAGTGGCATTGCGGCTATCAAGACAAATATAATCCGGTGCACCACGGCTTTGATGAGTTCATAGGCTTTCTAAATGGCGGCAGCGACTATCATAAACACGGTGCTTGGCGAGTTGGTCTAAAGAAACAGGACGTGCCCGGCTACACCACGCACATCATTACCGACAAGAGCATCGACTTCATCAAACGTAACAAGGAAAAACCCTTCTTCTTATACATCTCACACGCAGCGGTTCACAACCCTTACCATACACCCCAAGATACGCCAGAGAACCGAGTGGAAGGATGGAAGCATAGCCAAATTAACCCCATCAACCGAGAAAAATATAAAGTGATACTTGAAGAGCTGGACAAGGGGGTTGGTCAGGTCCTAGACACGCTTGTTGAGTTAGATATCGCGGAGAACACTCTGGTGTTTTTCTTCTCTGATAACGGCGCCGTTGGCATGAGCCCAAAAGAAAGGCCGTTTCGTGGCGGAAAGTACAGCCAGTATGAAGGCGGTCATCGGGTGCCCGCCGTGGCGTGGTGGCCAGGCAAGATTAAGCCGGGCTCGGTGTCTGATGAGCTTGTCATCGGATTTGATCTATTTCCTACCTTTACTGATATAGCAGGAATCTCAAAAGATAATCCAGCTAGCCTCGACGGGGTCAGCGCCAAAGAACACTTACTTCAGCAAAAGGATTTTCCCGCCCGCGATATATTCTTCGGCTACGAACCCAAGCTGGGTACAGCCATGCGGAGGGGGCAGTGGAAGATGATTATGAAAGAAGACATCGTTGAACTCTACAATCTCAAGAATGATATCAAAGAAACCACTAACGTGGCGAAGAAGCATCTGGAGATATCTAAGTCGATGCAGCAGGCTATCGAGGAGTTCAAGGCAAAGGTCACGCCGGGATCTTAGTGAAAGTATCTTTCATAGCCTAAAACTATTTCATCGAACTCTAATTAAAGAAGTAAATCGAGCAGAAGATTTTCAATAACATTCTATTGTTTGAAATTTATTTCCATCAGTTTTCATAAAAAAAGCGCTGCTGTAAAATAAAGAAGAATCACAAACTACTATAAATAAAATGACAAAATACTACAAATCAAGGTCTCTCCGAAATAGGCTCCAAATTACCTGCGCACTTGCTGCTCCAATCTGCTCTATGTCTGCAATCGCGGCACCTGCATTACCTAATGTCATCATCATCTATGCTGATGACCTAGGCGTTGGTGACTTATCGTGTTCAAACTCAAAGTCCGCTTACAAAACACCTCGGCTCGATCGTATGGCGGCCGAAGGCATTCGCTTCACCGATGCCCATAGCCCATCAACCATCTGTTCACCTTCTCGCTATGGCTTATTCTCCGGCCAACAAATTTACCGATCAACAGGCAGAGGTGGTAGTGCATTTGAGGGACCTGGTGGCCCAAGCTTCTTGAAACCTGGGACGCTCACCTTAGGCGATATGCTAAAGTCTCAAGGATACAGGACAGGCATATTTGGCAAATGGCATGTAGGACTCACTTGGCTGGACAAAGACGGCAAACAACTTCGCGGCGGCTATAAGAATTCACTACTCATCGACTATGAAAAAAGCACGCCTCTCGTTGATGGTCCCAATGCGCGCGGTTTCGATGAATCATTCGTAACACCCAATTGCCCCACCACCGATCCACTCTACATCTACATCGAGAACGGTATGGTTCCCATTCCCGCCAGCCAGCAGCACGATCCAAATAATCTCCCCAACCCTGGCGGTAAATGGCGCTGGGATAACGATGCCGGTTGGATGGCTCCCGGATATGAGTTCATCAAAGCCGATCTCCTGTTTTACGAGAAGACACGCAAGTTCATCACCGAGCACCGCAAGAACACTCCTGAGAAGCCATTCTTCGCAGTGTTTTCCACCCAGATAGCTCACGCTCCAGTCCTGCCAGCCCCTGAGTTCAACGGGGCAACTAATGCAGGTCCACGTGGCGACTTTGTCCATCAGCTCGATATTCTCGTTGGCCGCGTGATAGATCTGGTCACCGACCTCGGCATTGATGAGGAAACAATCATCCTTTTTAGTGCAGACAACGGTGCCGAGACTGTGCACGTAGACTGGATGCGGCAGGATCATAATCATGATCCATCTGGGGGGTGGCGCGGCGTCAAACGTGACGGCTGGGAAGGTGGGCACCGGGTTCCATTTATCGTAAGATGGCCGGGGCGGATTCCCGCGAATCAAGTGTCAGATCAAATGACCAACACCACCGACATCTTTGCCACACTCGCTTCAATCACCGGATACCAACTTCCCGAAAATGTAGCAACCGATAGCTTCGACATGCTTCCCGCAATGTTAGGCACCCAAGACCCCAAAGTCTCTATTCGACCTCATCTCATAACACAAAGTTTCCGCGGCGAATTTCAAATTCGTCAGGGCAATTGGAAATACCTCGACCATAAAGGATCCGGAGGAAATAACTATACTAAAGGTATTTTGCAAAAATACGCGCTCAAGGAAACAGAACCCGAAGCTCCAGGGCAGCTCTACAATCTAGCTGTTGATCCCGGTGAGACCACTAACTTGTTTTCAATAGAATCCGACAAATGTCAGCAGCTACAAACCTTACTCAAAAAGCTCAAAGAGAGCGGACGTAGTGCGCCCAAAAAACGCAAGCCGATTAGTATAGAAAATATCCCCAAAATACTTGAATTGTCAAAATAAGTGCAACGTTGACTTTTCTAGCTTATTTTTTAATCCCCTCAATAAGAGAGTAAAATCATTCAATCTGTTACATTTAAACCATAGATAGAAATGGGTAATTACTTGTGTGGGTTTACTGTTTCTCATAAAAGTCAATTTACGAAAGCGAGCCCATTTCTAATCTAACACCGAATACAACTACTAATCACCATGAGAATTACTAAACTATTATTACTGTCAGCCCTGCTCACGCTACCTGCACAGTCCAAAGAAAAGATGCCCAAAGAGGACGTGATCAGCGTTCCCGCTATCGGCGAGGGCCTCTGTGTCAGCAATCTGTTTCAATCCGGCATGGTGCTACAGCGTGACAAGCCAATCTCGATCTGGGGATGGGCGGATGCGGGCGAGGTCGTCACGATCACCTTTGCAGATGGCAAAGCAAGCGCCACTGCGGGAAAAGGCCGCTACTGGAAGGTCGAGCTCCCAGCGCTCCCGGTAAACAAGAAGCCCCAGAGCATGGTGATTCAAGGCAAGTCAAATAAGATCACTCTGGAGAATATTCTCCTCGGCGATGTTTGGGTCCTAGGTGGGCAGTCCAATATGAATTACCCGCTTCACAAGGTCGAAAACGGTGATTTGGAAATTGCAGGCGCGAACCATCCTCAAATTCGTGTTCTAACAATTCCTCATAACGTCGGCCCAGTGACACACAAGAAGAGTTTTCCGCTCTTGCATGAATACAGCTCTTGGTTCAGTAGGCATTTCAAAAAAGGCTCATGGGATGAGTGTACGCCAGAGATCGCCAGTCAGCTTTCTGCGATCGGATATGAGTTCGCCAGTAATATTCACAAGGTAAGTGGTGTGCCTGTCGGTGTCATCGATACCTCACGTGGTGGCACGACAGTTGAAACGTGGACGGCGCTCGATAAATTGCGCGAAATGGACAGTGAGCCAACCAAGGCTCTGCTGGCAGAATGGGATGAAAAGGTAACGACCTTCGACCCTCAAGCTGATCTCGTTAAGCGTATCAAGGGCGTGAAAGATTATATCGAACGCATGAAAAAGAAGGGTGAAGCAATATCGCCACGTAAAGCAACCATTCCTACTGAGGTCGAGGCAGGTCCTATAGTCAATACCAACCACCCAGGCGGTTGCTTCGGTGGAATGATTGCGCCGTTAGCTGGCTTGTCAGTCAAGGGGGCTATTTTTCATCAAGGATATAACAATGCGTTCAACTTTCAAAAGGGTATCGACATGTATGCTGATGTCTTTCCTGTGCTGATCCAAAATTGGCGAGAAGCATTTGGTGATCCTAAGTTGCCCTTTGGTGTTTTATCGCTATGCACCGGTGGTAAGCCGCAGGAACTCGGTAACTACTCAGAGATGATGTTCGATGCCGGAGTTGGCTTGCGTGCCATTCAGTATCAAACGTTTTTAGACCTTTATAATGCTGGTGATAAGAACATCGGTTTCGCGAGCACTTATGATTTACGCCGCACTTTCTTTCACCCGCAAGTGAAGCTGCCTGCTGGTAGACGTATCGCCCGCTGGGCGCTAGCGACCCAGTATGGACAAAAACTTCTCTGGAAGCCTCCTGTTCTCACTGGGATGGAAGTGAAGGATGGCTCGCTTTTGTTAAGTTCTGATGAAGGCCTGGTTGATCCGCTTGGAGGTGCTATGCAAGGTTTTGCCATCGCTGGCGAAGCACGTGAGTTCCACCCTGCTACTGTCACGTATTTTATTACCGGTAAGAACTCTCGTGGACGTGAACAATACGATAAGACAAAACTCGTTCTCACCAGCCCAATGGTGCCCAAGCCGATCCACTACCGATACGCATGGAGCAGAAACCCACTGGCTAATGTTCAAATCATCAAATTCAAGGATGTTCCATTGGCAACCCAGCGTAGCGATGACTGGACGATGGGCTTTGTCCCTCTGAGTGCCGCCCAGGCAGATACGCCTAGAGATGTAGAGCCTAAGAAGGGAAATGTAATAAAGGCTCTGCGCGAGTTGGATAGACAGCGCAAGATAGCAGAGGCAAAGCAAACCCTCGAAACTTACGCCGATCCGAAAAAATAACGATGAATAAAACCGATTTAGCCTAGTCGCCCTTTCTGGATTAGTCCTCAGTATGCCCGGCTGGGGAATCTATGGAAGTGACCCGGAAATGGAAACAGTGACCGGCGGCTACGCCATCATCTGGGACATTCATCGCCGCGCTCTCGAAGGTGATGAAAACCTCAGTTCGGTAAGTAGCTATACTTTTGCACATCAAGTTTTGTAGAATCGGTTCTGTCGCTGAATCTTATACCACTTAGAGAATCAAAAGAGATCCCGCAGCCGCGGGAGAGGAGTGATTTCTCTTTCTATCAAGGCACTACGAAGGAGTGGTGCGGGCACCATGACTGAGGAGAAACGTTGATAGAAAGTGAAAGCACCCGTCCCCCTTTTCAAATGTGAAACACAAGCTCCCAAACTAAAACACACCATAAAAAACCATTTGTCTTATTTGTTTTGCGGAGTGGTATTAGATAGAGATTGAGGCATCTAAAGCGTTTAGCATGATCATCAGCGTTTTGGAAGTCTCAAAGTCTGTGACCGCTGAGGTTGGCCTTCAGCCAACGAGATATTCCCCCCCAGACATAGGGAGTCGCTTCGCTCAACCCTATGCTGGTATAATTTTAGCCTTCAGCTAAACGGTTTTTGAGGAGCAATGTGATAATCTTACAAGATGTGTATAAAAGTCAGGGCATCGCCCTAGGACTCGAATACCTAACAATTTCAGCCCTGAAGGGGCGGTCTAAAACGGTCAATCTTCGGCGAATAAGCCGCCCTTGCAGGGCTCAGGACGGCGGTCGGAAATTCCCTGGGGCGCTGCCCACAGGCTACCATAGGTCAGGCCGTTGGCCTTAGGAGAACGAGCAACCGAAATTACAAATCTTGGCGCGTAGTAGTATAGATCACTTCATTACTTCTTCAGTAGCTCCTTCATCTTAGTGATCACAGTGGCACGTCCTCGGGCTAACTGATTTCCCTTTCGGTCAATGAGCATGATGTTAGGGATGCCTCTTCCGCAGAATTTTTTCAAGCCAGCGTTTTTCTTTTTAGTATAATCAATCGCATACCAAGGCATCTTTTCCTTGATCATGTAATCTTTCATCGCTTCCTCGCTACGATCAGAAGAAACAAGAATGACTTCAAATTTTTCTCCGCCGCCATGCGTGTTGTAAAACTCAACCAATTGAGGGGTGAACTTTCGGCATGGGCCACACCAATGAGCGGACCAATAGAAAAGCACATAGGGCTTCTCCATGACGGCTTTGCCGTCGACGACGGGTTCACCCTTGTTGTCCACTAGAAGCGGCGAGACCTTCTCAAAAAGTTCGCTCGCATTGATATCTTGTTTGCGCTCTTGCGCATGGGCTACGGTGGTGACAGTTATGCATGTAAGCATTAAAATTACTGACGCTAGCGTGGATGTTATTATTTTGTTTTTCATAAGTTTTTATTGAGTGAGATGCTTCAGCGATCCTTGCCTCCCATCGCCATGACATCTTTCAGTGGGATGAGTTTGCGTAGTTCAGTGGAGGCTTTGATTTTCTCGATAGTGGCTTGGGCTTGAGCTTGTTTGCCGAGTTTTTCTTCCAGCTCGGGAATGTGCTTTTTTGCGTTCGCTCCGTATTTTTCGAGGAGTTTGTATCTTGAAGGTAATCGGTATTTTTGCCCCCAAAGATGAGTGTCCATGGTCGCTACTGTGAGTTCGAGGCCTTCTTGGATATTGAGTCGTTCGAGTATCTCTAGGCCTTGAGCGCGGGGTTTATCGTGGGTGTAGGAAGTGTAATCCTTGCTGTCATTCTTGATGACTTTGATCATTAGCTCTGCGACGATGTGAAGGTCTTCCAGTGAAATGTCATTGATGAGATACATTCCGTATGATCTACCGTTATTGTGTGGATGCTGAAGTAATTTTTTGGCGACCCGGAAGCGGAGCGCTTTATCCATTCCTTGTCTTTCTGAGAGTTTGCTGAGTTTGGCGATCGACGAGCCGAGCACTTGCGCGAGTTCGCGGCGTTGATCGACCACTGGGAGAGTGAGGAGGATGTTTGCCAATTCTTTAAGGTGGGGGATGGCAGGCTTCCCGATAGCCGTAAGTGCTTTGCAGGCGTTCTGTCTGAGCCAACTGTCTGCTTTAGGATCTCTCGCTATGTTCATAATGGAATCCACTGCAGGCGCTGCTTTTTCCTTTATGTTTGCGAGTAGGTGGCAGGCTCCGAGTTTTTCTTGATACGTTCCCTTGAGCATCTTTGTGAGGGTGGGGATAAAATGATCACTGTCAGTGGTGCGCTTGCCCAGAGCTTTTGCTGCGGAAATACGGATGGGGGGGAGTTCGTGACCCAGCTTTGCAAGTAGCTCAGGTGTGTTTAATGCATCAAAATCAGTGAGGGCAATACTGGCAAGTTCTTGAGCTTCTTTTTTACTTACCCATGTTGAACGGTCACTTTCTCTCCCTGTGGTGATGAGCTTGCGCTGCGGCAGGCTAAGGTAAAGCAGGTGTGGGGCGCTTGCGCTGAGGTGGCGATAAGATCCTCTGCCTCCACCAGGGCTTTGGTAGGCGAAGCCGCCGTCCCATTTTCTGGTGATTGTCTGTAGCCATCTCCACTGTTTCAGATAGGCGGATGTAAGCTCAGGTCCACCGACGTTGGCTCCGAGCGGGGTCCAGAGCGGGTTGAAATGTGGGCCGGTGTGGCCGGTTTCGATCATGTGCGCCGCTGCGGCG
>JBLHQF010000024.1:0-19284 GCA_047624885.1 Cryomorphaceae bacterium | reverse complement strand
TCGCTGGACCCACTGATCACTGTGCCTGTAATGACTGCAAATTCATGAAGATGAACACACTTCAAAAGCTGCACGATTGCCTTAAGAACCTCTCCCCTGCTGTAGAAATGCCAGAAGAAATCAGAGCACGCGCTGAGGCACCTATAACCAAAATGCTGGAACAGTCCAAATAATCATTTGCGAAGCAACAACCAACAACAAATCACGAATCACGAATCACGAATCCTCCACCAACTCATGAAAAAAATACTAGTCACCGGAGGAGCCGGATACATCGGTTCTCACACCTGCATCGAGCTTCTTAATTCTGGCTACGAGGTCGTCATCGTTGATGATTTCACCAATTCTGTGGCTGAGCCTATGAAGCGTGTGCAGCAGCTCACCGGGAAGACACTAAGCTTTCATGAGGTGAATATTCTAGATAAAGACGCGCTTGATGCTGTCTTTAAGAAGGAAGGAAAAATTGATGCGGTGATTCATTTTGCTGCGCTAAAGGCGGTCGGCGAATCTGTCGCTCAGCCATTGATGTATTATAAGAATAATATTTCAGGATCCATCACCCTCTTCGAGGTGATGCGCGACCACGGCGTCTCTAACATCGTCTTCAGTTCATCTGCCACCGTCTATGGCGACCCAGAGGAAACCCCTATCAAGGAGAACGCTGCCGTCCATGCGACAAATCCATACGGTCAGACCAAAGCGATGATAGAGCAGATGCTGATGGATACCAGCCACGCGGATGACTGGGGAGTGATCTTACTACGCTATTTCAATCCTGTGGGAGCACATGAATCTGGACAGATCGGCGAAGATCCAGAATACCCTAATAATCTTTTACCATTCGTCAGTCAAGTAGCCGCAGGTATCCGCGACCATGTGACGATCTTTGGTGATGACTACGACACCGCTGATGGCACTGGCGTGAGAGACTACATTCACGTGGTGGATCTGGCTCGGGCGCACGTCAAGTCGATCGAAAAACTTACCTCTGATGTGAATGGCACACTGATTTACAATATCGGCACAGGCACGGGCTACTCGGTAAAGCAGATGGTGGAGACCTTCCGCCAGGTTTCAGGAAAAAAGATCAAGACCGTCATCGGACCTCGCCGTCCAGGAGACATCGCAGAGTGCACCGCGGATGCCACGCTCGCGAATCAGGAGCTAGGCTGGCACCCAGAATTCGGCCTACAGGAAATGATCGAATCCGCCTGGAAATGGCAGTCAAATTACCCGAATGGATACAAAGACGCATAATAAAAACAGTGCCAAGCCTTCGGCTCTGGTAGCAAGTAGCCGCAGGCGAATCACTAAATCTCTAGGTTAAATATCATTCAACGCTCCCCCGGCTCCCAAACCGAAGGTCGCTCCCCGCTTCCAACGAAGTTCATTTACCATTAGTGAGTGATTGGATTGATCGCTCTATTGCCCAGAATACAAAAGCCCTGGCAGCAAAAAAAAATGAAATAGGCTTCCAGGCAGAACCGTATCTGTCAGTCTATCACTATGAATTCATCTCTAATCTCAATCACAGGAATCCTAGGACTAGCGACATCACTCGTTCTCGCTGACCCGCTACCTCCTAAAGATAAGAACAAGCCGTTTATTAAGAAAAAGACCCAGTCTGCGCGCACTGATACCCTCTCTGCCGAGGATCAGCTGAAAGGCTTTAAGCTTCCGGAGGGCTACGTCATCGAGCTGGTCGCATCTGAGGAACATGGGGTGATTAATCCCATCGATATTTCATTTGATGATGCTGGCAGATTATGGACTCAGACAGCGAGCATGTATCCGCTCGATCCGGTTAAAAACATCCCTTGGAATAAACTGCTGAAACTCATGGATAATCCTGCCGAACAGGATAAGAACCCAGATTTTAAGCGTATCAAGGATCTCTACCAACTCAAAACAAAAGGTGCGGATAAGATCCTGATCTTAGACGACCTCAGCAAGCCTGCGAGCAAGCCGCTACGTGTGTGGGCGGATGGACTGACTATTCCACAATCTATTTTGCCTTACAAAGATGGTGCTTATGTCTGTCATGGATCTGAGCTTTTCCTACTTCGGGATACGGATGGCGATGGAAAATCTGACAAGATGGAGCCGGTTCTGACTGGGTTCGGATTCACAGACACACACACCATGGCGCATACCTTGGTGAGAGCGCCCGGTGGTTATGTTCATTTCTCGCAGGGCGCACTTAATAAAGGAGAAATTAAGGCGGTGAATTCTGGAGATAACATCCGTATCGACTACAGTAAAATCGTCCGTTTTTCCCACGATAAACAGAGAGTAGAACTGGTGAATTCTGGACTAAATAACATCTGGGGGGTTCAACTCCAAGCTAAAGGCCAGTGGTATCTAACTGAGGCAAACGACTTCGGCTTCTCGGTAAATCCAGCCGAGCCACAAACTGGATTCAGAGGTATCGGAAATGCTAAACTCCGCCCTTACCAACCGCTTATCCCCGTGAACCATAAATTCAGAGTTGGTGCCAGTGGTATCTCTGGTTTGGAATTCATGGAAGACACCTCGGGATCATTCCCTGCTGAAGACTGGCAAGACATCGCGCTACTCGCTAACCCGATCACTTCAACGATTAATGCCGTCAAAATTACTCGTCTTCCTAACGGGGAAATTTCTGCGGTTCACTTAGAAGACTTCCTTAGCTCTGAAGACGATTGGTTTCGTCCTGTGAACATTGAGTTTGGTCCTGATGGCTGCCTCTACATCGCGGACTGGTATAATAAAATAGTCTCTCACAATGAAGTGGGCACTAGTCATCCAGATAGAGATAAAACGCATGGTCGCATCTGGCGAATCCGTCACAAGTCACAACAACCACGCGAAATTCCAAATCTCATAAAGTCCCCCACTCTTCAGCTTGTGGAGCATCTTAAATCCGCTAGCCTCTGGGAAACTCGCGCCGCTTGGCATCAGATCGCAGATCGGCCTCATAGTGAAAGTGACAAACTAAAACTTACCTCTAGCCTGATTGAATTAGCGAAAGATCAGTCACAGACCGTCACTACACGCATCCACGCGCTGTGGTCGCTTGAGAGCTTGCGTCACTTTGACCATTCTACTGTCACCGCACTTCTCAGCGATAAGGATACTGATCTAGTCCGTGAGACCATCCGCACACTAAGTAGCTTCAAGCTCACTCCCGCTACAGTAAACACACTCATCGCAGACAAGCTCAAGCATTCTAACCCGATGATCAGGAGCCAAGTGCTCCGGACACTAACAAGTATTAAAGCCGCTGACAAAAACACGATAGCCACACTCATCTCCGCATGTAAGCCAGCCCTCAAGGGTAATGCTCTGGGTGGTAGCTATGAGAGAAATTTTGAGCGGTTCCTTGCCAGAAAATCTCTAGAACAGTATCCAGCTGAGCTATCTGCCTACTTCAAGTCTCCAGAGTCTGACAACTCACCAGTAGAGAACAAACTATGGGCACTCCAGGCGCTCCCCAGTGAGCAAAAGAAAGCAGCTTTCCTCAGTGTCTGGCAACAGGTCGCAGCCAAGAAGCTAGATAACGAGACGTTCATCGCCATCGCAAACATGCTCACGGATCAGGATATCTACGCTGCGGTGAAACAGAATTTTTCAGATCCTAAGAACGCAACTATGTATGTAAAACTCGCGATAAAGCATCTTTCCAGAGTTCAGTCACCACCGCTAGTGAAAGTCCTCACGCCCGCTATTAGTAGCCTGCTAGACGAACCAAAGACTCTAGAATTAGGTCTGAATGCCGTTCATCAGCTCAAGGTAAATGGGCTTCATGCGAAAATAGCAAAGATCGATTCTAAGAATGAGAAGACGCTAAACCTCCTGCTGGCTGTTTACTCGCTCCAGCCACAGCACTACGTTGGAAATTTATTGAGCATCATCAATAAAGGTAACCACACTAGGGATATTCGCCTAGATGCGCTAGCCTCATACATTAAACCGCACCGCAATGATGGCGCAGCTATTCTGGAGAAAATAATCAGCTCTACGCCGGCTGATCAGCATCAAGAAATCACCGAGAAGTTTTCTCAGAGTAAGCAAGGATCTTCATTACTGTTAGAAATGTACGCTCAGAAAAAACTTACCTCTAAGGCATTTTCTCTCTCGGCAGCGGAACGGATCAAAACATCAGCTCGCAAGAACCCAGTGGCTAAAGAGTTAGACCAAGTAGTTAGAAAATCAAAGGCAGATGAAAAGAATCTTAAGCAAGGAAAAATCAAACAATTCCTGGCTGCTTCGAAGAAACTCAAAGGTGACGCCAACGCTGGCAAGCTAACATTTCAAAGCTGCATGATGTGTCACAAAGTAGGCAACGAAGGCCAAGAAATAGCACCTGTTCTCGATGGCTCAGCACACCGCGACACTGCGCATCTGCTAACTGCCATCGTTGACCCGGACCAAGCTGTTGAAGGTGGATATGGGCTCTACCGCGTTACTAAAAAAGATGGCTCTAGCACAGAGGGATTCCTCGTGAAGAAAGATAGTAAGGGCGTCACCACCGCCATGATGGGAGGCAGCAAGATCTTCACACCCGTTGCAGAAATTGCCCGTTCCAGCTTCGTAGGTGGCAGGTCATTTATGCCAGACATGTTTGGCAATTTATCCGACCAGCAGATGGTCGATCTGTTAGAATATATCAAAACACTCAAGTAAAATCATGAAAAAAACACTACTCACATTCACATTGACCACCATCGTTTCACTCACAGCATGTGAAGCTAAACCTACTACTCCCGCTCCAGAAGCGAATAAAAATGACATAGTTTCACTCTTCGATGGTAAAACATTGAATGGATGGAAGGCGGTTAACCCTGCCCTAGCAAAATACTGGTCAGTCATCGATGGCGTCATCACCTGCTCAAGCGGTGATAAGAAAATGCCTAAGAATACTTACCTCACTACCACGAAGGAATACCAAGACTTCGAGTTCAGCTGTGAATTTCGCCTCAGCGGGGATCAAGCCACCGGACTCATTAACAGTGGAATCCAATACAGATCGATCATCAAAAACAAGATCATCGGCTACCAAGCTGATATAGGAAAAGGATACTGGGGAGACATTTATGATGAGCACCGCCGTGGCAAACTGATAAAAGGAAACACCAAGGAACTATACAAAGACTTCAAGCATGACGATTGGCACAGCTACAAGATCATCTGTAAAAGCGATCACCATCAGCTGTATATCAATAATCTCCTTGTTGCCGATTTCACCGAGAATGATAAAAATATTCCTTCTAAAGGAGTGATTGCACTGCAGCTACACAGTGGTGGAATATGTAAAATGGAGTACAAAAACATCCAGATCAAAGAGTTCAAAACCGCCGAGACTAAATCTGAGTAGCGTTTTGCTGCCTCGCTATATCATTGAGCGTTAAAATACCTAGCAGCCGCCCCTTATCTGACGCACTCAGAATAGGAAGCTGCTGAATGTCATTCTGGATCATCAGATGCGAGGCATTGCGGATCGATGCCTCTGGGTGGACGTAAATAACGTCTTGATCCTTGATTAACTCCAGCGCCTTGGTTGCCGGTGAGACTTCTTGGAGTTCATGATGACTGACTACCCCTTCAAACTTCCCCTCTTCATCAACCACTGTGTAGGCGTGGTGTCTGGTTCTAGCGCTCTGAATCTCTGTCAGGTTCTCCTCAGCAGTAAGCCAGGATTTCACGGATGAGACATCGTGAGTCATGATCGCAGCCACCGGAAGGTTTCGGTAGTCTTGTGCTCCTCTGTATAAGGGCATACGCTTCAGCGAGACTCCATCGTCCAGTAGCAAGGCATCGTATAGTGCGATCGGTCTGAACTTTTTAGAGATCGCCCAGGCTAGCATGTTACCACCCATTAACGGCAGGATAAGCGAGTAGTTCCCGGTGAGCTCGAAGATAATGATCAGTGAAGTGAATGGACAGCGAAGCACTGATCCAAACATGGCTCCCATCCCAAGCAGTACACAACCGCCGATGATTTGGGATTCGTCAGTGATGGTCAATACATCAAAGTAGTTATTAGACTTCACCAGTAGAATCCCGATGATACCGCCAAGGATACCACCGAGGAAAAGCGTGGGAGAGAACAATCCGCCACTCCCGCCTGATGCGTAGTTCACCACCACGGCTACAAATTTAAATGCTAGCAGCGTGATAAGAATTGAAACGATGAGTTGATTTTCAAATGCCGCCTCGAGAGATTCGTAACCGATACTAAAAACCCCGTTTTGAGCATTCCCGGCACTGCTGGTTATCCAAAATGCCAGACAACCTAGTATGCCACAAATAAGTCCACCCACAGCGGGTGTGTACCATGAACTCATCCATGCTCTAGATCTGATAAATCTACGCGCAGTGAGAATAGAGCCTACAAAGAAGTGTCCTAGTAGCCCAGCAATCGCACCGAGAGGTATCGCGACCAACATCCAAGCTGACGTTTCGTAGTCGAGCGCCAAGTGGGTGTTGATTACCGGATCTTCACCTAAGATAGAGCGCGAGACGGCCGCGGCTATGACCACCGCGACTACCATCCCGCCGATCGCCTTGGTGGAGAAATTATCTAACAATTCCTCAAACACAAAAGTAATAGCGGAGAGAGGAGCATTAAAAGCAGCACCGATCCCCGCTGCCATCCCAACCGGAATCATGGCTCTTACACGCTCAGTGTCTAAGAAAATAAACCGCCCGATACGCGAGGCTATAGCAGAAGAGGCATGGATCATGGGACCTTCTCGGCCTAGTGAATTTCCAAGTCCTATGTAAACCGTGCCCAGAATAACACGCCACATACCCGTGATCGTAGAGATGCGGCCACCTTTATTGTAGTAAGCTTCCTTAGTCTGAGGAACCCCACTGCCAACCGCTTCAGGCACCCAGTATTTTATCGCTAACCCGCAGATGAGGCCACCCAGCGTGGGGGCGGTAAGCATGATGGCTACGAACTCCCAAGTCTCGTGATGGCTCGTGGCAAAATCCCACAAATGGTGGAACGTCCCATGAATCATCAGCTGAAAGACAACTGCTAATAATCCACACAATAATCCACAAACCACGCAAGCGAGTAGAAACCGCTGCTGGTCATTAAATTTGATTCGGAGACTCTCGGAAATGCGAGAGCTCCATTTACTAGAAGACTGAGCCACGGGTTACTACTCAGCATCCATGACCATCACTTTTTCCCAGCGGTGTTTGTGGCTGGACGAGAAGACGTCGTGGTCTGGGTCTATTTGGTAGGCGTTGTGGTCCGCTAGGGTTTCGAAGCTACAGTAGAGGGCATAGTCCCAGGTCTTATCGGTGACTGGTCGGTCAGCTGTTGCGGCAGGTTTACCCCACCCTCCTTTGGCTACGTGGGTGTTACCAGCCATATCACTGAGTCCTATTTCTAATTCAGCCCTTGCTGCGTCTGTCTGGTGCTCGGCTTTTAGCCAGAAGTATACGTGATGTTGCATATTAGTTTTGAGTTTAAAGATTTAAGTTTAAAGATACAAGTTGTTAGACTTAAAACAGGCCGACTACTTTTCCGTCAGCGTCAATGTCTATCCTATTCGCAGCAGGGATTTTGGGAAGCCCCGGCATCGTCATAATATCGCCACAGATCATGACGACAAATTCAGCTCCTGCGGAAAGCCTGACTTCGCGGATTTCCACCACGTGCTCTTCTGGTGCGCCTAGAAGCTTGGCGTCTGTGGAGAAACTGTATTGCGTTTTAGCCACGCAGATAGGGTAAGTTCCATAGCCGTCTTGCTGGAGTTTCTTAATCTGGTTGCGCACTTTGCTATCAGCAGCAATGCCTCTGGCACCATAGATTTTCTTGGCGACTGCTTCCATTTTATCCCACAGGGGAGCGTCATCTTCATAGACGAATCTGAAATCGGCTGGGGTGGTTTCCAATGTGTCCACCACTTCACGCGCTAAGTCTTCGGCCCCTGCTCCTCCATTCGCCCAGTGGTCTGCTAGGACTACTTTCACTTGGAGGTGCGCGAGCTTATTGGTGACGAGATCAATCTCTGCCTGCGTGTCAAAGCTGAATTTATTGATCGCTACGATGCAGGGCAGCCCGAAAACATCACGGATATTATGAATGTGCCGTTCGAGGTTTTTCAGACCTTCTTCAAGTGCTGCTAGATTCTCTTCCTGGATCGATTCTAATTTAACGCCACCGTGGTATTTCAGAGCCTTGATGGTGGCTACAATGACTGATGCGTCTGGTTTCAGACCTGATTTACGACACTTGATATTGACAAATTTCTCCGCGCCAAGATCCGCACCAAAGCCTGCCTCTGTGACGACGTAATCCGCCAGCTTAAGGGCGGTCTGGGTGGCAATCACAGTATTACATCCATGGGCAATATTAGCGAATGGCCCACCGTGAACGAAGGCGATATTGCCTTCGAGTGTCTGCACTACATTAGGCTTGAAGGCATCTTTAAGTAGCACGGTCATCGCTCCGTGAGCATTCAGATCGCGTGCCCGGATGGCTTCACGCTCTCTGGTGTAAGCTACGATGATGTTGCCCAGTTTCTCTTTCATTTCAGCCACGCTGGTGGAGAGGCAGAAGATGGCCATAACTTCGCTAGCGACTACAATGTCGAAGCCGTCAGTTCGAGGATATCCATTCCCCTGTCCGCCGAGAGCAACAGTGATATCACGGAGCGCGCGGTCATTCATATCGACCACCCGTTTCCAGACCACGCGGCGAACGTCGATCTGGAGCGAGTTGCCGTGGTGGACGTGGTTATCGATGAGGGCGGCGAGAAGATTATTCGCTAGCCCTATGGCGTGGAAATCTCCCGTGAAGTGGAGGTTTATATCCTCCATAGGCACTACCTGAGCATAGCCACCTCCTGCGGCACCACCTTTCATCCCGAAGCATGGTCCTAGTGATGGCTCGCGGAGACAGACCACCGCTTTTTTCCCGATGCGGTTTAGCCCATCTGTTAAGCCCACTGACGTGGTGGTCTTCCCCTCGCCCGCGGGAGTGGGGCTGATGGCGGTGACGAGGATGAGTTTGCCGTTCTTGTTGGATTTGATCGAATCAATGTAGTCGAGCGAGAGCTTGGCCTTATAGTGTCCGTAAGGCTCTAGATGCTCGTCTGAAATGCCTAATTTCTCCTGAGCTAGTGGCGCGATGCGCTGCATAACCGCTTTCTGGGCGATATCGATATCTGTCATGGGCTGTTAATAATACCACTAGCTGATTCAAAAAAGCCAAATGTGTCGTTATAAGTAAAAAAGTCATTTTAGTGATGTCATCTATCAGAGAATAAGACAGAATAGCAACCTAAGCAATATGCAGCATTTATCCACCATTTCCTTTCCTTGTGATCTCTCTGAGTATTCAGAAATCATCGATGTACGCTCCCCATCAGAGTATGCACTAGACCATATCCCTGGTGCCATCAACTTACCTGTGCTAGATGACGCGCAGCGCGCCAAAGTGGGCGAAATTTATAAGACCAATCCGTTTGAGGCACGCAGGTTAGGAGCCGCTCTGATCTCTGCGAATGTCTCCGAACATATTCAGAATAAGATGATGGAGCACGGTATAGACTACTCGCCATTACTCTATTGTTGGCGTGGTGGGATGCGCTCGAGATCGTTTACGTTCATTCTTAAATCCGTAGGCTGGAAACCACATGTGGCACAAGGTGGCTACCGTGCTTTCCGGAAATACATAGTCGATGACACGGAAGAAATCTTCCTAACAGAGGGGCTAGATTTACAGGTTCTATCTGGTCTGACAGGCGTGGGAAAAACGCGCTTGCTCACAGCTATTCGCGACCAAGGTGGCCAAGTTCTAGATCTCGAAGGTCTAGCGAACCACAAAGGCTCACTACTGGGAGCTACGCCTAGCTCGCCGCAGCCTGCACAGAAGAAATTTGAGACTGATCTCTGGCACCAGATGAAGCAGTTTGATCTAAGCAAACCGATCTTCACCGAAGCTGAGAGCAACCGTATCGGCAATGTCCACTGCCCACCCGCATTGTGGAAGGCGCTGAAGAGGTCCCGTGTGATCAATATCCAACTGCCAGTCACCGAAAGGATTAAAATCCTCCGCCAAGAATACCCCCATTTCCAAGAAAATGCCGAGGAACTAAAGCTCCTCCTCAGCAAGCTGATCCCACTGCGCGGGAATGAACAGGTGGAGGAATGGAATACTCTGATCAATGCTGAGAAGTGGGATGACTTTGTCCAGTCTGTACTAGAAACCCACTACGATCTCTGCTACCGCGCACCTGGCGGTGAAAATTCTAACTACCAGGAATCCACAGGTGATGTGGTGATCGAAGATGCTGGTAAGGAGAGCTTTAGTAAGGCAGCTAAAGAAACGATTCTCTTGGGCTAAATACTTTCTCGTATTCATATTATGGCCGAACTAATTATCCCTATTCTACTCCCAGTAGCACTCATCATGGTCATGACAGGAGTCGGTATGACTTTAGAAATTAAGGATTTCAAGCAGGTTGCTAAATTCCCCAAAGCCTTCCTGCTCGGTGCTCTATGTCAACTTATTCTCCTACCGCTGCTGGCCATGGGAGCAGTTACTATTTTCCAGCTATCAGGAGCACTCGCTGTGGGACTAATCATCATTTCTCTCTGCCCAGGAGGCGTCACTTCAAATCTCTTCACCTATCTAGCTAAAGGTGATGCGGGGCTATCAGTATCACTGACCGCCGTCATCGGCTTCATCACTCCATTCACCATTCCACTCGTTCTCAGCTGGGCGCTGGTGTGGCAAGAGGTTGACTCAGCGAGCTTCTCCCTCCCTATTATTTCTACCATCATTAAGCTCTTTGCCATTTCTGTCTTACCTGTGCTGATCGGGATGTTCCTCAAATCCCGACTCAAAGAGAAAGCCAAAAAAGCTGAACCTTGGGTCAGGGGGATTTCTTCTGCAGTGCTAGTTCTGGTAATCATCGCTCTCTATATCAAGCTCGGAACGGAAACCGTTAACGCGTATGCCATCCTAACTGGGCCTGCATGTATCGCCTTAAACCTAGCAGGCATGCTACTGGGTTTTGGACTATCCAGCCTCTGCAAACTCAATGTCCCTCAACGGGTCTGCATCACCATGGAAGTAGGGCTACAAAATGGCACCATCGCTCTGCTCCTAGCAGCAGACATACTAAAGAACGATGTCATGACCATCGCTCCATGCATCTACAGCCTCTGGATGATGATCCCCGCAACTGTCGTGGTCTTTCTAAGCAAGCGAGTTAAGAAAGCGAGTTAAGAAAAAAATCTGAAACTAAATTCATCTTAACTATCGACATTGCCTAAGAAATGAGTTATGGACTAATGAACACATCAACATTCATTACCCTTAACTTTTTAGATGGCACGTCAAAACACCAAGAACCCTAAGCAGCGAGCGAGCTCCGGAGCTTCCAAACGGAAGCGCTCTAGGGGCGCTGCACGGAGGAAAAAACCATCTGGAATCTTAGGGTTTTTCCAGTCAGCCAGCAGCCGAGCACAGCAGCGGAGTAATCAAAGAAACTGGAAGTCGCGAGGAATGAAATCTGTCAATGCATCCATCACGCATCAGACAGATGATGACTACAGCCTACCCGTCATGCATCTCATCCTGAGAACGATTATCGGTATCTTCCTCATCTTTCCATGCTTCATCTCCACCGTCGCTATTTTTGAAATCAATACCTTGCCCTCTACGGCTAGCAATTTCTGGCAACAACTATTCCACGCCGAAGCCCTCTACTTCTCGATAGGCTGTTTTCTCATGCTAGGCTGGTTCTGGACTAAGCTATTCAGAAAAACCTTCCTCTATCTTTACGTCCTCGGTCATGAGTTAACCCATGCATTTTTCATTTTCGTTTGCGGCGGGAAAATTTCTGGCTTCAAAGTCACACCAGATGGCGGCTACGTGATCACCAATAAGACCAACGTTTTGATCGCACTATCCCCTTACTTCGTTCCGTTTTGGACCTGTATTGTCCTAGCTGTATCTTACATCACAGGATCTTTCATCCAGATCCCCTATCACGCTGAGATCCTGTATTTCTTAATCGGATTCACTTGGACATTCCATTTAGCCTGGACCATCTGGATGATCCCGCGTGATCAACCAGATCTCAAGGAGAATGGCTCATTCTTTTCACTCACCATCATCTATCTAGCCAATATCCTGCTACTAGCCACACTACTCTGTCTCTCACCATCAGGCATCACATTTAAATCATATTGTTATCAATGGATCAACCTGTTCATTGAGAACGGACTCGCTCTAATCAGCTGGCTCAAAGGATTTTAACATCAACTCTAAAACTCAAGCGGGCCACTGATTTCTCAGCGACCCGCTCTCATTTCGTAACACACACGATTGTATTATGATAAAAATTTTGACCCACAGCACCTCTGCTGCTTCCCTGTCCTTCATGACTAGAGACTAGTGTAAAAATCCACATCTCCGCCATTATAACAACCAGCCCAGTTTATACCGCACACATCCGGGCACAAAAAAACCTAACGAATATTAAGCCGCTAGGTTTAGTGAAAATAACTCTAATCTTTCACTATCTTGATAGGTGCAGGAGGAAGTGAGTCGAGGAACATCTTCCCGTAACGTTTCGTCACCACTCTATTGTCCAGTATCACTACTAGACCACTGTCACTCTCACTACGGATCAGCCTCCCCACACCCTGCCGCAGCTTAATAATCGCCTCTGGAACCGAGTATTCCATAAAAGCATTCCCGCCACTGGCTTCGATCTGCTCGATCTTACAAGCTACCAACGGATGATCTGGCACGCTGAATGGCAACCTCGTCACAATCACATTTGATAAACTCTCACCTGGCACATCCACCCCCGCCCAGAAACTATCGGTTCCAAAAAGTACACTGTGCACATCCTCGCGGAAAACATCCACCATCTGGTGACGCGGCATCCCATCGCCCTGCACTAGCAGTCGCCAGCCCATTTCATCGAAATAATCTTCCATCGCTTCAGCCACATTCCTCATCACCCTATAGCTAGTGAATAGCACAAATGCCTTCCCCTCGGTGTATTTCAACACCCGCTCTATCCAGTGCACCAAAGCAGATTCATACTTCTCAGTACCAGGATCAGGCATCGCCTGCATCACATAGATCTGCATCTGCTTCTCGTAGTCAAATGGACTTCCTATCTTGAGAAATCTACTTTTTTCAGCTCCCACCCTTCTGCGAAAATACCCTAAGTCCTCATCCCCCGCGCCCAGCGTAGCACTCGTCAGCACGCAAGTCTTCCCCTTACCAAACATCGTCTCCCGCAGCCTGTCCGCCACATTGATAGGAGCGGACTGCAACACCAGATTCTCGCCATCGCGACCAGTCTTCTCCACCCAGTAAACGCTCTCCTCATCATCTTGATCGAGAAACATCTTCAGACTACCATGCATCTCACGCATCCTCCGCGCTCCATCCATTAGCTCGTTTTTAACCGCGCTATCATTCTCCAGTGCCTCGGCAGCTTCTTCCACGGCTGTCCAGAAATTCCTCAGCGGCAGAGCCAAGCTATTATCCACTAACTCTGGTTGCCTCACTCTAAACTCCCTTGAATACTGGCCAAACTCCACCACCTCACCCACATCCTCAAAAAAGCTCTCCGCCACACCTAACAACTCCTCAGCACACTGCATTCCCTCGCCATTTCGCATCGTCTTCAGCAGGCCACGTTTCGTCTTAGGATTATAAAGCCGCTGCACATCAAACCTCATCCCCGCATGGCTCAACCTTAGTCCCAACTGCTTCGCCGCCACATCCTCCAGCGTATGCGCCTCATCCAGAATCGCAAAATCATTAGCAAACAAATACCCGCCATTCCCTTTCTCACCCAGCTCGATGCTCTCCACCTCCGCCGCAAAAAGCGTGAAGAATAACGTGTGATTCACCACAATCACCTCCGCCTTCTCAGCCCGCTTCCTTACATTCTGGTAAAAGCACGCATCTCCACTACCGCAAGATTTTCTCGTACAAACATGCGCCTCGCTACAAACCTGACTCCAGACCTTAGAGCTCGGCTGAAAGTCCATATCACTCAGACTTCCATCGAGCGTTTCCTCAGCCCAGTCATAGATCGCCCGTAGTTCCTCTGCCTCGCTACTAGAAAATAAATCCCCAGGCCGCTCCATCGCTCTACGCAGTCTCGCTGGGCAGATGAAATTCCCTCTCCCCTTCAGCAACACCGCATCGAAGTCCAGCTTCAGCAGCTTCTTCACAATCGGTAAATCCTTACTCACCAGCTGTTCCTGGAGGTTGATCGTGTGCGTAGAGATCACTGCCTTCCGGTCATTTTCTATAGCAAATTTCACCGCGGGGATCAGATACGCCAATGACTTCCCAACCCCGGTCCCCGCCTCTACAGAAAGCACCCCAGTCCCCTCCAGCGTCTCCGCCACTGCCACCGCCATCTCCTGTTGCTGCGGTCGATAGGAAAAGTCCGGAGACTTCGAAAGCATCCCAGTTTCTGAAAACACCTCTTCTATCTCATGGGATAACTTCACCCCAGAGCTCCCTCCTCCATCATGCCCATCGCTTACAGAAATCATCTTTGTCACTTATTTCTAATCCATCCCACTACTAAAGAAAGCTCTATTTCCAGAAAACCATCCTTCATTATCTAAAGTGTTGTCAAATCAGTAAATCACCAGCATTATTAAATAATGCTCAGACTCTCAGTCACTCTTCTCTACTTCGTAATCACAGCCGTGTCCAGCAGCTGTGCTACAGTTCAGGGGCCAGTCATCGCACCGAACTCTGAAGCAAAGGCCATCAACCAGATCTCGATCCAGAAAAACGGCTGCGGTCCTGCCTCACTCATCAACGCCTACAGATTCGGCTCGCCGAAATGGAATGCTGCCACCAATAAAATAGTCGGTGACACGGATAAGGAACAATTTGATTTCATAGTAAGATATTATGGCAGGATCTTCTCCAGCTACTCCCGTGCCAGTATGCGCTGGGATGCTCGATCTGGTATCAACGGCCTAGACCTCACCGACCTAGCTAATGATTTCCAGAGCAGACGAAAGATCGCTCTACCCCAGCTAAAGCACACCACTCACTTCATCAAATCTAAAAGGGGGCATAAAACTCTACTCACAGCAACTCATGAGCATCTTACCAAGTCACTCCGGAGCGGATTCCCCCCGCTCATCAGCATCAAGAGATTCGCCCAGCGAGGCACCCGATGGAGACAAGTCCACGGTCATTTCGTCGTTCTCTATGAAATACCAGGCTCCCTTCCGCTAAACGCCACTGCATTTGAGATAAAATACATCGACCCCTGGGGTGGTAAAATCAAGACTGGCACGATAAAAATCCCTGAGAAGGCATTCTTCGCCACCAACAATGCCGAAAAAAAGCCCACATTCCGCAAGTCGCCTACACTCACCGTCGACTTCCCTCAGTCCAGCCTAGGTAGGAATCTAGTCAAAAAGAATGAACGCAGCGCCACCATACTCGCTGCTAGCATCACACCATAAATACAATCGGTTTTTGACTAATTCCATGTTTAAAGATTCTATGCGGCCAACTTAAACAGGGCGATCAAGCTAGAGAAAACATCTCAGAACAAAATCTTTCTAGCCGCTGATTACGCAGATTACCGCTGATTTTTTTACCTTAGCCTATTCTTTAGTGCTTCGAAATCTCACCTTCATCATATTTATGTATTCTGATGGCTAAAAAGTAGTTTCATCGCATTGGTAATCAGTTTTAAATCTGCGAAATCAGCGGTAATAGAATATTTCCTCCCTAGCTTGATCGCCCTGCCAACCTAAACAAAAGAAAACACATATCCAAACTTGCTCTAGTTAGCATTCTGTATTAAGCACTTTAAGTAGATAATAATCACAGACTCCACTTTATCATGAACAAACCCATATTCAATCTCAAACAGCTCCTGCCATTTCTAACACTGGTAATCACCGCCACTCTCACGAGTTGTGGATCTACTGGCGGCCCTAGCAAAGCAAACCCTCTAGCGACCAGACCACTCAACGCTGTCTTTGTGAACCCTTACGAAAAAGGAACTTATAAACATTTTAAGGCCGGACCAAACTACCCTAAGACATACAACGTATTTAAAAATAGCAGCCTGCTCGCTAAAACAAACTCTGAAAACTCTAACGTGGTCATCGATCTAGGGCTCCAGCGCGCCTTCCTAATGCATCATGATGAGGTAGCCATGGACTACCCCGTTTCTACAGGTAACTCTAAACACCCAACTCCTACCGGAGATTTCAAAATCATGGAAAAGGTCATTGATAAACGCTCTAATCTTTATGGCAAGATCCTTGATGCCAATGGTGAGGTTGTAAAAACTAACGCTGATTCAAGAGACGATGTTATCCCTGAAGGAGGTTCATTCCTCGGAGCATCTATGACTAACTGGATGAGAATCACTGGCGATGGCGTCGGCATGCACCGAGGCAGAGTCCCTCGCTATCCAGCCTCTCACGGCTGTATTCGCACCCCACGCTCAGTAGTCACTATCATCTATGATAAGGTCAAGTTTGGAACATCAGTAACTATCCTGAAATAAGGTCTTACCCTAGCTGAAACAACACAAAAACGACCAATGAAACTACTACTACTACTACCTCTCGCAGCTATCTCACTGCTCACCAGCTGTGGTTCATCAGTCACTAGCTCACAGTCATCACATAAGAAATTCGTCATGCGCGCTGACTACAAGCAGACATACAATACATACGCTAATGAAGCTGCCATCAAATCAAGCGACAAATCTAAAACTAAACTAGTAGTCAACGTATCAACCCAGCGTATGATCGTCAGTCAGAATGGCACCGTCCTTCTCGACACACCATGCACCACTGGAAGGGCTGGCAAGAGGACTCCTATCGGCACCTTCAAACTGCTCGAAAAAACAGAATACAAACTCTCAAATGTCTATGGAACATTCTATAAAAACGGCAAGCCCGTCTGCTACGGTCACCGTTACGAAAAATGTAATGGCGTCTCTTTCGATAAATACGTAGGCACACCACTCCCATACTGGCAGCGTATCACAAGCAACGGGATAGGCCTCCATGCCTCAGATAGCATCAAGCGTCACCCTGCATCTGGTGGATGCATCCGCCTTCAGCCAGCCAGCGCTAAAAGAATCTACGGTCTGACCAAGGAAGGCACATCAATCACCGTGATTAGTTCATAACCAATACTCATCGCCATCAATGAAAAAACTCTTTAAAATCAGCGCTATCACACTTGCAGCGCTTGCTTCATTCCTCATCTCCAGCTGTGCTAGTGGAGGTGCCGCCTATACTCCACCTGCGGGAAATCTTGGCCCTAAGCCAGACCCAGCAATAAGAAGTGCTCAGATAGCTGCTGAACTGAGAGGCGACTTCTACTACGGCAGACGCTACTACGTGAATAAAACACGTTTCTGGGGATACCTGCGCAAACCAGGTCAGCCATGGCATAGCTCTAAGCTAGTCCTCATGAATGAGAGCAGCAAAAGAGTTCCAGACAGACTCCCTGAAAACGGACCACCAGGCGCACGCTACGGACATGACCAGAACTACGAATACCGAATCAGCGGTAGCTACACGGGCAAGAAAGCCTATGACCCTAACTCTAATTTATTTCTACCAGTGTTCAGACCTACTGGTTTCACTCTGCTAAAAAAGAAACCTGGCTGGATCTTCTCAACACGTGATTATTATAATCCTACTTCCATCACTCTGAGAGCTAGATAAGGAACAGGAGCAAATAAGAATCTACTTTAATCATCATGCTCAATAGTAAAAGAGAACACATTTTCACTTTTATCAAAGTCGCCTTAGTTTCATTATCGGCGGCTTTTTTTATCTCCTCTTGTGCTATCGTCTCATCATTCACTCACTCTGATAAGTCCACTCCGCCGCGCATCCTAAGCTCACACCAGACCCATGCATTACTCGCTAAATGGTCAGCCAGTAATTACCAAAGCCTCCCTGGCCACACCATCACATACAGCTCTCACCACCCACTTGTTAAAAAGTTTACTGAGATCAAAAGTGGCTACTCCATCAGCCCACTGACCAACCGCACTAAAGGCATCGGGCTAGCATCCGTTATCAAAAAATCAACTCCAGCTAGCTCAGGAAATAACTTCACCCCCATCACCAGCGATGCCTATCTGACCAATCTGCACCCTGCAAACATAGTCGCCACCCAGACCAGAATCAATGGCAAGCTGAGTACCAACATCGACATCTATGACCCCCGCTCCAGCAAGCATCAGCAGAAAGCTCTAGCCTACCAGCCAAAGATCGTCATGGACTACCTCAATGAAATCCCGGGGAATTCCACCCTCGATATCATGGGTTTGATAAGGCCACAAAAATATAATACCTTCCAAGGCTTCTACCTAGCTGAGCCATACGATAGAAATCGTATTCCAGTCCTCATGATCCATGGTCTGGTATCCAGCCCAGAGGCCTTTATGGATATGTCAGAAGCCATCAATACTGATCCTAATCTACGCAAGAAATACCAACTCTGGTATTACTTTTACCCCAGTGGCACTCCCTGGATAGCCTCATCCAGTAAGTTTAGAAAATCTTATCGTAAGCTGATTCAGAAACTTGACCCTAATAAAAACGACACCAACATCCGCAAAACCGTCCTCATCGCCCACAGCATGGGCGGGCTCATTTCTAGACTAGCTCTCTCCCACCCCGGTAAAAGTCTACACCAAGCCTACCTAGGGAACATCTCGCCCACATCCGTCTTTACCGAGCCCGAGCAACAGAGAATCCACGACTACTTCCATTTTAAGCCCCTCACCGAACCCGCAAAAATCATCTACCTCGCCACCCCACACCGTGGCTCTAAAATCGCAGACGGAGTCATCGGCTGGGTCGCCATCAAGATCATCACCATCCCCACATTCATTCTCAAGCAAACCGCTGGAGCCCTCACTCCAAGTCAGAGAGAGAGACCCCGCATCCCCAAGCGCGCGCAAAAGCTCCTCAGCGCCGGTCAGAGTTCCGTAGATCAGCTAAAGCCAGCAAACCCCTCACTTAGCGCGCTCAACCAGATGAAAATGCGCAAAGGATTGATCAGCTACTCCATCATCGGTGACATCGGAAAACCCCTATTTAACCTCAAAACCGATGGCGTTGTCTCCTACCACAGCGCCCATATTCCCTTCAGCAAATCCGAGTCAGTCATCCCTTCTGCCCATAACATTTGCGGTCAACCAGAAGCCATCCAAGCCGTGCTGAAAATCCTCAATGAGTAATAAACAGCGTGGTAGACGCCTCTGACTTCTAAAC